>CAZKOY010000246.1:0-6066 GCA_964554495.1 uncultured Myxococcales bacterium
CTGCAGATCGCCCGCGGCCTGCACGCCGTCCACGATCAGGGCATCGTCCATCGCGATCTCAAGCCCGAGAATATTTTCTTGCTGGAGCACGATGGCAAAGGAGACTTCGTCAAGATCGTCGACTTTGGCATCGCGCTTTTGCAGGGGGCGGTGGCGGTTCCCGAGCCAGGGGCAGTGGCCAGTGGCTTTGTCGACGGCGCGGCGGATGATGGACAGGCGCCAAATACACCAGCTCAATCGGGATCATCTGCGTCGGTACGTACGCCTTCACTTGATCGAAGCGTAGCGCCTTCGTCCATGAGCGCGGGCGAGCGCTACACGCTGCCGGGCACGCTGCTTGGCACGCCTCTTTACATGTCGCCCGAGCAAGTGCGCGCCGGAGAAATCGACGCTCGCGCGGATCAGTACGCGCTCGGCTGCATCCTGTATGAGATGTTGGTGGGCGAGGTTCCGTTTACTGCGCCCACGGTTTCGAAGCTTCTGTTCAAGCACCTGACGGAAGCCCCGCTGCCACCGCGCAAACGGCGCCCGAATCTGGCGATCCACGGCTCGCTAGAGGCGCTGATCCTGCGTCTTTTGGCCAAAGATCCAGCGGCTCGCTTTGCATCGATGCACGAAGTCGAAGAGGCGCTAGAGGCCGAGCTTGCAGCGCTGCAGCCTCGGCAGGGCTTGCGTGGGCTGCGTCGCTCGACGCAGGCGCTGATCGTTGCACCGCTTCTGCTTTCGATCGCGGGACTGGGATACGCCTTGCTGCATCAGGCCAAGGACAAAAACGAAAGCGGACCGCCCATAAGCGCTGCCGAGCTGTTGGCGCTGCGAGCGCAAGCGGTCTCGGCGCTAAAGACGGATCTGACGTCGGCTTCGCCGGCTCTGCGCCGCGGGGCTCTGCAGCGCTTGGGTCACGGCGGCGATGGCATCGCACGCAGCGACATCGAGCCGCTTCTGCAAGATGGGCAAGACGAAGTGCGGGCGCAGGCTGCTCTGGCCTTGGGCGGGCTGGCCGATCGTCAAGCCATCCCCCGCTTGCAGCCGCTGCTTGCGGGGGCGCAGCCGGTGCCGGTTCAAGTGGCGGCAGCGACGGCGCTGGATGCCCTGGGCGATGCGCAGGGACGCACGTTCCTGCAGCATGCGCTTTCGCATGAGCGCGGCGATCTGCAGCTTCGCGCGGCGTATGTGTTGTGCGAGCGTGGCGAGGCGAGCGCACTTTCTGTGCTGCGTCAGCATGCCTCGCAGACCAGCGATGCGGATACGCTTTCGATCTGGGCGCGCCTTCTGCACTGCGGCGATCCCGGCGCCAACGAAAAGCTGCGGACCGAGCTGGGAACGACGCCCGATCGCGCGCTTCGGGCGGCCGGCCTGTTGGCACAAGAGGGCGATGCGCAAGGCACCGCATACCTGCGTGCGCGCCTGCAAAAGCGCGAGGCCGATCAGCTCAGCGTGGCGCGCTTGCTGTCGGTTCAGGGCGATGCAGCCGCGCTGGCACTTTTGCGGCACGTGATCGGCGATCGACGGGCGTCCGCTGCGGCTGTGCGCTTGGCCGCGGAAGGCCTGGGGTTCTTTGGCGAGCGCGAGGATGTTCGGCACCTGGGTGCTCATTTCACGCGCGCACAAGAAGCCGAGCTGCGACAGAGTCTGGCGGCCGCGATTGTGCAGATCGCGGATCATGAACCAACGGTGCTGTCGCAGCGTGGACTTCTGTGGGCGCAAGCCGCGATCAGCAGCGATGACTGGATCACGCGGCGCGGCGCGGCGGATGTGCTGGGGGATAGCAACGCCCCCGAGGCTGTACAGCTTCTTGCTCAGCTCAGCACAGATGGCGATGCACGCGTGCGGCGCAGTGCCGTGCGCGCTCTGGGTCGTAAGCGCGACAAGCCTGCTCTTGCGGCGCTTGCAGGAACGCTGCGCGATGGCGATGCGCAGGTCCGCAAAGAGGCGCTGTTCTCGATGGAAAAAGTCGCAGAGCGGCTATCAGCGGGCGGGCTGCGCTCGCTGGCCAACGACCTATCAGGCTGGCTGGCTGAGACGCTGAAGTCGGGAACACAAGAAGAACAGCTGCTGAGCAGCGGGCTGCTGCTGCGCCTGGGAGATCAGGGACAGCGAGCGCTGTTCAGCAGCTTCCTGACCTCGACCGATGAGCTGCTGCGCAAGCTCGCTGTGCAGAAGGCACCTGCTGAGGCTGCGCTGCTAAATCCGCTGGTGCGCGATGCCGCGTATGGCGTGCGTTTTACGGCAGCGGTGCGCTTGGCCAGCCTGTTTTCCTCGCCGCCATCCGCGCAAGAAAAAGAGCCACTGAAGCAGGTGTTGCAAGAAGGCTTGGCACACGGTGGAGCCGACGCGATCTCGGCATATGCCAGCTTGCGCAAGATCGGTGCGAATGAAGCGGAACCACCGGGCATGGACGCGGCCCTGAAAGGGTCGGATATCGAAAACCGCTTGGCCGCCGTCGAAGCCAGCGCACTTCTGCCGCCGGATCGAGCCCTGGGCTTGCTGGCGCTAGCGGCGCAAGACCACGATCCGCGCGTCCGTCAGCGCGTGGCCGAAGTCGTCGCCGAGCTTCCTATAACAGCAACGCCTGCGGCGAGCGCCGGTACCGCGAGCCCATCGCCAGCCACGGCTTCTCCAGCGAGCGCAAGTGCGGTGAGCGCGGCCACGGCAGAGGCGCGATCGATCTTGCGACGCCTATCCCAAGACGGCGATCCGCTGGTGCGCTCGCGTGCGCAGGTCTTGCTGTCGCGGGTCCTTCTGCCGCGCGAGACCCAGACGCTTGCGCGCAGCACGCCACGCGCAGAGACCACCATACCGACTTCGCGAGCCAGTCAAGGCGACGCGCACGACGCAGGTGTGAGCGTCGCAGCACTTCTGCTTGATGCTGCAGCCAAGGCCCCGGATCCGGCAGCCAGTGCAGCGCCGCCAGCCACCGCAACAGCGACGGAAAACCAAGGCGCAAGTGGTTCGCCGAAAGGTGATGCAAGCGACGCGGCGCGGACGGAATCAGGTGGAAAAAGCGCGGACGCCGCGAGCCAACTTTTTGAAAAAGTGCAGCAAGCGCTGGCCAAGAAAGACACCGAGCGCGCACGCAAAGGCCTGGCCAAGGCACTGGCCAAGTGTGCCAAGGCCAGCACGGCTTCCCCGCTGTGCGCCAAGCTGGCGTTCGAAAGCACGGTCTCGCTGGGACAGACCTATGAAGCGAAGAGCTTCTGGGTCGATGCCATGCAGGAATACGAGCAGCTTGTGGCGCGGGCGTCAGCGATCAAGCTATCGACCGAGCAAGTGGCCACGCTGCAAGCGGCGATGACCAAGCTAAAGCCCAGCCTGGGGTTGATCGTGATCTCAAAGCAGGTGGGCAAGAAGTGCCAAGTCATTCGACGCTGGGTCAAGACGGGCATGACCCAGATCGACATCGACGGCGAAGCGCAAGCAGTTGAGGTAGAGGCCGGTGAGACCAAGACCTTTGGTTCGTGTCGATAGTCGCCTGTGGGGATGGCAGATGCGGTTCGTCGTCAAGAGCAGGGCCTGGTCCTTTCTTTGTGTGCTCTTCGTCTTGGCCTGCGTGTGCTCAGCCGGGCAGGTCGATGCGCGAAAACGGGCAGAGTCTCGCGAGGATCTGTTGAGCCGCGCGGCCAAAGCCCAGCAAGAAAAGAAATTCAGCGACGCGCACACCGCTCTTGCCGCGGCATATCGCGAGCGAGCCGAGCCGATGCTGATCTACCTGTTGGCACTGCTGGCGCAAGCGGAAGGGCGTAGCGTGGCGGCGCAGGATTTGTTCCGGCGCTATCTCGCGGCCCCCGAGGTGCAGAGCGCATCCGATGAAAAGACGAGGCAAGCGCGTGAGCATGCCCAGCAGGTGCTGAACACGCCCGCGCTGCTTGCAGGACAAGTGGCGCTGTTCGGTCCACGCGGCGCGCTGGTGCTGCTAGATGACCGCATCGTCGGGACGCTGCCCCTGCCCCTGCCGCTTCTGTGTGAACCAGGCAGTCATCGCATCGCCATTGAGCACGGCAAAAAACGCCTGCAGGGCAAGGTCGCGATTCGCGCTGGCCATCAAGCCGAGATGCGCATGGATGCCGACTCGGGCGCGGTGCTGGTGACGCTGCTTCCAGCGGTTCTGTTGATTCAAGATGATCTGTCGGCCGATGAAGCAGGCCGCATTGAGCGAGCCGTGCAGCAGGCCTTGCAGGCATCGAACTACATCGTGCTGCGCGCCGAGGTGGCCTTGGCCCAGGCACAGCAGCCTGCTGGCTGCTTGAACGATGCGCCGTGCTTGGCGACGCTGGCCGAAAAGAACGGCATCAGCTATTCGCTGCGCGTGCAGTCCAAGGCGCAGGAAAAACCGGGCTCGCGTCGACTGTCGGTTTCGTTCCTCGATCGCAAAATCGGGATCGTGGGTGCGCTTGCGGAACAGACCTGCGATGCCTGTACAGCGGAAGCCAGCAGCGTACTTGCGGGGCAGCTTGCCAAGACCGCTCTGACCAAGGGCATCGCGCGACCGCGTGGAACCCTGGTGGTGAAATCGACGCCGACTGCAGCCGAGATCTATGAAGGCGAACAGCGCCTGGGCGTGACGCCGTACCAGCGTGCCGCCTATGCCGAGACGCACAACCTGACGCTGCGCCGCGAGGGCTATCAGGTCGAGACGCTGCAAGTCACCGTGAGCGCAGGACAGGTGGCCACCGCCGAAGCCGTGCTGCGCGATCTGCCTGAGCCAGCCCCAGCGCCGCTTCTGCCCGTGAACGAACCACCGCCACCGCCAAAAGAGATCCTGATTGCGCGGACTCGCATCGTGCGCGAACCGCGATCGCGTCTGCGCATCGGCTTGGGCGTTGCCGCCATGGCGCTGGGGCTCGGGGTGGGTGGCTTGGGGATCGGCGCGCTGACCCTGCACGGCGGCTGTCTGGATCCTCCGATTTCGCCCAATGGTACGTGCCGCGAGATCTATCAGACTAGGCCCGCAGGAGTCGCGCTGCTGGTGCTGGGTGGCGTGCTGCTTGGCAGCGGTGCCGTGCTGGTTGCGCTGCCTGGCCGCCAAAAAACGATCACGGAATATGAAAAGCAGCTCGTGCCGGTGACACCGACGGAAAAGCAAGCCGATCCTGTCCGCTAACCCAGTGCGCTAGCTCGTTGCATGCGCCAGGTACTTCGATGAAAAAACACGCACTCTGCTGGCTCCTTCCTTTGTGCCTTCTTTCGTGTGATGCCCTGTTTCGTCCGCTGCGCGGCAATCATCCCGATAACTGTCGCGTCAATGCCAACCTGTGCGGCAGCAACCAAGTCTGCGACGATGTCCTTGAGCGCTGCGTCAACGTAGGAGCGGCCGATATGGGCGGCTGTCCACCAACCTGTCCTATGGGACAAGCCTGCAGCCTGCAGAAAGGCATCTGCGAGACGCTGCTGACGTTTGATGTGGTCTCGGTCTCTCCGCGCAGTGTGACCGTTGGCAGCGCGCCGCAGGTCACGCTGCGCGGCATCGGCTTTGAGCCAGGGATGACGGTCACGTTCATGGGAATTGCCGGCAGCAACGTGAACGTGATGGCGCAGGATCTGGCCACGGTTCAGGTTCCCGTCGTGGCGCAGGCCGGACCCGCACGAGTCGAGATCCGCAAAGCCGGAATGAGCGCAGGTCGCGACGGCCTGTTCGGCTTTGCCTGGCTCACCGTCGACTTTGTTGCCGATACCTTGCTGCCGACGAACTCTGAGACCCCCGGAGCGCTGTTTGTGGCCGACTTGAACAACGACCAGACACTCGATGTGGCCGCCCTGCACGGCGGCAGCGGATCGACGTATCTGTCGCTAGCGCAGTCCTCGACGGCCAAAACCACCGTCAGCATCGGAAGCTTTTCGCTAGATGGCCGCTTGTTCGGCGCACAGCTCAACGGCGATGGAGCGCGCGATCTTGTCTACCTGGACCGCGGCAATAGCCGTGCGCTGTCGCTGCTAAACAACGGCAGCGGCAACCTCACATCATCCCCCCCCACACTGACCCTGCCCGGCCCCCCACTCGCCGCTTCGGTGGGGGACCTCAACGAAGACGGGTTGGTAGATTTGGTGGTTACTAAGTCGGGGCCGGAT
>CAZKOY010000247.1:0-6047 GCA_964554495.1 uncultured Myxococcales bacterium
TTTAAGGGTTCAAATCCCGTTGGGGTCGCCTCGCAGAAGCAAAAGAGCTCGTCGCGGACGGGCTCTTTTGCGGCCTTATTGGGTGGGGCTGCTCGCTTTGGGCGGTATTTAGTCGTTGCGGGGGATGCTGGGAAGTTCAGGGTCGGACTGGCCTGCTTGCTGGCTGATGCGCTCTAGCTCGGCTAGCTCGCTGCTGAGGCGCTCGACGCTTTGCTGCATGGTGCTCAGCACTTCACGCGTGGACTGGATGCGCCGCGTGAGAGCCAAGCGGCTCGTGGCTTTGCGCAGCGCTTCCTGTTCGGCGGCTTGACGTGTCTCGCCCTGGCCGCGTGAAATCGTGGCTCCGGGATCGTTGTTGTCGATCTTGCAGTAGTAACGATCCCTGAGCCTGTAGCTCGTCACGTTGATCGTCCAGCCTTCACACGTCGCCTGCCGACGCTCATGACCTTCGGGTTTGAAGCTCTCCATCGTGTTTCCCTCTTCAACTACTTGTTGCGCAGCGCTTTGAATTCACCCGATGACGAGGCTCCGGCCGGGGGGCGGAGCGACTGGATGCTGCGGTTTAGCGACTGACTCGCCTGCGACAGACACAGCTTCATGCTGGCTTGGTTGATGGCGGCTTCCTCTGCAGTCTGTCGATCCGGGCCTGAGCCGCGTCCGATGACCGCTCCTGGATCGATGTTGTCGACGGTACAGCTATAGCGCTCGCCGATGCGATACGACGTCACAGCAACCTCCACGCCTTCTAGCTGAAGCTGCCGCGTGACAATGTCGTGTTTGGCTGTCCCGTTTGTCATTCCGTTCACGTGTCGCCGATCGAAGACCACATTCGGCTGTTTGGCCGCAGGCTGTTCATCGTTGGGCCTTACGGCTTCTCAATGGGCGCGCTGACGAGGTTGCCCCACTCGGTCCACGAGCCGTCGTAGTTGCGGACATCGGGATAGCCGAGCAGGTACTTGAGGACGTACCAGCTATGGCTTGAGCGCTCGCCGATGCGGCAGTACGTAAAGACGGGCTTATTGGGCAAGATGCCAGCGTTCGCGTACAGCGCCGCAAGCTCCGACGCCGACTTGAACGTGCCATCTTCGCGGCAGACCTTGCCCCAGGGAATGCTGCGCGCACCGGGAATATGGCCGCCGCGCTGGCAGGTCTCGGGCAGGCCAGGCGGCGATAGCAGCTCGCCAGAAAACTCAGCCGGGCTGCGCACATCAACCAACCCGGCCGAGCGATCACTGGCGGCCTTGAAGACATCGACCAAGAAGGCGCGCTGCGTCGCATCGGCAGCGGTCGCGCGGTACTCGGTCTTCGTCAGTGCGGGCACGTCCAGGGTCAGCGGCAGATCCAGCTCAAGCCACTTGCGACGGCCGCCGTTCAGCATGCGGACATCAGCATGGCCATAGATCTTGAGCTGCCAGAACGCCCAGGCCGCAAACCAGTTGTTGTTGTCGCCGTACAGAATGACGGTGGTGTCGCGGCCGATGCCCGATTCCGACATCAGGCGCTCGAAGGCCTCTTGCGAAAGGATGTCGCGGCGTAGTTGATCGCAGAGCTGACGTGACCAGTCCCAGCCGATGGCGCCGGGGATGTGCCCCTCTTCGTAGGAATAGGCGTCGACATCTACCTCGACGATGCGCAGGCTCGGCGCCTCAAGATTCGCCATCAGCCAGTCTGCGTCCACCAGCGTTTCAGGATGCTTGTAGCTCTCCATCGACGAGTCCTCCACTCGTTGCGGCAGCGCTCCATGTCCGCGGAACAAGCGGGCATGGATGCGAGGGCCCATGGCTCCTCCCCCTTGCGCCGATAGCTCATGCTATCAAAGCGGTGCCGGTGGAAGCGTCTGGCCTGCAAGCCGTGAGAATGACTGATCTAGTTGCTGGCTCTGAGGCGTTGACGAGAGCGTCTAGCGAGCGCTGGTGCAGCGCTTGGCGGGCTGCGGCATGCAGATCGAGGCAGGCAGCGGCATCCCGGCCTGGCGAGCATCAAAGAAATTGAACACGTCATCGATCGAGTCAGTGATGGTGTGAACGTGATCGGCGCCAGCGCACTGCAGGTACTGGATCTGCGCGCCTTGCTGGCACCATGTCGCGATCACCGGATCGTTCGCGTACGGGATGACGGTGGTGTCTTTGTCTCCGGTCACATAGAGCAAAGGAACGCTCTTATTGATCGGCAGGCTCATCGTCGCGGGGTTGTTGTAGTGCAGCCAGCAGCTCCACGGGTCGTTCTTGCTGCCGGTGGTGACGGTGTTCAAGAACGGCTCGGTGAACACGGTCAGCGGATCGGTGACGGATTTGATGGGATCGGTATAGCTGGTGTTGCAGTAGTTCTTAAGCTGCGTCAGCGCCGTCGTGTCCCAGGGCGATCGCAGGCTGAGCGGGATCTGCGCGCGATCGTAGTAGTCGCTCCAGGTATACGCGATGGCCTGGCCCAGGTTGTACGTCGGTGCGGTACCGGCAAAGTTGGCCTTGGCGCTCGCTGGCAGATCACTCGGCGGGGACACGGCGGCGGCGGCCTTCAGCGTGAACTCTGGCGCGTAAAACGGCTGCATCGCGGTGACGTACTCGACGGCTTGCGCGCCCTGCGAGTGGCCCCACACATACATGTCATTGCTGAAGCTGACGCTCTCGCGAGACGCCAGATAGCTCTGTGCGGCGCGTACGGCATCCAGCGACACCAGCGCTGTCGGTTCCAAAAGCAGATACGGCGTGGTTGCGGTTGAGGCCGCGCCGATGCTGCGCTGGTTCAGATAGTCGGGAAACACCGTGACGTACCCAGCCGAGGCCATGAGCAGCGACAAGATCGTCATCGGCGCCGTCAGATCCCCTTTCTTGCGAGACGGCGCGCACTCGTCGGTGTAGCCGAGCGTAGGGTGCAAGAACAAAAGCATCGGGAACTTCTTTGTGCTGCCGGTGGGCCAGGTCACCATCGCGGTCGCATCAACCAGCTTGCCGCGATCCTGCGTCTGGTAGCGAATCGACGCCGTGTGCGTGCTGTACGTCGGCGAGCGCTGCACGTTAAGCTGCGCGCCCAAGAACGCCACCGCTTGCAGCGTGCTGATCACGAGCGTGTTGACGCCGAGCAGGTTGCGCGAAGACTCAAGGACGCTGCCCACGCTGGCAGCCGGCTGCCAGGTATACGCTGGCTGTCCGCAGATGGCGGGACTGCTCGCGTTCCATGCGGGATACGCGGGCGCCATGTCCGCACCGGTTCCGCCATCGGCCTCACCGCCACCGTCCTCCATCGGATCGGCACCGCTTGAAGAGCCGCCACAGCCGGTGACCAAGGCCAAGCCAAAGACCCAAGGAATCCAGTTGCCGCGCAGCATCCGCACTGCCCCCTTATGCAGAATCAGACGCATTCATCATAGCGCGCAGCGCGTCGGCTTTTTCGCCATCGCAAAGAGTCCAGTGCAGCGTCGCCGGCCGCGATGGCCAAGCCATGCCGCGTCGCTGTTTTTCCTGGTCGGCTTGCCAAAAACGCGCGAGCCTGCCGGCATGCAGTGGTCGAAAATCGGGCTGGGCGCGGGGCAGCTTGGCTCGGACTCGCTATCGGATGAACAGGCCGCGCAGCTTGTGTTGGGTGCGATCAATGCAGGCATCACTCTGTTCGATACGGCGCGTGGTTACGGTCGATCGGAAGCGCGCCTGGGGCAGATCGCAAAAGGGCGCAGGTCGCAGGTCGCGCTGGTCACCAAGGTTGGCTATGGCGTCGCTGGCGTGGCGGACTGGACGTATGACGCCGTGGCGCAAGGTGTCGACGAAGCGCTGCGTACGCTGGGGACTGACTACCTGGACGCGGCACTTCTGCATAGCTGCTCGGAAGAGATCCTGGCGCGTCACGACTGCACGCAGGCGCTGCTTGACGCCAAGGCCGCAGGCAAGCTGCGATGCATCGGTTATTCCGGCGAGAACGCGGCGCTAAAGCGAGCGCTGCACACGGCCTGCTTCGATGTGCTGGAGTGCAGCGTCAGCCTGTGCGATCAGCGCGTGCTACACGAGATCCTTCCGCAGGCCAGCGAGCGTGGCGTACACGTGATCGCCAAGCGTGCGCTGGCCAATGCACCGTGGCGCTTTGCCCGCTGTCCGGCCGGTGACTACGCCGAGGAATACTGGTGGCGCTGGACGACGATGAAGCTGCAGGATCTGTTCGGCGATCTTCCACCTGCGGTCGCGGCGCTGCGCTTTGCGGCGTTTTCGCCTGGGGTCTGTAGCGTTTTGGTTGGAACCACCCGCTTGGATCACCTGCTTGTGGCTCGCGATGCGCTGTCGCAGGGGCCACTGCCAAGCTGGCAAGTCGAAGCCGTGCGTGCTCGCTTCGTCGCCTGCGATCCCGGCTGGTGGGTGGGACAGACTTGATGGCACAGCGGCCGCGCTTTCTGCGCTGGCGCCGCGCTTAGTTCTTGCGGGCGGGCTTTTCGCCGGGGCGCAGCGGGCGGGGCTTTCCGGTGATGCCAAGCTCTTTGACCGTCGAGGTGATCGCCTGCGACAGGTTCACGCCACCGCGTGAGGCATTGGCGAGATCCTGCGCAGCTTTCACTGCGCCGGGCTTGCCTTCATCCATGCCACTTCCCGGTGGGCCACCCCAGACGCCATAGCGCGGGCTCTGACACGTCACCGGCTTTTCCCAATAGTGACGAATGATGTAGCGACCTTGGAAGTTGCTGACGCCGCCTTGTTGAATCTGCGCGCCGTTATCGCCCAGGCCTCCGTCCCAGTTGGCGCGTCCACCCATCACGGCTGGGGCTTCGCGAAAGATCAGGTCGGCCGAGAGCGTCGCCTTGTCATAGCGCGTGTGCAGGCGCGTCAGCACATAGCTCGGCGCAGCGCCAAAGAACGGTCCACCGCGCCGCGTGGGCGTCGCGCCGCTGGCTGCGCCTGCGAAGCTCTCGTCGCCCAGCGTGTACAGGTCGCTGGCATCAAGCGGCGGCGTCGGGCAGGGATCGCAAGAGGTCGTCTGCCAGGCGTACTCGGTGACGACGGCGCGTCCACCCGCGCGCTTGAGCGTTTCGTCAAACAACGTCGCATAGAAAGCGGGAAACTGCTGCCGCACCGAGTTCGCGACTTCGATGTTCGTGGGGATAAACACGTTCTGATAGTTCGCCACTTCGAAACGCTTGTCGGGATGCAGGATGTACACGATCAGATCCTGCTGGCCGTCGGCATTCAGCAGGCCCAAGCGCACCGGCAGGCGAAGCTCGGACGCGTCGTAATCAAAGCGCAGCGGGGACAGCACGACGAAGCCATGGCTGTCGCGCTTGACCTTCTTGATGTCGATCTTGGCCACAAAGAACTTCTGCTGATCGCGGATGTATGGGGCCAAGGCCTGCGCTGCGCCGTTTGGAATCTTGTACTTGTTGAGGTGCAGCCACTTTTCCAGACCGGTCGATTCCTGCGCCGACAAGATCAGGATTTGATACTCGCCGACCTCGAACTTGGCCTCGATCTTGACGCCCAGATCGTCGCGTGGACCCCCACCGCGTCGACGCTCCATCGCCATCGGGGCAGCCGCACCTTCAGCCATCTTGTCGTATTCGATCTGCGGTGCGCAGGGATCCTGTTCCCAGTATTCGACCAAGCGCGGCGCGCTGAGCTGATCGATGTGCTGAAACACGTTGGTATCGAGCGTCTTTACGTGTTCCTTCTTCAGCACCACTGGTACAGGCACCACCATCGCGAAGTCTTCTGGTGGACCTTTGTAATTGTTCGACATCGTCAGCCACGTGTGGCTGCCCTTGCGCAAGAGCGCGACCTGGGATGCGTTGTTGCTGATCGATGCATCGGCGCCAGAGACAAAGAAGCCACAGAAGGCCTGCGCCGAAGGAAGGCTGGCGACCGCGGTCAAAAGCGACAGCGCCGCCACGTGGCGGCAGAGCGAGTTCATGCGAGACATGGAGATCCTCCAGAAGAGAGCCAGTCGGTTTTCGGTGGCTATTCGCGGTGGCGCGTGCGCGTTGGAGCCGGTGGCGGGCTGGGCGCGGGACTGTTCTCGGCGGGCGAGGGGCTTATGCGCTTGTGCAGGCCACCGATCAGATCGACACCCGTGGCTGC
>CAZKOY010000248.1:0-6039 GCA_964554495.1 uncultured Myxococcales bacterium
GCCAGAAGGACAAAGAGCTGGCCATCGACTGCGATCACATCCTGGTCACCGTCGGAAGGCGGCCAAACTCAGAGAACCTGGGCCTGTCTGAGGTCGGGGTCAAAGTGGACTCGCGCGGCTTTGTGCCGGTCGACCGGCAGGGCCGCACCAACGTTCCCAATATCTTTGCGATTGGCGACCTGGCCGGGCAGCCGATGCTGGCGCACAAAGCCTCGCGCGAGGGCGAAGTGGTCGCCGAAGTCATCGCGGGCCACAAGGCCGAGATGGATGTGGTGGCGATTCCGGCTGTCATCTTCACCGACCCCGAAATCGCCAGCGTCGGCCTGACCGAAAAGCAGGCGATCGAGCAAGGACACAAGGTCCGCACCGGCCGTTACAACTTCGCCGCCTTGGGACGCGCGGTGGCCGGGCTAGAGACCGATGGCTTTGTCAAGATCGTCGCCGACGACAGCACGCTGCAGGTGCTGGGCTTGCACATCGTTGGCCCCAATGCCACCGACCTGATCAGCGAAGGCGCCTTCATGCTGGAAATGGGAGCCTTCCTGCACGACGTTGCCCTGACGATCCACCCACACCCGACGCTGGGTGAGGCCGTGATGGAGGCTGCCAAGGCGGCGCTCGGCGAGTCGCCGCACGTGCCAGGTGGCGGTCAGAAGCGCAGCTAGGCTCGGCGATGGGCTGCCTGTGCGGCCGCGCGTGATCGTCGCTTGACCCCGGCTGCGTCTGCGAGGTAACAAGCCGCGCATGAAGCGCATGCCGGCGTTCGACGCAGAGCAGTTCCGTCGCGATGGCTTTCAGGTCATCGCCAACGTTTTTTCGCGCGATGAAGTCGAAGCCATGCGGCAAGCGGTGCGTGGCGTCATCGGAGCGGAGACGGGCATCACGACGCGTGACTTGTTGTCGATTCCGGCGCTGCGTCCGGTGCTGCTGGATGACCGCATGCTGCGCTTGGCGAGGCTGGCTCTGGGAACGCGGCCCTGTTACTACGGCGATAGCTCAGCCAACATCGGCATGGGGCAGGCTTCCGTGTGGCACAAGGACAACGCCGACCGCAACGACGCACACGGCCCCGATTTCCGCGGCCCGTACACCGTGCTTCGCTTCGGCTTGTATCTGCAGGATCACGCGCGCTACTCGGGGGGCGTGAATGTCCGTCAGGGGTCGCATCGACCGCAGCCCGGACGTGATCTGCACGCGGGCGAGACCGTCTATGTCGCGTCGCAGCCTGGCGATGTCGTGATGTGGCCGCTGACCATGACGCACGCTGCAAAGGGGGTACAGCTTCGCTTCCCGCGTCGCTGGACTGTGGAGCCCAGCCCGCAGCCGCATCTGCCTGGGCGCCTGCCGAAGCTGGCGGATCGCTTGGCCCGTCGTATCGGAACGCAGCTCGATCCGCTGCCCGGTCTGCTTCTGTGCCCGCCGCATCCGTGTCGCATGGCCATCTTTATGGACTTCGCGCAGCGCGGCCCGCACCTCGACCGCAACCTGGCCTTCTTGAAGACGCGCGAGTACATGGTCGAGATCTGGCGCAACAGTCAGTACGACGCCGAGGCCCTTGCTGCGCTGCAGGGCAAGGACGTCGAGCTCTATGACTACTGGAGCACGATCAAGGACGAACCGGGAATCGGGCTTGAGAATTTCTATGCCACCGACGCGTACTATCGAGGCCGAGGGCCGTCGCCGTCCCCGCAGGAACGACCCAGCACCGCAGAATTGGCGCGCGACTGGCTGCTTGACGTCGCGCAAAGCAGGCTGCCTTTCTTGCGTCGGCTGCGTCGGGAAGACGCGATTGAAAAGGGGATCTAGCACGTGCTGCCTGTATGCCAATGCGGCCTTGGCGGTGTTCGTGGCCGCTGGATCGTGCTCTAGCGGCGGCGTGCATTGACCCGCCTTCTCGACGGGGGGATACTCACGATATGCTCGAATCAACGCTTGTACTTCTGGGCAATACCGCGGCGGGTACGCATCTTCATTCGCTGGCCCTTGTCGCCGCGCAGCTAGCGAGCAGCGGGCTGCAGCTAGCGGCTCACGTTGTCGTCAGCGTGACAGCGCTCATCCTGTGCATCACGGTGCATGAATTCGGACACGCCTGGGTCGCCGATCGCATGGGAGACCCGCTGCCACGCCAGCAAGGGCGCGTGACGCTGAACCCGCTGCGTCACATCGATCCGCTGGGCACGGTGATCTTCCCGGCGCTGATGGCGCTTGGGGCCGCGATCCCGCTCGCCTGGGGGAAGCCCGTCGAGTGGACCGGACATCCGGCGTACCTGACGCGGCGCTTTTCGATGCGGACGATCCGTTTCTTCGTCGCTGTGGCCGGGCCCGCAATGAACCTGCTCTTGGCGCTCGTGATCTCGGTGGCTTATTTGGTCTTCGGCAAGCTGGGCCGAAAAGACGCGATGGAGATGTGTTCGCGGCTCATCGCGATGAACTTTGGTCTGATGTTTTTCAACCTGCTGCCGATTCCTCCGCTGGATGGCCGCGTGTTCCTTGAGTTTCTGCCGAACAGCCTCGCCTTCATTCGGGACACGCTGTTCCGCTATGGCTCGTTTATCTTCCTGGCGTTGATTCTTCTGGGCGGCATCGGCGGAGCAAGTCCGCTGGGCTACATCATGATGCCGTTCCACATGCTCACCGGCTTGTACCTCTTGGGCCTCAGGACCCTGGTTGGCTAGTGTCATCTGCCTCGGTCTGTCTTCGCCGTCCTGCCCCAAGCACCTGAGAACCCATCGCCCATGTCCATGCCTTCCCTGATCGCGTCGCTTTGGCGCCGGCCGCTGCATCGCGTGCTTGTGCTGTCGTTCGCCGCGATGCTGGCGTTCTGGTGCGCGGCCTTTTTCTATGGCACGCCATACCTGTACAGCGACGGAGACACAGGCACATGGATCTGGCTTCTGCGCCACGGGGAAGCCGTCTATGGCAACCCGATGGCAGGCGCATCCGCCGTGTCACTTGCCGAAGGCGGGCCGGGTCTGCCGATGCGGCTTTCGAACTATCCGCCGCTTTACATGCATGCGGTGGCGTGGCTGGCTCCGTCGGATGCGGCGATCTTGCGTACGGGAGCGGTGCTGTCCCTTTTAGGCTTTGTGATCGCAATGCTGGGGGTCGGCTGGTCGGCGGCGCGTGCCAGCGGGAATCGGACGATGGGGCTGGTGGCGGCCATTCTGCTTGGTGGCTCAGGCGCGGCGGCATACAACGCGTCCTCGTGCTTTCCCGATACGGCGGGCTTGGGCTTTTCCGTGGTGGCCGTGACGCTCGCGGCTCTGCGCGTCCGAGGCTGGCCCGTTCTGAGCGGGCTTCTGTTCTGCATCGCCGTGCTGGTCAAGCACAGCCTGGTGGTATTGCCGATGGGAACCTGTCTATGGGCGGTGGCCCAGGCCGAGGCGCGCAAAGATGCCTGCTTGCTGGGCGTCTCGTTGGCGCTGCCACTTGGCTTTGCGCTGTGGGCGCTCGACCTGTTCGCGCCGCTTGTGCAGTGGACGCGAGCACCGTGGATGCCGGGCTACTTCGCGGTGCAGCTTGCCATCTGGGGTCTGCCGCTGTTCCCTGGGATCGCTCTCGCTGCGGCACTCTTGCATCGGAGATCCGAGTGGTCGCTCTCTGCGAAGAGCGTGCTCGGACCATGGGCTGCCGCTGCGCTGCTCGGCGTCTTGTGGCTGCTGGCTTTAGGGCGTCGCGGATCCGGCGCAAACTACACTATCGAGCTGATCACTGCATTGAGCGTGCTTCTGCCCATCGCGTTCGAGCGTCTCATCTCGCCCCGCCTTTCGCTTCTGCACGCGCTTGCGATGCTGGGCGTGACGCTGGGCTTGACGGTCTATCACGTGGGCTGGATCTGGCCGCGGCAGACATCTGATCAGGCGCTGGTGCAGCGCATCCTGGCCGAGCATCCCGGACCCGTGGTGGCCGAGACGCCGTGGTACACGACGCGCCTGGGTCGGCCGCCGCTGGTTATTTCGTACCTGGCGACCCAGCTAGCGCAGACCGGGCGCTGGGACGCGAGCGGGCTTCTGGCCAAGCTTTCCGCGGGCCAAGTGGCTGCCGTGGTTCTGCACTTTCCCGTCGAAAATACTCCGCAGTTGGGTCACGCTGATCGACTGCCAATGGGAGTGCTGCCGGTCCTGCGCGACCGCTATCAGCTTGTGGCGCAGAGCGAAAGCGTGTTCGTGTACGTCCCTCGGCGCAGCGCACCGTGATCCGCGTGCAGGATCGGGCCGCGCGCAGCGCTTTCGCCAAGGCGAAATCAGCGACTGACAGCCTGCGATGCTTGATGGCGAGCCTGCTCGGCAATGCGCTGAAGCACCCAGGCCTGGGCGGCTTTTTCGTCGCTGAAGAACGCGATGGGCAGCTCGCGACGAAACAACAAGCGCTGGCCGTTGGCCACCAGCGTGACCAGCGTGCGCACCGCTAAGCTGGCCCCCAAGAGAGCAATGGGAATGGATGGGCCGTTGCTTGGGATCTCGACGGGGATGCGCTTGCGTACCGTGGGGCTGGTGCCCTTCATCTGAGCCGTGTTGGCAATCAACCCAAGGTTCGGATTCGCGGCAAAGAGCTTGCGGTACATCACGACATACTCGTCGAAGTCGCTGTCGAGGAAGTCGCCGTGTAGCTCGATCCACAAGATCGGCGATGTAAAGCGCCAGCGGTGCAGCCCAAGAGGTGTCCACTCGGCAGAAAGTAGCGGCGTTTCGCCCGATTGCTGCACGGAACCCATCCCATCCCCCTGGTGCGTAGTATGGCGATGCGAGCGTGGCTGTGGAATACGCAGGCGCCCGGTGGCCAGCGTCAGTCGATCGTGGGTGCGTCTGCTACGGCTTGGCCATGCGCGCCGTGTGCCGATCAGGAAAGACGCTTGACCCCTGCGCAGTTGGGTGGTGAAACTCCCAGGCCCGGAGGTTACGCATGCCTGAGTCCATCCCCATTGCATGGATCGTCGTCGGAGTGATCGTGCTCCTGTGGATCCTGCTCAACAACAAGACGTCGCGACCCGACGGGACGCTGATCAAGTACGTGCATCCGTACCGGCGCATGCTGGGGTACGTGATGAAGACGCGCAACGAGTCCGTCGTGTACTTCGACACCTCGGTCAACGCCGAGCCGCTCTTGCGCTATCTGGAAGCCACCAAGGGCAAGTTTGAGTGTGACATCACGCATCTGCTCGTCGGTGCATGCATCCATGCCGCGCATCGCAACCCCAAGATGAACCAGTTCCTGGTCGGCAAGCGCCTGTATCAGCGCAAGGGCCTCTGGATCTCGTTTTCGATGAAGCGCCAGCGCTTGAACAAAGAAGCCAAGCTGTCCGCGGTCAAGATGCCGGGCATCGATGGCGAGAGCTTCCGCGAGCTATGCGAGCGCATCAACGGCAAGGTCAACTACGAGCGCACCGACGCGCGCACGTCGCAAGACAAAGAGTTCGATCTGCTGCTGGCGATGCCGCGGCCGCTTCTGGCGCTGGGTGTGCGGCTGTTTCAGTGGATGGACTATCACAACATCCTGCCCGGCGCGTTTATCGAAGGGGACGCGTTCTATACGACGGTGTTCATCGCCAACTTGGGCTCGGTGGGCATGGCCCCCGGTTATCACCACTTGTTCGAGTGGGGCACCTCGCCGCTTTTCATGATGGTCGGCAAGCTGGAAGACCGTGCGGTGGTGCGCAACGGCCAAATCGTCATCGAAAAGACGCTGCCGATTCGCTACAGCTACGACGAGCGCATCGACGACGGTCTTACGGCTCGCTATGGCATCGATGGCGTCAACGAGGTGCTGAACGATCCCTTCAAGTACCTCGGCTGCCTGAACGAAGACGGCAGCGATCGAGCGCCCCTTATCCCTCCCGCTTCCACGTAGTCGCGCTTCCTCCCACCGCTTTCCTACTGCGCGTTGACGCATGCTTTGCGCGCCGCCGCCGATGCAGTATCGGCGGGTTATATGCATCTGGTCTAATCACCCAATTGATGAGAATTCTCGACGGAGGCGTGTGCGTTTTCGCTCGCCGCAATGCGTCATTCTTCCGCCTGGGTTTCGTGCAAAATTGGCCGT
>CAZKOY010000249.1:0-6036 GCA_964554495.1 uncultured Myxococcales bacterium
CCCGGATTCGCCATCGGCTGTTTGCGCACAAACACAAAGTCCCCATCGAAGATCCCCGCCTCGATCATCGAGTCGCCTTGCACCCGCAGCGCAAACACCTCGCGGTGATTCCCGATCAAAAGCCGGTCTACGCGCAGCCGATCTTCGTGGTGCTCTTGCGCCAAGATCGGCTGACCCGCTGCGACCCGTCCGAGCACCGGCACATCCACCGTGTCGCTCCGCTGCGAAGGCGCATCGGCAGGCTCGGCACTCACCACCCGCAGCGCCCGCGACTTCAGATCTTGCCTTTGCAAGTAGCCCTTCTTGGAAAGCGCGACCAAGTGATCGTTCACCCCGTTGGTCGATCGGATTCCCAGCCGGTCGCCCAGCTCGCGCACGGTCGGCGGATAGCCGCGCTGCTCGAGCGATTCGCTGATGAGGTCCAGCACCTCTTGTTGGCGCGAGGTCAGCGGACGGCGGGAATTCTGCGTGGCAGAAGGGGACGTGGGCGGATTTTTGCTGCGCGGCATGTACACCTCGAAAGGACTGAACGAATGTGAGGCTACTTGCCCAAGCCCAAGACGTCAATTCAGTCTGGCGACCGATGTTTAGACGGCCTGACTTGCCGACGCGCTTTACGAACCGCCGACTTCCCGCGAAGATAAAACCAATCGTGTTTTGTGCAGGTCTTTGCCCATGTTGACGCCGATTGCGCTGGCGCTTTTGCTTCTGCCCGACGTCGTGATGCCGCGGCCCATCGATCTGCCGGTCGTGGCCAGCGACCCAGTCGAGCTAGAGCGTCAGGCGCATCGCCTTGGACCGGCACGGCTTCTCAAGCTGGTGACACGGCCTCAAACCGACAGAGGGCGGCTGGCGCTGGTGGCGCTGCGCGGGCTGTCGCTGGTCGTCGAGCAGCATCCCGAAGTGGCAGGCCAAGCGGCGCTTCCGCTGGTCGACGTGCTCGAGCAAGCGACGGACGACAAGCTGCGACACGGCATCGCCGATGTGCTGTTGCGCGTCGCGCAGGTGCTTGGGCGGTCGCTGCCGTGTGAAGAGCCCGATGATCTCGGCTGCGGCGGTGATCTGGCGAATGTTGCGGTGCGGCTTTTGGCGCTTGCCGAACGATCTGCGCAGCCGGTCTTTACACGCAGCGTCGCGGTGTCGGCCCTTCAGGCGCTGCCGATCTCGATGTGGCACGCGCAGTCGCCCCGGCTGTTCGCGCTGGCCCAGCGGGAAGCGGGACCGCTGCGCACGACGGTCTTGGCGGCCTTGTCGGTTCTGCATCAGCAAGTCACCCGGCCCGAGCTTCTGACGCTGGCGACGCTACCCGATGATGCGCTGGCGGCGGCGGCGTCTCAGGAACTGTGCTGGCCGCTGCTTCTGCACAAGCCGACAAAGCCGCAGCCGGGCGCCTCGGTGAGCGTACCTGTTCCTGATGCAGTGCTAAGGCGAGCCAGAGAGATTGCGGCGGGAACCCAGCCCATCGCGGTGCGGCTTTTGACGATCGAGTGTCTGCGGGCGTCTGCAGCACCCCAGGACAAGGCGCTGCTCTTGCAGCTGGCGGCGGCGGCGAAAGCGGCTAAAACCCGGCGGTAAACAGCCAGCGATCGCCTTCGCGCACAAGCTCCAGCCGCTTGTCGTTTTGGCGACGCTCCCACTTTTCGCCGATCTCGGTCATCAGCTGAAAGCTCAGGTCATAGCGAAGATCGACGGTGGCCCGGTCGCCGCTGATCCGAATGTCGCGGTAGCGGACCAGATACCGCATCCAGCGCACCGACGAAAGCCGCGTCTCTAGCACGCGCTTTAGCCCCGCGTACGCATAGTCATCCTGCGCCGACGGCGTCCCCGAGTCCTCGTAGTAGTTCGGGTGCGCCATCGTCAGCAGCTTGCCGGCGTCGCGCTGTTCCATTGCAATGCGATATTCCTCGACGCGCTGGAGCAGCTCCCGGTGCTGTGGGGTGTCCGCAATCTTGGTCCCAGGAATGGACCGCAGCGTCACGCAGCCAGAAAGCCCGCTTGTGCACAAAAGCAGCGCAGCCAATAGGACAGCGCGGCGGAACGAGGTCTTGGCCAAAGCAGCGGATTGAATCGAGTTCATGGATGATCCTTAAGAAAACCCGGACAGATTACCGCGAGAAAGCGGCTTTCAGTCGGTGAAACTGCAAAGCGGGTGCCAGGATCGCTCCGTCGAGCCGCGCCCTGTTCTGCGCCATCATGTCAGCGCCACTTTGACAAACCGTGCCAGCTTGTCACGCCCGGCGCAGGATGGCTTGCCTTGCCAGCTCGTCACAGCGCTCGTTTTCGGGGATGCCCGCGTGGCCTGCCACCTTGACAAAGCGGACCTGCGGAAACGCTCGCACAAGCGCCCGAATCTCGGCGACCAGCTCTTGGTTGGCCTTGGCTTTCCACCCCTGCGACAGGATGCCAATCGAGTAGCTAGAGTCGGTGTAGATCACGACCGGACGATGCCGCTCCGTCATCGAAAGCCCACGCAGAATCGCCGTCAGCTCGGCGATGTTGTTGGTGCCAAGCCCCAGGTATTCAGAAAGCTCGCGCCTTTGCGGCTCGCCGTTTGGGCCTGCCGGATCGAGGATCACGACGCCCAGACCCATTGGCCCCGGATTGCCCGTGCACGCGCCGTCCGTATAAATGTGGACGGCATCCGAAAGCGCCTGCGCGCTTAGGTGGGGATGTTTGCCGTGTCCCGGCTTCGCTTTTGCTGAAGCTGCACTGCCGCTGTCTTCTTCGGCCCGGCCCGCTGGCTTCATGTCTTCATCGGTGCGCAGCCCCGCTTCTTCGTCCGGCGTCAGGTTCCGACCCGCCGCACGATAGATCTTGCCGCCGCTGCGATAGAGCATGTCGACCCGGCCATCGGGACCGACGGTGGGCTCTCCATTTTGATCGCAGGCGACGAAGACCTTGGCGCCGCGCAGACGCCGAGCTACCCATGGCACGCTGCGCACCCTAGCGGTCGTGGCGTCGCTTGGCAAGATCCGCTGGGCCGCGCGCTGTGCGGTTTCCGGGTAGCCAACACCGGCATCCCTTGATGTACTCTGAGCTTATGCCGCCGCTGCTACAGGAAGGTCAGATTGTCCGCAATCACCGCATTGGGCGGCGCATTGGGCACGGCGGGATGGGCGAGGTCTACGAGGCTGCGCACGTCTCGCTTCAGCGTCGGGTGGCCATCAAAGTGCTGCATCCCGACTGGTGCAAAAACCCAGACCTCGTGAAGCGCTTCTTCAATGAGGCGCTGGCGACCAACCTGATCCGCCACCCGGCGATGGTCGAAATCCATGACCACGGCAAGTTCCCCGATGGAATGCCGTTTCTCATCATGGAGTTTCTCGAAGGCCAGTCGCTGCGCCGCTACCGTGGGACGCTCCAGCCGCTGCAGGTGGTGCGTCTGGCGTGGCAGGTGGCGTCGGGTCTGCGCGCGGCCCATGCGAAAAAAATCGTCCACCGCGACCTGAAGCCCGACAACGTCATGGTGCTTCGCGACGACACGGTGCCAGGCGGGCAGCGGGTCAAGATCCTCGACTTTGGTCTGGCGAAGCTGGCGGCGGAACATCAGCAAGAGGGCGCCGAAGCGGTCAAGACGCGCGACGGTGTGGCGCTGGGCACGCCGGAATACATGGCGCCAGAGCAGTGGCTGGGCGCGAGCAAGGTCGATGGCAAGGCGGACGTCTATTCGCTCGGCGTCGTGCTGTACGAAACGATTGCCGGCACGCCGCCGTTTCCATCGAGCGAAGGGTCGCGGCTGCGCTCTTTGCACCTGTATACGCCGCCGCCGCCACTGGCCGAAAAAGTGCCCGAGACGCCCAAAGAGCTGGTCAAGCTGATCGAAGACATGCTGATTAAGACTGCGGCAGAGCGCCCGGCGATGGCGGACGTGGAGCAGCGACTCGAAGCGATGCTGCGCAGCCTGGACAAGAGCGATCCACCGCTGTCGCTTGAGCCGCCGCCACCTGTGGTCAAAGCCGAACCTGCCCCGACCCCGCCGTCATCCGCCAGTGCGTGGCTGCCGCTTCTGGCCAGCGCCGCAGTCGGTTTCTTCCTGGTCAGCCTGCTGCTCCTGTTCTTCCTTTTGACCCGGCACTAACCCCGCCCCGCAGACCTAGAAGCGCTCGATATTGGCCGCCGAGCCCGAGGGCGGCTAAGGTGTCGCGCATGTCCGAACCGGTGCCCCCTGAGACCCTGGCGAGCGCCCCCTCCACGCCGCCGCACCGCATGGCCAGCGCGGCGTTGCTGCTCTCGCTGGCCACGCTCTTGTCGCGCGTGCTTGGCCTCGTGCGGGAACAGGTCTTCGCCGCGCTCCTCGGCGCTGGTTTTTATGGTGATGCATTTGCGACCGCCTTCCGGCTTCCCAACCTCCTGCGCGATCTGTTCGCCGAGGGAGCCCTCTCCGCCTCGTTTCAGCCTGCGTTTCAAGCGGCCCGCAAGAACGAAGGCGTCGCAGCGGCGCAGCGGCTGGCCAACCTGGTTGCCACCTGTCTGCTTGTCGTGGTCAGCGCGCTTTGCATCCTCGGCATGATCTTGGCCCCTGAAATGGTCGAAACTTGGGCGACCGGCTTTTCTGTCATCGCAGGCAAGGCAGAGCTGACGGTGCGGCTCACGCGCATCATGATGCCGTTCCTGCTCCTCGTATCGCTGGCGGCGCTAGCCATGGGGATGCTGAACGCCGAGGGGCGCTTTACCCCGCCGGCCCTGGCACCGACGCTATTCAATCTGGCGACGGCGCTGACGGGGATCGGGCTGTGGCTGTTGGGTGCCGGGCAGAGCCGGGTTGCAGCGACGGGTTGGGCCATTGCCACGCTCGTGGGCGGCGCGCTGCAGCTCGGCTTGCAACTCGTGCCCCTGTACCGCAGCGGCTACCGCTTTCGCTTGGCGTTCGACCTTCGCGACAGTCGATTCCGCGCCGTGCTCGCGGCGATGGCACCCGCGACGATTGGACTGATGGCGACCCAGGTGAACATCTACATCAGCACGAAGTTCGCCTCGACCGAGCAGGGGGCGACGGCGTGCCTTTATTATGCCTTCCGGATCATGCAGCTTCCCATCGGTATGTTCGGCGTGGCCGTCGGAACAGTGGCTCTACAGCGCGCCGCCGACAACGCCAGTCACGCCGATCTTGCAGTGGTGCTCGATGGCGTGCGCGAGACGCTGCGTCGCGGTCTTCGTCTCGTGACTTTCTATTCGCTGCCAACGGCGGTCGCGTTTTTCCTGCTCGCCGAGCCAATCTTAGGAGTCATCTACCAGCGCGGCGCGTTCACGGCTGCGGACACGCAGGTGACGGCGGTGGCCCTTCGCTACTACGCTCTCGGATTGATCTTCTATGCAGCGGTGAAGGTGGTGGTGCCAGTCTTTTACGCACTGAAGCTGGCGCGCGTGGCGGTCATGGCGACGATCGCGACGGTGCTGACCAGTGTGCTCATCAACATCACGCTGCACCCCTACTGGGGCTACCGCGCCCTGGCTTTGAGCACCAGCATCGGCGCAGCGGTGAATTTGCTGCTGCTTTTGCTGGTATTTTTGCATCGGTACGGGGGGCTTTTCCAGCCCCAGCTGGTCCTGGCACTTATGCGCATGGCGGTGGCCTCAGCGGTGATGGGACTCGTGCTGTGGCTTCTGGCCCCCTTGCTACTCGGCCCAGCCATTCATGCCGCTGGATTTCTGCCAGAACCGGTCGGAGTCCCGCTGTGGCGGGCGCTAGGCGGTCTCGTGCTCTTGGTTGGGCTCGGTGGATTCGTTTACACCGGGCTATGTGGCTTGATGCGGGTTGGAGAAATCCACGACTTTTGACTGGTCCTGCTCCCTGCGTGCCTCTTCGCATCTCCGCTGCCCCTCGGCGCACTTCGACTCGGAACCGAAGTTCTCTAGGCAGATTTGGTACTGCCTGCTGCAAAACTCATTTGCGAAGGCCTGTGTCGTGAACAGGATGCCACCCACCAAAAAAAATTAGGGATAGGATCTTCATGACGTGTGTCTACCATGATGAGCCATGCGTCCGTCCGCTGAAACATCAGCAGTCGGTTTCTTCCTGGTCAGCCTGCTGCTCCT
>CAZKOY010000250.1:0-6018 GCA_964554495.1 uncultured Myxococcales bacterium
TCAGCTCGCTGAGATTCTGTCTGCTGCTCACCAACGTGGCGTTGTGCATCGCGACTTGAAGCCCAGCAATCTGATGATGGTCTGCGACCCCCAGATGCCGTGTGGCGAGCGGCTGAAGCTCATCGACTTTGGGATCGCCAAGGTACTCAACCCGGCATCTGGTTCGAGTCACAAGACCCCACCGGACTCGGTACTTGGGACGCCGGACTATATGTCGCCAGAGCAGTGTGCAGGCGATACCACCGTCGATCATCGCAGCGATGTCTATTCCTTCGGGGCCGTTCTGTTTCATCTTTTGGCTGGCCGTCCCCCCTTTTTTGACAAAGCAGCCGGCCGTGTCCTGGCCATGCATCAGTACGAAACGCCTCCCTGGCTGTCGGACCTGCGCAAGGACGTACCCATTCGACTTTCCCAGCTTGTCGCTGCGATGCTGGCCAAGCCGCCAGGCCAGCGGCCTGGTTTGCAAGAGGTTGTCGATTCCCTGCGCGACATCGCCGAGGAGCTTGGCCGTCTTCCCGACCATCGACTGGCAGCGCGCGTCCAGCGGGTGGGAATGGGCATGGCTTCTGCGCTGCGGGAAAAGAACCCGCTTGCGAATGTTGGTCCCCCCACGACGCAAGCGCCCGTGCAAGCAGAGCGAGTAGACCTGCGCCGCGTATGGGTCCTTCGCACGGTGGGGTTTGCGTTGCTCGGAACGCTTCTTGTGGGTGCTTTGGGCGTGTATGCCGTTCTGCCGGGTTCGCCAACGCTACGACCCACGTCGCAGGACAATCGCGTTGCGGGCGAGCGTCCGTTTCCACGCAACGACGCTTCGCGGATCGAGCAGCAAGGGACCGTGGGATTTCGCGAACAGTCAGGGAACCCGCCGGCCAGGAACGCGGTACCGCCGCAGTCATCCACGGAAACACGCGGGCACTCTGAAGCGGATTCGGCGGCTCACGATGCAGACCGCGCGGCGATGGCACGGCCCCTGCAGACATCGGAATCGCTGCTGCTGAGGCCGCGACGCAAGCCGCCTGCCCCAGCGCGGACGGGATCGCAGCCCACCGAGCCGCGTACCCAGAGACTTCAGCTCCTTAACCCAAATGACCCAGAGAGTCCGATCCTTCCCTACTAAAGACCGGAGCAGAGTGTCTCTGCTGGCGCTCGTGCGAATGCAGGGTCACCAGCTGGCTTGTATCGTGCTTCTGGGCATGTATCTGCTGTTCGCTTGGCGCTGCAGCGCGCAGCCGCGTGATTCCGTCGTGGCCCCCCAGGACTTGCAGTGTGAGCCGGAGCTCTCGCCTGCAGGAACAGAACATGTGCGGGACGCGATCAAGATGGCGTATGCGATGAATCGGCAAGGCCAGCATCGGCAGGCCATCGATCTGCTCACGGCCACACAGCAGCGACTGCCCCATGTGACTCTCCGCTATCATCTTGCCCTCTTGCGACTGCGCAGCGCCCCCTGCGAAGCCGCCGAGCAGTTCGCGCGTCTGATTCCTTGCTTCGGGGCAGCTCGGGCTGAACACAACGTCCTGCAGCGGGCCAAAGCACTGCACGCAGAGGCGCAGGTCCAGTGCCCAAGCGCTAGCGACCAAGACTACGCCATCCTGGAC
This sequence comes from uncultured Myxococcales bacterium, assembly GCA_964554495.1. Taxonomy (GTDB): domain Bacteria; phylum Myxococcota_A; class Polyangia; order Palsa-1104; family JAEUJZ01; genus JAEUJZ01. The sequence continues at coordinate 1,599 of CAZKOY010000250.1, forward strand.
AGCACGCTGAGTGCGCCGAGCGATGAGCCCGAGAAGATCCACCTTGCAGCAATGGGGCCGGACGCGCAGCCCGACCCAAGTACGCGGCATGCACCGCGCGATACCGCGGCCTCGCCCAGCGCCCGCGAGCTTCCTGCCCAAGGCCCGCGGCCTCTATACAAGCGCTGGTGGTTCTGGACGGCTCTTGGACTGACGATTGCCGGCGGTGCTGTCGGGCTGGGCGTCGGGCTGCAGTCCATGACAGCCCGCGGACCCATCATTCCCGACGGGTACTTCCGCCTGTAGAGATCGACGGCCAGACGGAAGAAGCGGCGACGATCCAAGCAGCCCGGATCAGGCGCGTCACCGCTGGCCATCGTCTGGCATATTGCGTGCTTTGGTTCCCAGCCAAAAAGCATGGAGCGAACGATGCGCACTCCCTTCTCAATCCGATTCCCATCCCTGCTCTACACTGCGGGCGTGCTGCCGTTGCTTGCTTGGCTCGCTGCGGCATCCTGCAGTCCGCCGAACGCCTGTCCCTATGGCCACTACTTGATCAAGATCTCGGACATCCAGACTCCGTCTTGGCTCCCGGTGCCGACGAAGCTCCATGCGCTGCTGCGGATCAATGGCGTGGTTCGCACGACTGAGGTGCAGAGGCGGGGTGTGGCGTTCGTTCGGGATCTTGCGCTGTGCGTCGATCCAGAACTGGGAACGCGCGGAACAAGCGAGCTACGCGTAGCCTTGACCAGCACTGACGCCGTGGATGCCACGACGGTCGGTGCTGAATTCAACCTGACCCTGCAAGCAGAACAGGATGTCTATGAACAGCGCCCGGTTCGGCTGCGGCGGGCACGAGTCTGCAATCACCACGGATGGTGCTGGGAAAACCCGTTTCCCCAAGGTGCCGGACTTACCAGCGTCGCCACCAAGGATCCCGACAGCGTCTGGGCCGTCGGCGCGGCCGGAACGATCCTGCACTACAACGGCGGCTTCTGGCAGCGACTGAGCGTCCCATACAGCGACTATCACTATTCGGTGTGGGTCGATGAAAACGATGATGCCTGGGTCGGTGGCGGACAGGGGCTGGTCTATCACTGCACAAACCTTGCGTGTCGCCAGGTATCAAAAAGCGTCGCTGGGACGATCTACAAGGTGGCTGGCTTTGACTCGAAGACCGTGTATGCCATCGGTCCGGGTGTGCAGCGCTGTGACCGCATGGGCTGCACTCCGCTCGACGGAATCCCCGCTGAATCCTATGTAGCGGCGCGGGTCGTCGACAAGGACACGGCCTATTTCGCGGGCACAAATGGAACCTTGGTGCGCTGCAAAAAGGGACAATGCACGAAGCTGGTGACGAACACGACCAAAGACCTCTCAGCGATCAGCATCGATGACCAAGGCACGCTCTACGCAGTCGGGGTGGGTGGCACCATGCTGTCCTGTGTCAACGACCGCTGCACAGCCTTTGCGACGGGCACCACGGACCTCATCAACGCGGTGGTCGCCGTGTCGCCGCAACAGATCCTGCTTCTGGTGGCGAACAAGCGAGTCCTGTCTTGCGATGAAACGACCTGCCATACGCTGATCAGCCAGGGCAATCCGACCTTCACCGATCTCTACGCGGCGTCTCCGCGCAGCATTTGGGTGAGCGGATACATCCCCAAAGACACCAGCCCCGGTATAGAAACCACGCAAGGGGTTGTCATCCACTGCGATGGGAATCAGTGCAGCCCCGCGATCGTGCTCGATGAAACCAGCAGCCTCTTTCCGATTGCCGCCAGTGACGCTGAGAACATCTGGAGTGTCGGCTATCCAGGGGTGATCGTGCAGTGCGGCGAATCGCGCGGCTGTCTGCCTCGGTATTCTGGGGCAACGCTTACGCTGTCCAGCGTCACGGGGGACTCCATGATCATCTGGGCCTCTGGGCAGAAGGGCTCGGTCGTGCGCTGCGATGCCCGTTCAGGCTGCATAACGCCCACGCCCGCCGTCGGTACGTGGCAGCTAAGCATCAGCGGCGCGACGACGGATCGAGTATGGACCTCTGGCGTAAATGGCGCGGTCAGCACCTGCACAGAAGACGGCTGCACCAGCCTAAGAAGCCCCCCAGGCCAAATGCTCGGGGCAACCTGGCCGTCGGGTCGCGATGCGGCCTGGATCGCCGGAGGCGGCATGACACTGCTGCACTGCAAAAAAGCGGACAACTGCCAGGACGTCCCGACAGAGATCGCCGGAGATGCCTTTTCCATGTGGAGCGCGGTCCCTGATTCTGTTTGGGTCGCAGCCGTCGAGCGTGTGGCAGGGCCGTTGGGTCAGCGCGGTGTTGTGCTGCGCTGCACCACCGCTGGCTGCGAAAAGCTAGACAGCGATCCCGATCTGCCCACCACCGCCTCGGTGACTGGCTTCGCTTCGCAGAACGATGACGTGTGGGTTGCCGGGCAGAACGGCCTGGTCACCCGCTGCAGTGCCACAAGCAACAAGTGCCGCAAGTCCAGCAACAAAAACACTGCCCACCTGCTGCGCATCTATGCCGCTACAGCCAATACCGCATATGCCGTCGGCAAAGAGGGAACAGGGCTGTATTGCAAAGATTTTATGCCTATGACTATGCCTATGTGTACCGCAATCGCGACGGGCACTAATACCGAGCTTGGTGCCATTGCCGGCAGCGGTCCCGAGCGTTATTTCATCGGTGGCTATGCGGGTACTTTGATGCGCTGCGCGAATGAGTCATGCGCGCACGTACCGAAGCTCACCAACGTCGGGCTCAGCGCCCTGCTGGTCCCGGATGCACAGACCGCATGGGTCGTCGGAGGAGCCGGAGCAGTCCTGCGCCTCGATCCCGATTGGGTGGCGCCCTAGGCTTCATTCTTTGCGCCGCCGCGCCCGGCACGCTCTCGCCAAGAGACAGATTGTGATCATTGTGAATACATCAAATGAAAGCCCAGAGATGCATGGCGGTGCGCTGCTCGTGTTCACGGTGGCTCTGCCGCGGGGTTTGAGCGTGAACTTCCTAAAGGGGAGGAAGCAAGCCGAAGACGCGATCAAAACTCTCGTCTTGGGCAGCCGCGGTTTGTCGCAAAGGAGCCAGCATGTGCCGCAGCAAGCGCGGCATGAGCAGGCTGTGCGCGGGCAAGGCGTGCGCCGGCATCTCGCGAGACTCTCCGTCGAGAAATCGCTGCCATGCGAGCTCGCCCGAGTCCAGCACGACGCGCTGCGGGGCAAGTCGCTGCCCCAGCCACACGAGCGCCAGCTGCAGGCGCGGCAGCAGCGAAGGACCGACGTGGTCAGCAAAAGATAGCAAGTGGTACTCGTGGCGAATATCGAGCTGCCAGAGCAGGCGATGCAGGTACTCTGCGCCGTCGTGTGCGTGCAGCGCATCGTCCGTGCCGGCGTCGAGGTAGATCGCGAGTGGACCTCTGCGCAGCGCAGCGGCGTGCTGGATCGCGCGCTGGCCCGGATGATCGGCCGCGTAAAGCGCCGCATCCCGCGCTGGTCCCAGCAGGGCCGCCGGTACCGTCGGTGGATAGTGATACCGATTGCGCGGGCGAGTGGCGTTCGCATTCAGCGTCGGCTCGATCATCGGCGCGATGGCAGCGACCGCGGCGAACATTGCAGGACGCGACAGCGCGATCTTCAGCGCGCCATAGCCTCCCATCGAGATGCCGAGCAGCGCGAGCGATGTGCCCGGCTGCAAAGCAAGAGACGCAGGCAGACGCTCGGCGATGAAGGTCTCCCACGCGGTGCCACGCGCTGCGTCATCGAGATAGAAGCCCCAGGGATCGACGGTCGCGGCGATGAAGCGACACGGAGGCAGCAAGCCACCGCGCCACACCGATGCGAGCAGCGGTTCGAGAGCGAGCAGCGAGTCGGTGCTGCCGCCGCCGCCGTACAAAAACAGACACACCGGTCGCCGCGCGTCGTCGCCATAGCCCAGCTCGACGCAAGCGATGTCGCCATGGACCGGGTCTGTTACGGTGAAGCGACGTTTGTCGATCGAGGTCGTGTTCGCCATGTGCTGTCCTCCGTTCACGCTGCCGCGACAAGTCCGGCTTTGTCAGAACATGCTGTGCCCTCTGGATGCATTTTTCGACTCGGGTTTGGCGGTGTGTCGATGACCGCTGCGCCCCCTGCGAATCGGTCCGTGCAGCGACGGAGAATGCCCCGTCAGCAGCGCTCACAAGAGACCGTCCGCTGCATTCTTGTGGCCGCGGCTCGGGTTTTTCGCGCCGAGGGTTTTGCTGCGACCACCAACCGCATCGCCGAGGTCGCAGGCGTCAGCATTGGGACGCTGTACGAGTACTTTCCCAACAAGCAGGCGCTCTTGCTTTCGCTGGCAGAAGCGCATGTGCAGACCGCAGAGTCCGCGCTGCACGCGGCGCTGCAACGATCGTCCGTCGGCACGCCGCGCGAATTCCTGGCAGACGTGCAGCGCGCCATC
>CAZKOY010000251.1:0-5975 GCA_964554495.1 uncultured Myxococcales bacterium
TGACCTAGGCGTATCCCTCGCTGCGGAACCAGTCGATGGCGGCGATGACGCTGTCGGCGATGGGGCGGCAGGTGTACCCAAGCTCGCGCTGCGCTTTTCCACAGTCGACGCGTAGCCCGCGCTGCGCGATGCGTACCTCGGCCGGCGTGAACAAGGGCGCTCGCTTGCGGATGCGGGTGTCAATCCACGCCATGGGATAGGCGCCGGCCAGCGCAAGGCGGTGGGGAACCTTGAGCACGGCGCCGCGACGGCGACCCTGGCCAAACACGATGTCCGAAAGCTCGGTCATCGTGACGTTGTGTCCGCCCAGCAGATAGCTTTCCCCGGTGCGGCCGTGGCGCTCGACGAGCAGGTGGCCGTTCGCCATGTCGCGCACATCGCCCATGTTCGAGACGAAGTCGACGGCAAAGACGATGCGATCGGAAAGAGCCGACAGCAGCATGCGGCCAGTGGGCGTCGGACCAACATCGCCTGGCCCGATGGGTCCACACGGCGCGGCAATGACGACGTCGAGTCCTTTTTGCACAAAATCGCAGGCCACCTCATGCGCTGCTTTCTTCGACTGCGCGTACTCGCTGCCCGTCGAGCCAAGAGCGAATGCGCTGTCTTCGGTGGCGTCGTGGTCGCCGTGGCCGGCAAAGACCGCGAGCGAGCTTGTATAGACGACGCGCGAGACGCCCGCGGCCAAGCACTGTGTAAGCAGGTTGCGCGTGCCTTCGACATTTACCGCGTGCATCAGGCCCGGCGTTCGGGTCCACAGCGCATAGACCGCGGCCAGATGAAACACCCGATCCACGCCGTGAAGCGCGGCGCGCACGCACTCGGTGCTGCGGATGTCGCCCGCGACTGTCTCGACGGCAAGGCCGGTCAGGTTGCGGGTGTCTTCACCGGGTTTGATAAGGACGCGAACGCGCCGGCCTTCGGCAAGCAGGGCACGCACGACATGCGAGCCGATGAAGCCCGCGCCTCCGGTGACCAGCGAGAGACGACTCATGCCGCCGCTCGCTGTAGCTGGGCGGTCACGGTCTCATCCTTTTGCCCAAAAGCTCGGCAGAGCAGCGCTTGCATGGGGCCGTCCTGCCGCAAGAGCACGCGCCAGGCGAGGCCGAACACCACAGGAATGCCGATGCCATAGCCGCCGAGATGGGCCGCTGCTTCGTCGAGTCCCAAGCGAACGAGCGCTTGCTTGGCGGCATAGGTTCCAAGGGCCATGGCAGCGGCCAGCGGCAGCGCTGCGAAGAACACGGCGGCGAGATAGCTGGCAACCAGACGCAGCGCACTCGGCGCCGACGCGACATCCGAGCGGATCCAGCGCACGAAGAGCGCAAAGAACGCCGGAAGCAAGAAAGCTCCGTCGAGATACAGCGTTCCTGCGACGGAGCTCAGCAAAAAGCGCGGACCAGCCCCTGGCTGCAGCCCGGCCCCCGGCGACCACGCGACGCCGTGAAACATGTCGCGGTCGTACAGAAAGCGGTCATAGCCCAGCCCGTCCCAGCCATAGAGCAGGATGAAGAACATCCCCAGGTAGCCAAACAGCCAGTTCAGGTGCGCAAGACCGAAGCGCCCTGCTGTGGTCAGACGGTGGCCCACCCAAAAACCCAGGATGCCCTGCGTGACGTTGGTGATGCCAAACCCCAGCACCAAAAAGGGCGGTATCGCCGTGATCGATGAAGCAGCCTGCATGGTTTCCCAGCTTGGATGGCGCAAGAGCAGCAGCATTCCCGTCGGGGCCCAGACCAGCGACAAGAAAAGCAGGGTAAAGACAAAGTGGGGACTGGCGAGAGGCCTGGGCTCTGTGCGAAGCGGTCGGGCCGCTGCGACGGCAAGAGAAGCCCCAAATCCATACGCCCAGAACACGTCGACTTGCACCATGCGGCGACTATAAGGCAGTCGCTGTGGGTGTGGTGCGCTGATCCGCGCTGGGATCGAAGAGGGCGGCCAGCACAACGCACAACATTTCGCGCGCTTGGTCGATATGATTCTTATTTGCCTCTGCTGGGCCCTTCACTTGGGGGAGTGATGCATGTTGGACGGCGCGCTCAAGAAGGCTGCAGCCTCTTCGTTCGGCTTGAACGAGCGTGCGGCAGCCAAGCCCCTCGCTCTGCCGTCTTCCGTCGCTGCCTCGCCACTTCCGGTGGCTTCGATGCCGGGGATCGCAAGTCCTGGCAGCACGGCGAGTGCAAAGACCGGCCCAGCGCTCTCTAGCTTGTTTTCGCATATGACCGATATGGGGGGTGATCTGCCGTCGGTAGCCCCGCTTTTGCCCGCTTTGGGAAACGCCGCTGCGTCCTTGCCGAAGTCGGCGCTTGGCGACGATGCGCTGCGCACGCTGTCCAAGTCGCCGTCTGGAATGCCGCAGGCGCTGGCCGAAAAGCTGGGTGCCCATCCCGGTGCAGTCCCGCCGGGGACGGCGGCAGCCAAGGCGGCCCCGACGGAACAGAAGGCGATGCAGGCGGCCAAGCTGCAGGCAGCGGCCCAGGTGGCTCCGGCGGAACAGAAGGTCGCGCTGGCGGCCAAGATGGCTGCTGCGGCCACCAAGCCGACGGCTCCGCCCGAGCTAAAGGCGTCGCTGGCCCCCAAGCTAGAGGCAGCGGTGCAGGCGGCTCCAGCAGAAAAGAAAGAAGTGCTCTCGGCCAAGCTGGCGGCTGCGACGGCGGGACAGGACGGCCCGCTTTCCCAGAAAGCCGCTCACTTCGCGCCCCAGGTCGGGCAGGGGGGACCGCAGCCCATGCGGCCTCCGCTGGCGCAGGACAGCCCGGCTGCAGCCGAGCAGGCCGAGGACGATCGGAAGGTTCTCGACATCGACTTCCAAACGCAAGACTTCGGACACTGGTGTGGGCCGGCTTCGACGCGCATCGCGCTCTCGGCGCGCATGGACAATCCGCCAAGCCAGGAAGAGCTAGTCCGTCAATTGGGCACGAACACCGAAGTCGGCACCGCTCACATTGGCCTGATCACGTCGGCTCTTAACGATCGACTGGGCACGGGTTATTACGAAAACAAGCTGATTCCCGGTGCAGTGGCGACGGATGAAGAGCGCGATCTATTGTGGAAAGATATCGTTACAGATATTGATAAAAATTATCCAATTGTCGCCAATATCGTGGCTCCACCGGGTAACCATCCTCCAGGATATCCCGATGACGAGACTATTTATCATTATATAACTGTTATTGGATACGATAAGAGTGAGCAGGCCGCGCTGATCGCTGATCCGGCCAGATTTCATCATCGTCCAGGCTTTCAATCGCAGTACTGGCTGGGAGTCGACCAGCTTGCAGACATGATTGCCAGGAAGGGCTATTCGGCGTAACGGCGCCTCGCGGACGAAGGCCCGCGACACCAGGTCAGCGATGCGGCCTGCCGACGCGGACGAGAACCGCTGCGGTCGCGACCTTTTTGCCTTGGATGTTCCCCGCTGATTCCTGGCCCGCCCGGTGATCGCCCTTCAGGGTTCAGCGCCCTGCGTGATACGCTGAATCAGGGGGGTTCTCTGTCTCGGTTTATTAAGCTGGTTCTGGGTCTGGTCTGCTTGCTGGTGGGTGGTCTGGCTGCGCCGTCGGTCTGGGCCGCACCACCGGGGGCCGCCCTGCGCAAGTTTGAAGAGGGCAGCAAGGCTTTTGCCGTCGGTCATTACGACCAGGCGCTGAAGGCATTTCAGGCCAGCATGGAGCTAGAGCCGAGCCCGAACACGCGCTTCAAGATCGCCAAGTGCTACGTGGCTCTGGGCAAGACCGGCAGCGCCTATGTCGCCTTCAAGCGGGCGGCGCAAGAGGCCCAAGATCGCGTCAATGCCACAGGCGAGAAGCGCTTTTTGCCGACGCGCGATGCGGCGCTGATCGAGGCGGCTTCTCTTGAAAGCAAGGTGCCCAAGCTGACCTTGGTCGTGCCCACCGACGTGCCCGAGGGCTTTGTGCTGTCGCTGGACGGCAGCCCGATGCCGCAGTCGCTGTGGGGGCTCGCCATCGAGACCGACCCCGGTACGCACCAGCTCGTCGCTGAAGGACCGCGCCTTAAGCGCTATACGCTGACCCTGCTTTTGCACCAGGGCGAGTTCCGGCGCATCGACATTCCCTTTGTGCGCGTTGCCACCGCCACCCTGCGCTTTGCGTTCAGCAGCAAGCCGGCGGGCCTGGCCGTCAGCATCGACAAGCAGCCGGTCTCGCCCGAGCAGTTCGATCGCCCGCACTTCGTCGATATTGGCCCGCACCGCGTCGTCGTCAGCGCCCCTGGTTATCGCTCGTTTGTGTGGAGCCGCTCGCTCAAGGACAATGAGTCGGCGTCGATCCCGGTGACGCTAGAGGCCTCGCTGGCGGTGGCTGGCGGTGTCCCCAAGGTCGCGGTCTTCGTCGTCGGGGGCGCAGCGCTGGCAGCGCTGGCCGTCGGCATTGGCTTCGGCGTCAAGGCCAAGAGCACCGCCGATGAGCAGCTTGCCCTGGATCCGCTGCGCCGCTCGGCCACCGTGCAAGACATGGTGCGCACCGACGCCATCTTGGCCAATGTCATGTTTGGCGTCAGCGGCGCCTTGGCTGTGACCACGGGCGTCCTGGCCGCGATGACGCGCTGGCGCGCCCCGGCCAAGGAAGCGGCGCAGGCCCAGCGCGCTCCAGCCTGGCACATGACTCCGGCCGCTGGGCCCGGCTATGCCTCGATTCAGCTCACAGGGATATATTGATGAGCAGAAAACCATTCTATGAAATAGGGTTAATTACAGTAATATCTTTGGCGGTTTCGTTGTCTGCCTGCACGGCATGGCAATATGAAATTATGAACTGCGATCCCAGCGCTTCGATTGATATCTGCAGTCGATTGAATACCGAAGATGGCATTAACCCAGCCATGGCTTGCAGTGGAATTTGGCGTTGTGACTCGGCGTCCTCGACCTGTCAGCCGACCGTACGAGACCAAGATCGCGACGGCGACCTGCCCATTGAATGCGGCGGCACCGACTGTGATGACTTGAATCCACAATTAAATGGCGCCCAGCGCACCTGCGACTGCCGTCTGCTGCAGAGCTCTTCGACGCCCTGCTCGATTGGGGTCGGGGCCTGCTTGAGCAGTGGCAAGTGGACCTGTGCAAACGAAGTAGCGACGTGTGACGCACCCGCCAAGACACCGTTGCCAGCCCCCTCGTGGAGCAGCAAGCCAGTCAGCCCGGAATACTTGAACTGGGACTGGAACTGCGACGGAATTATCGAAGAAAATTGCGCATTGCCAGAAAATGTAAATGCCAGCAAAACGCCTTGCGTTAAATCACATTGCCCAGCGCCAGTCGCGCGACGGGTCAGCGAAGAGATGATGAAGCCGAGCCCGAATATTGATGCAATATGCAGCGATTATTGTGAATCAAATAACGAAAATGGTCTTTGTCGCGCCTCTGCTAACGTAACGGCCCCATTCGTTATGAACTGTTTCGGTGCTGGTGATTTACCAGCTAAGCCTGAGTCTGAGTGCGGAGCGCTGATTGTCACTTGCCAATGTTTTGCCTTTTTCGGCTGTCATCGCGTCAGTGGCGCGGTGAAGGGCGGATTCGTGTATTGCCGATAACTAGATAACTCAAGAATGCAGCCGGGTACGGTCATAGCCAGTCGTTATCGCATCCTGCGCGAGCTTGGGCGCGGGGGCATGGGCGTGGTCTATGCCGTGCAGCACCTGAACACCGGGGAAACGCTGGCGCTCAAGCTCTTGCTGGCGCACAGCGGCAGCCAGGCCGAGATCTTGGAGCGCTTCAAGCGCGAGATGCGCGCCCCGGCGCTGATCAAGAGCGAGCACGTGGTGCGCGTCACCGACGCCGATATCGCGCCCGAGCTAGACGGTGCGCTGTTTCTGGTGATGGAGCTTCTGACCGGCCGCGACCTAGAGCAGCTTCTGCGCACCCGCGGCCTGTTTTCTCCCGTCGAGACCGTCTGGCTTCTCGGGCAGGCCGCCCGCGCCCTCGACAAGGCCCACGCCGCCGGGATCGTCCACCGCGACCT
>CAZKOY010000252.1:0-5899 GCA_964554495.1 uncultured Myxococcales bacterium
GCGAGCTATACCGCGGCCTGAGCCTGCCCGGTGTGGCCACCGACTTTTGGACCGATGTCGCCGGGATGCAGAAAGAAAAGCCGGTGCCGCCAGCCGAGCGCTTCGCGCGCTTTCTGCGTGTGTTGCCGCGCTATGCCGGTCAGCCCGTTGTGCTGTTTGTCGACCACGTCGAAGTGCTCTTGCGCTTGCCGCAGGTGGCGTCCGATTTTCTGGCCGCGCTAGCCCGCGCACTGCCGCAGCCTTCGACGGTGGCACGGGACGCGCCGCAGCCGGTGTCGTTCTGCCTATTGGGAACGGTGCGAAAAGAAGATCTGGTCGGCCGCGATCTGGAAGCAGCCACAAGCCCCTTTGCCGGTGGCAAGCTGCGCGCGATTGCGCTGACTGACTTCGGCGAGCGCGAGGCCAAGGCGCTCTTGCCGGGCCTGCACAGCCTCGGGGCGGCCTCGGAACAGGCGCTGTCGGCCGTGCTTGCCTGCACCCAAGGCCAGCCATACTTCACGCAGCGACTGTGCGAAGCGCTGTGTACGCGTCCGCTGCCCGATGGCCTGTTTTCGCCGCTGGTCGATGCGCTGGCTTCCGAGATCGTCGCCAGCCGTCGTGAAGAGCCCAGCCTGACCTTTGCCGAAGAAGGCCTGCGCCGCGCCGGAGCGCTGCGACCGACCTTGCTTGCGCTGTACCGTCGTGTCCTGTCAGAACAAAACGGCCTGCCGCTTTCCTCGCTGCGCGATGGGGCGTCCGCAGCTCTTTCTGTCCCCGGTGGCAAGCGCGCCATCCCCGATGATGAAGAGGCCGAGCGAGCACTGCAGACGCTAGAGCTTCTGGGTCTTTTGCGCCGCGTCAAGCAGCCCGAAGGCACACGCCTTTTCGTGCGCAATCAAATTGTCGCCGCAGCGTTTTCTGCCACGTGGCTGGCTCAGGAAGAAGCGCAGAGCCCGCTGCGGACTGCCGTCGAGACCTGGCGGCAAAACAGCCAGCATCCCGAGTACCTGCTTTCTGGAAAACAGCTCGGCGAAGCGCTGAGCTGGGCCCGTACGCATGGCGAGCTGTCGACGGACGAACGCGCGTTTCTGTCCGCCGCCGTCGAGCGCGAGGGGCGCTTGCAGAGGCGTCGGGTCGCGCTGCTGTCTGGCGTCGCTGTCGTGCTCATGGCATCGCTGCTGTGGGCGGGGATTTCATGGCGCAACCTGCAGCGTGCCAAGCAAGCCTTGGAAGCGCAGCAAGCCCGCACCGAAAACGCGCTGCGTCAGGCCGAGCTTGCGCGAAACGAGGCCGACCATGCTCGCCGCAAGACGCAAGAAGCGCTGAGCCGCGCGTCGCTGGCCTTGCGCCTTGCTAGCGAAGCCCAGCTTGAAAGCGAGGGCGCCCAGACCGAAGCGGCACGACAGCGCGGCGTGGCTGTGTTGGCCAACCAGCGAGCGCGTGAAGCAGGCGAGCGGGCTCGACAAGCCAGCGAGCGCGCCTTGGCCGCTGCGCGCGAAGCCAACACCGCGACGCAATCGGCGCAGCAGGCCAGCCAACGCGCCGACGAGGCGATCCAGACGGCCGGGCGCAGCCTGTCAGAAAAAGCCGAGGCCTTGGCCGGCGCCGAAGCCCGCTTGCAGCAGTGCCTGCGCGATCTCAAAGCCAGCGAGAGCGCCGTGCAGAGCCTGCAAAAGAGTGCCGATTCGCTCGGCAGCGAGGTCCAGAGCCTAAAAGCGCAGGTCGCGGCGATAGGTGGCCAGTTGTCGACGGCAAACAGCCAGATCGCAGCCAGCCAATCCCAGCTTTCGGCCTGTCAGGCGGCCAGCGCCAAGGCCAGCGAGGCGCGCGAAAAATCGTCTTCCGGCGGTGAGCCCAGCACGGCCCCACGCGAGGCTGCTTCTGCCAAAGAAAAAGACCCCGCAAGCGACCCCGGAAAGCCCACGTCGACTGCGCCTGCCGCGGCTCCGGCCGCTCGCGATCCCGGCGGCAGCCCCCCCGGCGCGGGTCCCTAAATCACGGGTTCTGGGCCGTCCGCAAGCACGCGGGCCGGCGCGTTGGATCCTGCGCTTGCATGCACGCGGCGTGTGGCCTGACGCTTCGCATCGAGCATGGCCGGTGGTACGTTGCCGCCAAGACCGCCGCCCCATGTCGCAGCGAGCGTAGAGGATGCACATGTCGACCTCACTTCTCAATCATTCGTCGGGAACGCCCGGAATTCGTCGACGCTATCTGGGCCTGTTGCTTGCGGCCGTTACCGTCATTGCCTGTGGCCCGCCCGAGGCTGACGAGCGCGATGCCGTCGAAGGGCAGGGCACCGCGGGGCAGCGCGCCGCTCTGTCGTCGTGCCGCGGAGCGCCGTACCCACTTGTGCTGGCCCACGGCTTTGCCGGCTTCGAGCGCATCGGGCCGCTGAACTACTTTTTCAACGTCGCGTCGGATCTGCGCAGCCGCGGCGAGACCGTCATCGAAGCCCAAGTGCCGCCGTTCGATAGCTCGGCGGTGCGAGCGCGCTATCTGGCCGGCATCGTTGACGACACGCTGCGCGCCACAGGTGCTTGCAAGGTGAACGTGATCGCGCACTCGCAGGGCGGTATCGATGCGCGCTTCTTGATTAGTTCGTTTGGCTATGGCGACCGCGTCGCTGGTTTGATCACCGTCGCTTCGCCGCACCAGGGAACGCCTGTGGCCGACGCTGCGCTTGGGCTGATTCCCGGCTTTTCATACGATCTCATCAACGTGATCCTGCGAGCGCTCTGGGGCGGCATCGCCTCGGCGCCGGGAGACGCCAAAGTGCAGGCCTCGCTGCGGCAGCTTTCGCGCGATCACATGCAAAAGGTCTTTAACCCGGCAAACCCGGACGACCGCCGCGTGAAGTACTACAGCGTCGCCGGGCGCAGCAGCGGGCGCGTCGCCGATGCCGAGTGTGCGGGCGCCACCTGGGGCAACTCGTCCCGCATCGATCTTTTGGACCCGCTTCTGGCCGTGGCGGTGCCAGCCTTTGCGCTGACCAGTCCCAACCCGCTCATACCGGTGCCGAACGACGGCCTGGTGACGGTCGCCTCATCGCGCTGGGGGACTTTTCTTGGCTGCGTGCCCGCCGATCACCTCGATGAAGTCGGCCAGATTGGGCACCTCTTGCCCGATCTGATCAGCGGATTCGACCACCGCGATCTGTACCGTCGCCTCGCCCAGACCCTGCACAAAGACGGGCTCTAGCCTCGGGCAGCCTCGCTGAGTCATCCCGTATGAAGTACTGGCAAATTATCTGTCAAAGTTATTCTGGGTATTTGAATTATTTAATAAGAGAGATCCGTGATCCTCGTCTGTATAGCTATTTTTGGTATTTGTTGCTAATTTCTGCCCTGGTATATATTTGTGAATTAATTCGACCGTGGCGTGTGCATCAAGCACGCATTCGCCGTGATTTTTGGCTTGATGGCTTCTATATGTTTTTTAATTTCTTCCTCTTTTCACTGATCGGCTTCGCGGCGCTCAGCAACGTGGCTGGCGAGCTCTGGCTGGATGCCTGGCGTGGGCTAGGAACGCGCCCCTTTGTCCTGCTGGATCTATCGAAATGGCCGACGCTGGCTCAGCTCGTGTTCTACTTTTTCCTGAAAGACTTCGTGCAGTGGAACATCCATCGCCTGCTGCACAAAGTCCCTTGGCTCTGGCGCTTTCACCAAGTGCATCACAGCGTGCGCGAGATGGGTTTTTCGGCTCACCTGCGATATCACTTTGTCGAAACGATTATTTATAAGTTAATACAGTTTATTCCCCTGTCATTGCTGGGCATCACTGTGATCGATTTCTTCGCGTTGGATGCCATTGCAATTGCCATAGGTCATTTGAATCATAGTAATCTTCACCTGACTTGGGGGCCACTGCGCTGGCTGCTGAACTCGCCGGCTATGCATATTTGGCATCATGCAAAGGATCTTCCACCTGAGCGGCTGGCCCAGGCGAGCGGCGTCAACTTTGGTCTTTCGCTCAGCCTATGGGACTATCTGTTCGGTACGGCATACCTGCCCAGCGATGGACGCGATCTGCGCCTGGGCTTCCCCGGCGACGAGACCTTCCCAGCCGGATTTTTCGCGCAGCTCTGGCCGCCGCCGCCTGCTGCTGCGGAGACGGGCGTGAATATAAATCAACATAATCGATCTTAAAATGTAATATAAGTGCATTTTATATATGTTTCGTTGGTTGACGGTTCACTTCTGTGATCTTCTCGCGCGGGGCGGCTGGGCGGCGGGCCGGCCAGACAGGAAAGCCGCTTGCGCCACGCTATCCGACGGTGCTAGATGCGTGGGGCCGGAAAAACGCGCCCTGTCTGCGGCGCTGTGTGCCGGGTCGGAAGGTCGGTTCAAGCGTGTGCGCGCCCCCTGGGAACAGGGCTCGGCGCTGAGGATGGCGATGCATTTTGTTGATGAGTGTGTGATCTTGGCCAAGGCCGGCGACGGAGGCAACGGCTGCATAGCTTTTGATGCCGGCCCAGGGCGTCCACGCGGGGGCCCGACCGGCGGCGACGGAGGCAACGGCGGCTCGGTCATGTTGGTGGCCAGCGATCAGCTGAGCACGCTGCTCGACCTGACGTTCCGTCGCGAATACAAGGCCAAGCGTGGCGAGCACGGCGGCGGGCGCGATCGCTGTGGCCGCGGCGGAGAAGACCTGATCGTCACGGTGCCGGTGGGCGTTGTCGTCAAGGACGACGCAGGCACTGTGCTGTGCGACCTGTCTGCACCGGGCCAGCGCTTCGTCGCGGCGCGTGGCGGGCAAGGCGGACGCGGCAACCTGCACTTCGCGACGTCGACGTGGCAGGCCCCCGACTACTGCGAAGAGGGCGAGCCGGGCCAGGAACGCAGCCTACATTTGGAGCTCAAGCTCCTCGCCGATGTCGGTCTTCTGGGCTATCCCAACGTCGGGAAGTCGTCGCTGATTGCCCGCGTCTCGCGCCTGCGCCCCAAGATCGCCAACTATCCCTTTACGACGCTGACCCCCAACTTGGGAGTGGTCTCGCTACCGCTGGGCAGCCGCACCAGCGATCGCAGCTTTGTGCTCGCCGATCTGCCCGGTCTGATCGAAGGTGCCCACCAAGGCCATGGCCTGGGGCATCGCTTTCTGCGCCACTTGTCGCGGACACGGGTACTGATCCATCTGCTCGAAGTCACCGAGGAGCCAGGCCGTGATCCACTGCACGACTTCGATGTCTTGAACGAAGAGCTTCGACGCTATGACCCTGAGCTCGCGGCGCGACCGCAGCTTGTTGCCTTGACCAAGCTCGACTTGCCGGCGACTCGCGAGAGCCTTCCGACACTGCAGCAGGCCTTCGCCAAGCGAGGTATTCAGCTGTCGGGCATCTCTGCCGCAACCGGCGCCGGCATCACCGAGCTGATGAACGCTGCCTATCAGGTCGTCCGCACGCCGACAGCAAGCCCAGGAAAATCGCTCTCCATGGCATAATGTCTCGTAATTTTCGCCACAGCTTGGCCGTCCTCTGGGTGGGGTGTGGCGTCTGCGAGATCCATGGTCGGAGTCGGACAGCGCATCGGCAACTACCGCGTCCTGCGCAAGCTAGGCCAGGGCGGAATGGGGGCCGTGTACGAAGCGGTGCAGGAAGAGATCGGTCGCCGCGCCGCCATCAAGGTGCTTCTGCCCGACTTCGCCAAGGACCAGCAGAGCATCCTGCGCTTCTTCAACGAGGCGCGGGCCGTCAACATCATCCATCACCCCGGCCTGGTCGGCGTCTTTGAGTCAGGTCGCCTCGACGATGGCGCGGCCTATATCGTCATGGAGTATCTGTCCGGCGAGCTTCTGACGGCTCGACTGGAAAAAGCGGGAAGCCTAGCGCACCAAGATGCCCTAAACATCGCGCGCCAAATCGCATCGGCCCTACGCGCCGCCCACGAAAAGGGCATCGTGCATCGCGACCTCAAGCCCGATA
>CAZKOY010000253.1:0-5781 GCA_964554495.1 uncultured Myxococcales bacterium
GAAGTAGAAGTTCGAGTGCGCGCTGGGAAAAAAGCGTGTGGTTTCGCGCACGTGCAGGGGAGGGGCACCGCCAGTTCGCCGCACAGTTCGCTGTGTTCGAGAGACGCCCACATCGCGCGCATGGATAACCCGTGGATGACTGCTGCGTGGTACGATCTCGTCGGGGGCGAAGTCATGGGCGACATCGTGCGAGTGGTGCGCAAGGGCCGATTCATCGGTTGGTATGTTCGCTATCGCGACAGTGATGGACGGCGAAAGATGCGAGCCTCGCATCAACTGACGAAAGAACACGCGCGCCGCTTCCTGGTCGAGATCGAAGCGCGCATCGCGCGGGGCAAGATCGGCATGCCCGAGCCCGCGCCTGCTGCACCCAGCACCGCGCAGCTCATCGAGAGCTTCCTTTGTACGTACAGCCGGCCACGTGTGAAAGACCTGACGGATTACCGTCGCAACGCGCAGTGTGCGCTGCGTCGAGCGCTGCCGCTGCTCGGCGAAAAACCAGCCGATGCGATCAAGACAGCAGACATTGCCAAGCTGCGCGATGCCCTGGCAGCAAGGTTTTCCCCAGCCAGCGTGCGTGTGACCTTGGCCTTCTTGAGCACGGTCTTTTCGTGGGCTAGCAAAGAAGGCATCGTGCCGCAGAACCCATGCCGCGGTGTCGAGCCACCTCGGCAGCGAGCGCTGCTGGAATTCCTGAACCACGCCGATGCAGCGCGACTTCTTGCGCATGCGCGCGACCGCGATGCAGGGATGCACGCGATGCTTGCGGTCGCCTTGCACTGCGGCCTGCGCAAAGGAGAGCTGTTTGGTCTGCGCTGGCGCGATGTCGATCTGCATGCGCGCCGGATCGATGTGCTGCGCAGCGGTCGCAAGCTGCCCAAAGGAGGCAAGCCTAGACACCTGCGATTGCCGTCGGCGCTGTTGCCGATCCTCGCGAGCTGGCACACGTTGTGCCCCAAGACGCCTGATGCGCTGGTCTTCCCCGTGATTCGTCGAGGCAAAGCCAGCATGGGAGGCAGCACCGACATGCTGGGCCTGCCCGCCCTCTTGGCTGAGGCGGGCTGTCCGCGCTTGCTGCGGCCGTGGCACGCGCTGCGCCACACGTTCGCCAGCCACTTCGTCATGAATGGCGGCAACATCTTGGCGCTACAAAAGATCCTGGGACACAGCGACATCAAGATGACGCTGCTCTACGCGCACCTCTCCCCGGACTTCCTCGCCGACGAAATGGAGCGCGTGCGGTTCTGATCAGATCTGCGCTGCAACAACGTGCATCAGATCAAGGCGGCCCGGCCTTGCCGTTCACAAGACCAGCGTGCAAGGCATTGCGGCGCGGGCCGGGCTGAGCACGGGGCTGCTTTGCCGATACTCCCCGGTAAGAAAGCGATCATCGGAGCCGCAGCGACGACCGCGTGTCGCCGCGATGCAGCAGGCCATGGCCGATGCGCTGATGCAGCAACAGCGGGCGGGTCGTCTGCTGTCCAGCGTCGATACGTCGGCCTTGGCGACCGCGCTGTTGGCCGCCATCGAGGGCCTGGCCGCGCTGGCTGGTCTGCAGTCCGCATCGACCGACAGGCAGTCCCGGCGCGCTATGGATGCGCTGGCCGATCTTTGGCGTTCAGCGCAGCCGCCTTCGCCTCGGCGCCACCTCCGTCGAGCTACTGGCAAAAGGAGCGCACGAGAGTAGCCAGCGGCAGCCCACCGGATGACGCCAGCAGCGCGGTCTGCGCTGCGGTCCGCGTAGCTGTCTGGCGATTGCGCACGAGACCGCGCTTGCCCTAGGGCACTTTTGGATGGGCCGCGTCGGCCGCCTGCTTGTACGCCTGATAGCGCTGCAGCACGGCATAGACGTAGCGCTGCGTGGTCTCGTACGGTGGCACGCCGCTGTATTTATCGACGGCCCCTGCGCCTGCGTGATAGCCGGCGATGGTCAGCACCAGATCGCCGCGAAAGCGATTGGCAAGCAGCCGCAAGAGGCGCGATCCGCCCAAGATGTTGCGGCGCGGATCAAAGACATCGCTGATCCGCTGCTCTTTTTCGACATCCGGCATGATCTGCATCAGGCCGCGAGCGCCAGCGCAGCTAACCACATGCGGGTCGTAATCGGACTCGATGTGGATGATGGCGCGAATCAAGGGCGGAGGCAGCGCATAGACCGCGGCCGCCTCGGCGATAAATGCGTCATAGCGCTTGTAGCGATCGGGGCTGGTGTCGCGTGACGGCACCACATCGGCGCGGGACTTGGCGCAGCCGGCGACGGAAGAGCTTCCCGAGACGACGGCGGCTTTGCCGGGCCCACTTTTCCATTCGACGCGCCAGCGATGCGCCGCACTGCCAGCGGGCGAGATGTTCGTAAAGTGAATGACGCCGTTCTCTTCGTACGACCAGATGTCGGCGCGTACCGTCAGAGAAATCAAGAACAGCACGCCGCTCAACAGGACCGCGCGCAGCCACGTGCGGCGACCACCACAGCGCAGAGTCGCGGGTGCGATGCGATGCGCGACTGGATCGACAGCTCGTGGCGGACAACTCATGGCATAGACCCTAGCGCAGAACGGGTGCCTCGGCGGCGGGCAGCGCAGCTTTGTCTGGCGGCGGCGGCTGGGTGGCATCGAGAAATAGGATCGTCCCTGCCACCACGAACACCGGCAAGGCCAGCAGGTTGATGAGCGGGATGATGTTGATGACAAAGGCGCAGCCGCCAAGGCCGACGAGCGCCCACAGGTGTTCACGCGAAAGCGCGATGCGCTCGCCAAGGTGCAGCCCCTTGCGACCCGCCGAGACCACGAAGAACCCATAGCCGAGTAGGGTCGCGGCCAGCAGCAGCGACAAGATCGATCCCAGAAGCGGAATCAAGTTCAGCAGCGCACCCAGAAGTCCCAGCCCCGCTAGCACCATCGACTGCAACAGGCTGACAAACAGTCCGCGCACGCTGTGTGACAGACCCTCGACGCTGCCGCGCTGACCGGTTAGGTGTTCCTCGATCTCTTCTGAGACGCGGTCGATGACTAGCTCGCACAACGTCAAATAGACGAAGCCAAACGTCCAGGCCAAGGTCAGCAACACAACCCCACCAGCCAAGATGTTGAGCAAGAGCGCAGCCACGCCTTTTTCCGGTAGGAAGCGCAGGATCAGCCCGTGCAGCCAGCCATAGCCGTAGTAAAGCGCCATCCCGTCGAGGATCACCGTCAGGAACAGCGGAATCAGCAGCAGGCGAAGCACGTGTGGCACATGGCTCAGCACGGAAAGCGCGCGTGGGATCGTGCTCAGCCCGTGAAAGAACGACAGCGACTTGCTCGGTGTATCCATTGCCTTTCACTATGCTGCGAGCCGGCCGCAGAAAAAAGGGGGACGCGCAGGGGACGACTGGGGACGGAAAAAACAGCGAGACCGGGCTCGCACTGCTTTACGATGCGCCTCCAGTCATGAGCCCTTCGGATCGCTTGCCTGTGTCGTCTGCGCAGCCCGTTTCTGCCCTTGCTTCCGAGCGAGGACCGACGCTGCGTATCGTCTGCGTCAACGATGTCTACAGCCTGCAGCACCTGCCTCGGCTAATGAGCCTGGTGCGCCACTATCAGCAAAATGAGCCGGCGGATCGCTTTCTGTGTACGCTGGCCGGCGACTTCGTGGCGCCGA
This sequence comes from uncultured Myxococcales bacterium, assembly GCA_964554495.1. Classification (GTDB taxonomy): domain Bacteria; phylum Myxococcota_A; class Polyangia; order Palsa-1104; family JAEUJZ01; genus JAEUJZ01. Next base: position 3,637 of record CAZKOY010000253.1, read on the forward strand.
GCATGCTGTCGAGCTTGGACAAGGGGCGCGGCATGGTGGATGCGCTCAACCTCATCGGCATCACGCATGTCTGCTTTGGCAACCACGAAGACGACATTCCGCTGGAAGAGCTGTGCTTGCGCATCGCTGAGTTTTCCGGCACCTGGCTCAATAGCAACATCACGCACTTTCAGTTACCGCTGCCAGCGTATGACCTGATCGATGTGGCGGCGCCAGCAGGGCGCGGCGTTCGGCTGGGGCTGCTGGGCGTGGTCATGCACGACGGTGGCGAGTACCGCCGAGCCCCCTTTGGCGGCGGGCATATCGAGCCAGCAAATCAAGCCGTGCTGCGCATCGCGGAACATCTGATGACATTGCAGGGCTGCGCGTGCGTGGTGCCGCTGACGCATCAGGACATCGCGCTGGATCGAGAGCTAGCCCACGCAGAGCGACCGGCCAGTGTGCCACCGCTGCCGGTGATCATCGGTGGCCACGAGCATCGCATCTATCTGGAACACGTGGGGACGTCGTGGATCGTCAAGGCTGGCATGGATGCCGAGCACGCGGTGATTCTGGATCTGAGCTGGCCTGCCGAGGCTCCGCCCGCCGGTAAGCCAGATGTGCCGCGCGTGCGTGTAACAGTAGATGACGTTGCGCGATATCCCGAGGATGCGATGCTGCGCGCACGGGTCAACGCGCGCATGCAGGCTGTCCGCGAGCTAGAGGCGGCAACGCTGTACCTGATTCCGCCAGGCCAGGTGCTGTCGTCGATCGGCACGCGTCAGCATCAGACGTCGCTGTCCACGCTGCTCGCGTCACGCATCCGCGATGCCGAGTCTGCTGAGGGGTGCGTGCTAAATGGCGGCGGCGTGCGTGGCAACCGCGAGTATCGCGAGCGCTTCACGTACGGCGATCTGAAAGGTGAGGTGCCGTTTGACAACGAAGTCGTTGTGGCCTCGATCCCTGGTTGGGTGCTGCGCGAAGCGATTCGGGCATCGCGTGGCCGTTCGCTGCAAGGATCCGGGGCGTTTCTGCATGTCGATGATCGCATGCAGGTCAGCACGCCAGATCACCTGCTGACTCACGTCGCGGGCGAGCCGCTTGATCCAGAGCGCTGCTATCGCATCGCACTGGTACGCAACCTGTTGACCGGCATGGATCACATCGAGCCGCTGGAGTCGTTTGGTCGCGAACACCCTGAACGGATTCCCAAAGAAGGCAGCGGTCGCGAGGTCAAGGTGGTGCTGGTGGACGCGTTTTCGCGCGAGCTATTTCAAAGGCTAGGACACTTCGAGCTATTGGATACGGATCGCGACGGCATGCTGTCCGAATCTGAGCTCGCCACAGCAGTTAGCAACCTGACCGCGGCGCCGGCTTCGCCCATCACGATCGATCTTCTGCTGCGCGCGATCGATGCCGATGCCGACCGCAACATCAGCCGAAAGGAAGCCGAGGCGCTCAACAAGCGCTGAGATTCTGCCGCCACGGTCCTGCGCGGCGCCTAGCTATCTTGGGGCGCGTCAGGGTCGTGTGCCAGCCACGCCGAAAAGGGCAACGATTCGACGGCGTTTTCGGAAACGAACTGCGCGTACTGCCCCCCTGAGACCAGCATGCGCTTGTTGACGGTCGGAAAGCTCGCAAGCTCAATCGGGCCTCGCTCGCCGCCTTGCAGCAGCACCAGATCTTCCTCGCCGCTGTTTCGGATGTGATGCACCAATCCATCCGTTGGAAATCCCAGAAAATCGCCCGGCGCGATGTCGCACCAAGCCTCGCCAAGCAGTGCTTGGCCGCGCCCGCTTACGACGAAGACCCATTCCTCTTGGACGGCATGGGCGTGCGGCAGAAAGCTCTCGCGGCCCGGCGGAATGCGCGCCAAGTTGACGCCCACGCGCACCAGACCCGTCAGGTCACCAAGCTGTGTCATGTGGACGTCTGAGAGCGGGTTCAGCGGGTGCCGAATATGCAGCGTTGCTTTGTTGGGAACCTCAGAACAACGAACCAAGTGCTTGGGTGATGTCGTCATGCGGCGAGTCTAGGTCGGTAGGCTGTCCGCACCGCCAAGAAATCATCGCGCATTCGCTACGGAAGCCAGCCCGCGACGAGCCGCCCTCACTTGGCGCCGCTCTTGATCCAGTTGATGACCAGGCACAGGCTGGGGTCGTCGAT
>CAZKOY010000254.1:0-5699 GCA_964554495.1 uncultured Myxococcales bacterium
GACATGAACAAAGACGGCTTCCTCGACGCCATCGCGTGCAACGAGGGGCCAAGCTCGGTCTCAGTCCTGCTGAACAATCAGACGGGCGTGTTCGTTCGCAACAACGAATACGCCGTGGGCTCGACGCCGCAGGCCGTGGTCGGCGCCGATCTGAATGCCGATACGATGTTCGATGTGCTGACGGCGAATTCCGGTGGCAACAACGCCTCGCTGCTGTATGGCGCGGCGGGTGCGGCCTTTACGACGCCCGCGACGTCGGTGACACCGGGCGGGGCTGCGCAGAACCCAAGCTCGCTTTCGCTGATCGATCTGAACAAAGACAACAAGCCTGATCTGGTGCTGGTCAATCAGCTTACGAACAACATCAGCGTCTTTTTGTGGAACGACACCACCAAGGCGTTTGAGTGGAAGGCCAACTATCAGACCGGCGTCAACACCAACCCGCGCGGTGTCACCGTCGGAGACTTCATCGGCGACGGCAACGTCGATGTCGCCGTCTCGCTGAGCACGGCGGCGCCGCAGATCTTGATCCTGCCGGGCGACGGCACCGGAGCCTTGGGAGCCGGCATGCTGCACGCCGTGAGCGGCACCATGAACGAGGCCCCGCTGGGCATGGCCAGCGCCGACTTTGATGGCGATGGCATTCCTGACATCGTCACCACGTTAAGCGGCAGCAACGGCGTGGCGCTCGTGCTCAACCGCAACAAGACGCCGCAGCCAGCAAGCTTCATCCTGACGGGTAAGAACCCGCAGGCCGTCGCGGTCGGCGATCTGAATGCCGACGGCAAGCCCGACGTGGCAGTGGCCAATACCGGCGACAATCAAGTCACCATCCTGCTCAACACCTCGCAGTAAGCGCGGGCTCGGCGGCGCGCTGTCCCGCAGCGCGCGTCGCCACCGACGGCAATCGCCGATAGATATCGATAGCCGCCCCCAAAAAAATCAGTCTGCGGTGGTTGTCCCATCTAATCAAGATGGGGCCCGCCCAGAGCCTATCGTGAAGTGATTCCCGCGCTTCTTTTTTAGACATTCTTGTCGATTTCATGCGATGCGGGCACTCGCACAGAGATGCCTGCTTGACCCATGTATCTGGGCGCGATATCAGTCCTTTCGTCAGGAACAAGACCCACCTATCGAGGGAACGATGATCGCAAGCAATCGAGCACCCCTGTGTGCAAGAGCACGTCGCTTTTTGCCCGCTTTACGTTTGGTTGTTGCTGTCGTCGGGGTGCAGGTCTTTGGAGTCATTGCCACGGCCCAGGAAGTGGCCCCGCCTGCTCCGCTGCCGCCGCCCCTCGCGGAGCCTTCCTATGTGCCGCCGCCCCCAGTGCAGGCCGCTTCGCCCGTCGTCGTGATGTCGCCGCCCGTCGTTGTGGTGCCGCCGCCCGTCGTTGTGATGCCGCCGCCCGCGCAGGCGATGCCCCCACCCGCGCAGGCGATGCCGCGGCCGACGCTGGGCAGTCTGGAAAACGCACCCGACCTGCAGGCCGCAGCCCTTGATGCGAGCGCGCAGCGAATTGGCATGGTCTATCAAGGAATCGCCGAGAAGTCCGATGGCCGCTCGGACTGGTATGTGCAGCTTGCGCAAGGCCAGTGCTACATGTTTAACGCCATTGGCGATTCCAATGTGCGTAAATTATTCTTCTATCTTTGGGATCCCAGCGATAGCCGGGTTCAAACGGTTAAGCCAGAAGGCGCGATGGTCTCCAGTCGTTACTGCACAAAAGTGGCCGGCAATTACCACATACAAGCCAAAGTGGCAGAAGGAAAAGGGGCCTATGCGTTGGGTGTGTATACGCTGATTTCCGCCGGGGCCAGCGCAGGAATCGATCTCGACAAGCTCGCCGATGCGCGGGTTGCCGCCGCCGAGCCAAACGTCGTCCGCTTCGGCCCGCCCTTGCCCATGCCAGGCCCAGGGGCGAAGCGAAACCAGTGGTCTTTCAACCTGTCCCTGGGGGCCTGCTACGTTCTGGTTGGCGTCGGCGATGACAAGGTCGAAGACAGCAAGCTGCTTCTGACCGGGCCGCATGGCAAGCGCGTGGCCGAGACCCCCAACGACAGCCCGACTCCAGCCCTGCGCATCTGTCCGAGCTTGGCTGGCACCTACAACCTAGAGGCGCGCGTCGGCGGAGACGGGCTGTATCGCGTCGGGCTGTACATGAAGCCGGTGGCTGCGCCGATGGCCGTCGTCGCGCCGCAAGCGGGATCTGGGATGATGCCGGCGGTGGCGACCGACCCCGGTCAGCGCCCACCGACGCGCGGTGAGCAGGCCGCATCAGTCCTAAACGCGGCGGCCAATGTCCTGGGGGCGTTCCGTGCGTCGCCCCAGCGGCCAGCCGGCGATATCGGCGGCGGCGGTCGTGGCGGACTGGGATCCGCGTGCGGCGAGGGCAACGACTGCGCATCGAGCGTCTGTGTCAATCAGCGCTGTTCGCAGCTCTGTTCGGCGACGTCCGACTGCCCCGCTGGTTATCACTGCGGTGCCATTCCGACGCCGATGGGCAACCTGCAGGTGTGCGCTCCGCACTAGATGCAAGACATTTGCATTGCGATCTACGGCCGGTATTCGCAGTGCAGCACCAGATCGAACAGGTCGATATGTGACACCTGCACGCGAACGATCGAGCCCGAAGGAAGCTCGGGCAGCGACGCGACGCGCTGCCAGATCGGCACGCGCTCGAAGCGCACCAGGTTGTCGCGGTCTTTGACGACGACGGCCGTGGTCTCGTGCAGATCTTCCTGCTGCAGGAAGCGCAGGCTGTAATAGCGCTCCATGGCGCGCTGGAACTCGTCATAGACCGGCGTCGTCAGCTCGACCTCGCGCACGATGCTCTGTAGCTCGGCATCGCGGCCCTCAAACGGCGACGGCTCGCCATAGACCACCGACAGCAAAAGCCACTGGTTGATCAGGTCGACATAGCGTCGCAGCGGCGAGCTTGCCCACAGGTACTGCGCGACGCCCAGCGACAAGTGCGGGGCTGGGTACAGGCTCATGCGCACCTTGCCGCCGTCTTGCACGCGAAACAGCGCGTGGATATCGCGATCGCCCAAGACCTTTCCCCAGGTGCTGTTGACGTAGATCATCAGCTCGGAAACGATGCGATCCGACAGCGCCCCGCGCCGTCGCGAAAGGATGCGGATGTGCTCACCCGATTCCGTTTTGTCGACGTAAAACAGGAAGTCGGTCTTGTCCATCTCGCCCTTGCCGCGGGCTTCCCACAGCGCGGTGCTTAGGCGGTACAGAAAGCACAGCTCGCTGCCGAAGGGAACGCCCTCGCCGCCGCGGGACAGTGCGGCTTCGTCGAAGATCTCGTCGATCTGCGGATAGCGCAGGTTCTTTGCGATGGGGACGCTTTCGACGCGGGTGTCGGTGCCCAAGATGCGATAGCTGCCGTCGCCGGCCACCGTTAGGTACAGCGACAGCGCCGGGCAGCTTCGCCCTTCGTCGAGAGAAAACGCCTGGATCAGCGGCTCGGGCAGCATCGTGATCTTGTCGCCCGGCAGGTACACCGTCGAAAGCCGCGCCCGGCCGATGGCATCGGCGGCCGAGTCGGGCAGAAAGCCCAAGGCCGGCGCCGCGATGTGGATCCCGACTTGGTACTGTCCATTGGCCAGGCGCGTTACCGAAAACGCGTCGTCGACCTCGGTCGTGGTGATGTCGTCGATGCTGAAGGCCGTGACCTGGGCACGCGGCAGACCCGAAGGCGGATCGAAAAGCGGTCCGGCTTCGCGCGGCACGCTGGGATCGCGGCCCTTGGGAAAGTTCTCAAACAGGAAGCGCCCCAGGTGATAGTCGCGGGCATCTTTGATCGCCCCGCAGCGCAGAAAAAGCTGAGCCGGTGGCACGCGCAGCCGCTGTGCCGCTTGCTCGACGGCCTTGCATTCGACGCTGTTGCCGTCGGGGCGATACAGAAGCGCAGGCAGGCGGGCCGCGATCTCGCGCGGAAGCTCGCCGCGCTGCAGGGCATCGGCGAGCGCGCTGATGCGGTTTGTGCGATCGGCGCGACGCGCGGCAGCGACTTTGGCGGCGGCGATCTCGGCTTCGCTGGCGGCCTGAAAGCGGCCTTGTCCGCGGCGGTGAAAGTGACTGCTGCTTGTGCTCAAGCGGATCAGCAGGGCAGCGGCTTCAAGCGGCGTGGGCGCGTGACCGAAATACTCAGTAGCCAGATCCGAATACAGCACTTCGTCGCGACCGACGCACTGCCACAGGAATTCGATGTCGATGGTCTCGGCCAGCGTCTGGGCCTGCGCCAGCAGCGACTCGATCGCGATGCCCGAGATCTCCGACGACGAAAACGAACGCAGCACGCGATCGGCGCGCACCTTGCTGCGCTTGCGGTGGGGCGGCGGCGACTCGACGGAAAGCGAGCCGTCTTGGCTTTCGAATACGGTCGCCACGCGCAAGTGACCGTCGTCATCGTAAAGAACGTGCATGGGTTCCTCTTTTGTACGCTGGGGGGCCGGGGGCGCTCAGCGTGAATCGCGCGATGGGTTGGCTTGCGACGAGGCGCGTGTCGCCGCGGAGCCCCAGCGCGCCAGCAGCAGGCCCCCCGCCGCGCCGAGCGCCGCCATGAGCGCCCACAGCGACAGCAGGCGCTTTTCGATCAGAAAGCCGGCAAGCGGTGGCGAAAGCAGCGCCGCCAGCGAGTGCAGCGACTGGCTAAGACCCAAGACCACGCCTTGCTCGTGCCGCTCAGACGCCTGCGAGATCAGGCTCGACAGCGCGGGGCGCAGCACGCCGTTGCCGAATGACGAGATCGTCGCCACGACGACCAAGAACGGCACGTCCTGCGCCTGCGAAAGCCCGACATAGCCGATGCACAGCGAGACGAAACCGGCTGAGACCAGGGACGCTTCGCCAAAGCGACGCGCGAGGCGCGCGATCAGCCCGCCCTGCAAGACGATGCCCAGAAAGCCGGTGTACGCGAACAGATAACCGATCTCGCGCGGGGAAAACGGCTTGCCCTGCCAGGTGAACGTGCGCTCGGCGAACATGGCAAAGCCCGACGTGAACATGGCAAAGCACAGCGCATAGAAAAAGAACTGTAAGAGCAGGCCGCTGAGCACGGGGCGACGGAAATAGCGCGCATAGGCGCCCCAGTTGAAGATCGACAGGCGCTTGCCTGCCGGTGCCTCGTCGGCGCTGCGCGGGCCGTTTTCCTGAGGCGGCGCGCGGTGTGGCAGCAGGAACAGCGTACACAGGATCGACGTCATCGAAAGACCCGCGGCGGCATAGATGGGCGCCTGCAGCCCGTACTTGACCAGCGATCCCGTGACGAAGGGGCCGACGAAAAAGCCCAGACCGAAGGCGATGCCGATCAGCGCAAACGATCGCACGCGCTGCTGCGGCGTCGTATGGTCCGAGATATACGCCTGCGCGATCGATAGGTTGCCGGCGGTGGCTCCGTCGATGACGCGGGCCAAGTAAAGCAGCCACAGCGAGTCGGCGCGGGCCATCAAAAGAAAGCCAAGGAAGGTGCCGACCTGGCTGATCAAGAGCATCGGCTTGCGCCCCACGCGATCGGATGCGGCGCCCAGAAGCGGCCCCGACACAAGCTGACACGCCGCAAACACCGACACCAGCAAAGCCGCCTGAAGCGGCGTGGCGTGCAGCGACTCGGCATAGATGGCCAGAAGCGGAAACACCAGCGTGAAGCCAAAGACATCGGCCAGAACGATCAAAAAAATCGGCAGCAGCG
>CAZKOY010000255.1:0-5659 GCA_964554495.1 uncultured Myxococcales bacterium
ACAGCTTGTTGTTGGCGACGTAGACGCGGATGCCATCGTCGGTGTTGATGGCGGTGACGAACAGGCCAAGCTCATGCACGGCGCCGATGACGCCTGCGGCCGAGATGCGATCACCGACCTTGAACGGTGAAAAGATGATCAGGAAGACGCCAGCCGCGAAGTTGGAAAGAAGTCCCGACCAGGCCATACCGATGGCAACACCGGCTGCCGCCAGCACGCCGGCAAAGGTCGTGGTCTCGACGCCGAACACGCCCAAAATGGCGACCATGAGCAGGATCTGCAGAATCACGCCGAGCGTCGAGTCGAGGTAGCGCACCAGCGTGGCATCGACGTGCCGTGACTCGCTGGCGCGGCGAACGCCAGTGCGAATCCCCGAGATGATGATGCGGCCGACGATCCACAGAAGGATGGCGCCAACTAGCTTGGCTCCGACGGAAACGACCCACGGGCCGATGGCAGTTGTGACATTTTTCACAAACTGTTCGATCTGGTCTGGGCTGATGGAACTGGTGCTCATACGGCTGACTCCTTGATGGAAAGAGGATGTAGTCGGTAAGTGTCATCCATCGCGCGGGTCCCTGTCTAGCTGCCAGTGCTTCGCTCACACAGGTGGGCCGCTTGCAGAGCAGGCGCCTCTCGGATGCTGCATAGGGCTGTATCGCGCACAGGACTGGCACGAATTGCTGCCTCACCCGACTGGATTCACGATGACGGGCATGAGCAAGCGCATCTTGCTGCTGTTTCAGGATGGCTCTGCGACGCAAGATCTTCTGCAGGGCATCGCGCTGCGCGGGTATCACGTCACGCTCTTTTCCGGCCTGCGTGGTGTCGTCGAGCGCGTGGTCTTGCAGCCGCCTGACTTGATCGTCATCGGCATGGATCGCCCGGATGTCGATGGGCGGGATTTGGCTCGACTGATTCGTCGGGACGCGCGCTGCGCCGCGGTGCCGATTGCGCTTTGTCTGCCCAGCCCAGAACCCGGTATGGCGCGGCTGCAGCTAGCTGCGCTGGGTGCGCAAGGCATGGTGCGACCCGAGGGCAGCACGGCCGAGCTGATTTCAGACATCGAGGACCTGCTGCACCGTCGTCGTCCGCTCTTGCCAAGCAACGAACAAGCGCGCTTGGCCAAGCTGCAGGATCTATCGGTCTTGGACACGCCGCCGGATCCCGTGCTGGACGCGATCGTTGCAGCGGCATCGGCGATGGCCAGCGCGCCGATTGCACTGGTCAGCTTGGTCGACGCAGAGCGGCAGTGGTTCAAGGCACGCGTCGGCCTGAACGCAACTGAGACTCCACGCGATCTCGCGTTCTGCGCGCATGCCATCCATGGCAGCGAGATCCTCGAAGTGCCTGACTCGCGAAAGGACGATCGGTTTGCGCAAAACCCACTTGTGCAAGGGGCACCGCACGTCATCTTCTATGCTGGGGCGCCGCTTACGACCAGCGACGGATATTCCGTGGGAACGCTCTGTGTCATTGACCATGTGCCGCGACAGCTAACCCGCGCCCAGCGCGAGAGCTTGGCGCATCTTGGGCGAGCCGTGACGCTGCTGCTTGAGCGCGGGACACGTCCGCGGCTGCCGGTTCAGCCGCCTCTGCATCCCTTGCGGTCGCGAACCAGCGAGCGCGCGATTCCGCGGCCATAGCGCGCACGGCCATCCCCGGTTCGCTGGGCGCACGCGGCTCGACGGCTTGGATGGGTGGGGGTGGTGCGGTTCTGGCCCTCTCGCTGAGGCGCACGTTTCGCGCATTGAACCGGCATGTCCGTGGGCGGTATAGTTAAGTCACTGTGCCCACAGATGATCCCAGCGCCGACGGGCAGGCTGCGGCAGGGGCGATCCCAAATCCGCGGGCCCGTGTCTGTCCGGCCTGTGATTACCGGGCAGAGCTTGCGGCCGAGCAGTTCTGTCCGCGCGACGGCGCCTATCTGGTGACCTTGGCCGACCTCCATGCGGCTGAGCACGACCCGCTTTTGGGGCGGCGAATTGCAGACTTTGCGATCGTGGCGCGCATCGGCAGTGGCGGCATGGGGACGGTGTACCGGGCCATCCAGATCGGCATGGAGCGGACGGTCGCACTCAAGGTCCTGCGGTCTGGGCTGACCGACGATCCACAGGTGGTTCAGCGCTTTCTGCAAGAGGCCCGCGCAACGGCTCGGCTGCAGCACCGCAACCTGGCCATCACGTACACAAGCGGCAGCACGTCCGACGGTCTGTTCTACATCGCGATGGAGCATATCGGCGGTGGATCGCTCGCCGACCTAGTCGAGCGGTCTTGGGTCAAGAGCGAGCGCGGCAGCACATATACGCTGGAACAATCGCGGGCTCTGCGCTTGTTCTGTCAGGTGGTCGCAGCGCTGGCCCATGCTCATCGTCTGGGGATCGTGCATCGTGACTTGAAGCCCGACAATGTGCTGCTCTGCGACGACGAAGACGAGGGCGAGCAGGCCAAGGTTGTCGACTTCGGCATCGCCAAGATCTTGCAAGGGCCCGATGGCAAGAGCGGCCTGGTCAAGACCGACGCCAACACCAACTTGGGCACGGCCTTGTACATGGCGCCTGAGCGATTTGGCGGGGCTCCCGGCGATCCGCGCATGGACGTGTATTCGCTGGGACTGCTCTTGCATGAGCTTCTGACCGGTCTTCTGCCGTTTGCGACGCGCTACGAAGATCGCGAAATACCGACGGTGCTTCTGCACAAGCGGCTGACTAGCGATGTTCCGGCGCTCTCGATGGGTCAGCAGATCTCGGTACAGCTCTCGATGCTGCACGCAGATCTACTGCAGCGCGATCCGCTGCGCCGTCCGGCCCACGCGGGCGATGTCCGCATCCGCCTGCGCGATGTGCCTGAGCTAGCAGCGCTGATGCTGCCCGAGATCTCGGGCCGCCTATCGATCGCCAGCAATCCGCCGCGTGAGCTTCCGCGTCCCGATGGGTCCGGGCCCCAGCCGCCGGCACAGACCCCGCCCAGCTCGATCCGATCGACGCCTGGGCTCCCGACGCCGTCGCCGCGCTCGGGAACGCCAGCGTTGCCGCCTGCCCGATCCAGCACGCCGTCTTCTGGTTCTTTTCCAGGCCCTGGTTCGGGTCCCAGCCCAGGTCCTTTGCCGGGACCGGGATCCAGCCCAGCCCCGGCGGTGTCGGTGATCTCGTCTGGGCAGTCGGCGACCCCAGTGCCGGCGCGTGGTGCATCGAGCCGAGACAAGAGCGACAGCAGCACAGCCAACCTGGCAGTCGGGCAGCGGGGCGGGCTACGTCTGTCGCTGACCTCGTGGCTGCTGATCGGCTGCGCGATCCTGTTGGTGCTGCTGGTGCTGCTAGTTCTTTGGTAAGGCCGCCGCGCCAGCGGTCTTCTTGGCTTGGCGCTCTTGCTCGTCTTTGGCGTCGCGGGCTCGCTCTTCCGTAAGCTTGGTCTTCATTTTGTTGAGCAGGCCGTCGTACCCCGAGCTGTTGATGATGCGCACAAACGTCGATCGATAGTTGCGGACCAGCGACAGCTCGTCGGTGATCACGTCATAGACCATCCAGCGCTTGTCATGTTGGATGAGGCGATAGTCGATGGTCGCGGTCGTCGACTTGCCCTTGGTCTGCAGCTTCAGCGTGGTGATCACCTTGGCTTCGTCCTTGGTGATCTCCTCTTCGCCATACTTGACGTCGTAGTCGAGGTTGGTGCGCAGCTGCTTGACGTAGTTGCGCTCGATGAGGTCGCGCAGCGTCGCCACGAATTCGTCCCGCTGCTTGGCAGGCATCTTGGCCCAGTGCTCGCCTAGAGCGCGCTTGCACAGCTCGGCGTAGTCCAGCAGCTCGGATGCGCGCTCTTTGATCTCGTTCTTTACGCGCTGCTCTTCGTCCGATCCGGGGACGGTCTTGGCGCGCAGCAGCTTATCGACATCGCCGTTTAGCTTCTGCAGGGTGGCCTTCGGTCCCATGCCTGCGGTGCTGGCGGGTGCTGCGTGGGCAGAGCGACCCAGCGAAAACAAGGACCCGAAAAGCAAGAGCCCAAGACACAGGCCGACCGAGCGCAGGGCCGATCGAACGACAGGGCGAGAGGCAGGGCGAGAGACGAAAGCGAAGCGAAGAAGGGCAGTCATTTCGGGATTACCTCCAGTCCACACAGCCGGCGAAGGACCGCGGCTTGGACGTTTGCGTCGTTGAGGGCGCGCAGCACATTTACGTGCTGCTCGAAGTACGTGCGAAGGGCGTCGGTCATGTCGCGCGACTCGGCCGTGCCGATGTCGATGTTCTGCTGAATGCCTTGCAGCCAGCCTCGGGCGCGACGCTCTGCGGTCTCGGCCGCGCGGTACCGTCGCAAGGCTTCGACGAAGTCGTTGTACGCACGCTCGATCTCAAGGACTCCGGCGGACAGGGCCTCTTGGCGTCGTGCTTCGTACTGCCGCAGCTCGGCCGTCGCGCGCTGTAGGCGAGCCGTCTTCGGCCCGAAGTCCAGGCCCATGCGCATGCCCAGCCCGACGCCAATGCCGAGTCCGTTGAAGCGGCTCATAAATGCCGCGGTGGGATCCTGGACGCTGGTCGCGACGTTGTAGCCGATCTGCGCGATGAACCCGAAGTCAGGCAAGAGCTCGGCGACGCGCAGCTTGCGAAACAGACGCAGGCTCTCGCCAAGCCCGTTGAGCTGACGCAGCTCGGGACGGTTGGCCACGGCCGCGTCCAGGTAGTACTGCAGCTCGTGCTCTTCCGGTTCGTATTGGGCCAAGTCCGAGTCATCGACATCGGCAAGCTCGTCCTGCGCCAGATAGCGCACCGCGGCTTGCGTGCTGCCAATCAGGCGCTCGACGTCGACCAGCCGGTACTGCATGTCGGACTCGGTGACTTTGAGGCGCATCAGATCAATCTCGGTGTAGCCGCCCTTGCCGCTTTCCACTTCTTTGTCGACCTGCTTGATCCATGAAACGAGCTGCTCGTGTCCTTCCTTCACTGTGTCGAGCGCAGCGCGTGCAGATTTCAGCCCAAAGTAGGCGCGCACGACATTGAGCGCGGTATCGGCCCGCAAGCCATCAAACTGCGCCTGCGCGACGTTGACCCCGACGCGACCCAAGGCACGGGCGGTCGTCAGCTTGCCGAAGGTGTAAAGCGGCTGCGTCAGGTTCACGTTGAAGCGCGCGAGCACGCCATAGATCGGCAGATAGCGGCGAAAGTCGTCCTGCAGCAGGTTCTGGCTGACGTTGGTCTCAAGGCACGGCGAGATTCCCGCTGGAAAGCGATACTCCGTGGTCTGGCCGTTGGGGTCGATTAGGGACAGCGTCTCTTTGCAGCGGATCTCGGGGGACCACGTCAAAAACAGCGACATGTCGCCGCTGGGCAGGGCCAGCCACTTCTGCTCGTCGTGCGTCGCCTGCGCCACGCGGATGGCCTCGCGACCCGAGCGCAGCGTCGGATGAATCCGCTCGGCGCGAGCCCAAAGCTCAGCCAGCGTGTACTTGTGCGCGGCACCGCGCGCTTTGGCGATCGGTCGCTCGCTGGGATCCACGAGAAGTGGACCCAGGCTCTGCATGGTGGGCAGGGGCTTGGGCTCGTCGGCGTGGGCTGCGTCAGATCCACGGCCCAGGCAGGCGAGAGCCAGCAAGAAGAAACCAAGGCCCAGACTGTTGGGGCGATAACGAAAGCGTATAGGCTGCAAGCGAAGCTCCGCAGACTCGTGG
>CAZKOY010000256.1:0-5595 GCA_964554495.1 uncultured Myxococcales bacterium
TCCGCACGGCTTCCTTGAGCAACATGCCGTCGATGGGCTTGGCCAGAAAGTCCGAACAGCCGAGGGCGCGACAGCGGTCCTTCTTGGCCATGTCGCCTTCGGACGTAACGATGATCACCGGAATGTGGCGAGTCATCTGATCGTGCTTGAGCTGGCGGAGCGCATCGACTCCGTCGAGGATCGGCATGTTCAGATCCAGCAGGACGAGATCGGGGCGATGGTTAATGGCCAGCTCGACCCCTTCCGCGCCATTCTTCCCTTCGAGATACTCGTAGTCGGGTCCCAAGATGGCGCGCTCTAGGATGCGCACCGTGGCCGTGTCATCGACGAGAAGGATCTTCTTGCGGACAGATGGCATGGTGCTGCTCCTCGTGTGACTAGCTGCGGGCCGTGGGATTGCCGAGGCGAGCACACAGCGCCTGAACGTCTGGCGGAATGCTGCCCCCGGACTGCTGGTGCGCCAACAGCAAGGACAGCGTCGCCCGCGCTGCCTGCACAACCAGATCGGCGGTGCTGCTGGGAATACTGACCGCCACCGCAGGGGCTGGCTCGGACACGCTGCTTGCGACTGAAGGTGCGGGGCTCGCAGCCGCCGCTGCGACGGAGGTTGGGCTGACGACAGGGGCGGCCCCAAACAGAGCCAGGACCTCGCCCGCATGCTTGAAGACATCGACGCGCGGGAAGTGATGCGTGATCACGCCCTTGCTGCTGACGACATAGGTCGTGCGAGCGGTCGTGTCGCCGCGCAGCGCGCCCCACTCTTCGCAAGAGCGCCGCGTTGGATCCGAGACCACCGAGAAGTTCAGCTTGTGCTCACGCGCGAACTGCGCGACATCGGTCTGCGCGCTGGGCGTAATAGCGACGACGGCGATGTTGCGCGCCGTGAATTCGGACATCAAATCGCGAAAGCCCACGGCCTCTTTTGTGCAGCCCGGCGCCCCTGCTTGCGGCAAGAAACAGACGACCACGGCCGCGTGCCGCCCGGTCACGCGATCGAGAATGATGATCTGGTCGTCCTGATTCGACAGAGCAAAGTTCGGGCCGATATCACCGACGTTTGGCATGTCAGATATCTTACAAAGATATCCTCGCCTAAATCTATGACTCTGTCGGGATGAAGCCGGCGCCAGCGCTGGTGGGATCTGCGAACCCAGCCCGTGGCCCGGCCTATGCGCGGAGGGAAGAAACGAAGCGCGGCGGGAAGGGGAAGCGCGCTCTATTGCTTGACGTCTAGCGCCAAGTCGTCGACGAAGAAGCTGGTCGCGGTGTTGGTGTCTTCGCTGGCGCTGAAGTACAGGCGCACCGTCTTGCCCTTGTAGGCCGAGAGATCGAACGTCTTTTGCGTGAAGTCACCCTCGTTGACGTTGCTGTAGGTGCCCAGGGTACCCAGGACCTTGCCCGCTGTGTCGCGCACGGTGACCGTAAGTGTGTCGTAGTCAACGGGATCGACCTCGCTGCTGACGATGGCCAGCCAGAACGACAAGGTGGCGCTGCAGGCCGCCGCCGGAATGCTGACCTGCTGATACAGCGTGTCGGTGTGCGGCGAGCCATAGCCCAAGAACCACGCCGTCCACGCGCCGCTCTTGGCGTTGGCGGGATCGCGGTTGTCGACGACGCCAGCAGACGCTGTCCAGCCGGTAGCTCCGCTCTCGAAGCCGGGGTTTTGCAGAAGCTGTGTAGTGGTCGAGCAGCTGCCGGCTGCGTTGTTCACGCGCACGCTGACCGCTGTCGACGTAGCGCTGTTGCCAGCCGCGTCATAGGCCTTGCTCGTCAGCGAATACGTGCCATTTCCGACGGTGCCCGTGTTCCATGTGACGCTGTACGGTGCGCTGCTGTCGCTGCCAATCAGCGTCGTACCGGCATAAAACTCGACCTTGGTCACGCCGACATCGTCGCTGGCCGTCGCTGAAACGGTCACCGCGCCAGTCAGCGTGGCGCCCGCCGTCGGGGCCGACAGAGCCGTCGACGGAGGCTTGGTATCGCCGCCGCCACCACCGGCTGGGGTACCGACGTTGATCGCCGCAAATGCGTTCTGCACCGCTGCGTACTCTGCGCTGGTGGCGCTATACAGATCCGTCGCGGCCGCCAAGAACGCCGTGCGCGCCCCCGCGTAGTTGGTGCTTGCGGTCATCTTGGCGGAAAGCGCGCGATACGCGATGCGAGCCGCCTTGTCGTTGCCGATGCCGGTCATGCCGCCGGGCAGATAGCTGCTGTACGCCTCGTCGGTGCTGGTCTTGCTTGCGCCCTGGCTTAAAAAATAGAACGCGCGGTTGAGCGGACCCGACGAAAAGTGAACGTCGATGCTGCCGAGGCTGCTGGACCACGCGTCGCGACTCTGTCCGTCTTTGCTGGGCTTGATCATGTAGCGCAGCGGTGTCGCCATCAGCTGCTCGCCGATCTGCCAGTTGCCGCCCGTGTTGCCGATGGTGCCGCCGCTGCCTCCACGCGAATAGAACTCGACCATGGTGCCGTGGATATCGGCCATGGCTTCGTTCAGACCACCTGACTCACCGGAATAGGTCAGGTTGGCCGTGCGCGAGATAACACCGTGCGTCATCTCGTGGCCGGCGACATCAATGCTGGTCAGCACGGTCAGCGAGCGACCGTCGCCATACGTCATGCAGAAGCAGCCATCCGACCAGAACGCGTTGTCATAGTTGCTGCTGTAGTGGACGCGGTTGTACGCGGCCTTGCCAGCGCCATCGATGCCGTTGCGCCCATGCACCGCTTGGTAGTAGTCAAACGTCCGCTCGGTGCCATAGTGCGCGTCCACGCCCGCGGTCTGCCCGTTGTCGTTGGTCGTCGAGCCGCCCGAGACGTAGTTCTTGCCGTCACCCCATGTGTTGTCGGCGTCGGAAAACACGGTGCCCGTGCCGCTGGTGCCGTGGTTCAAGTTGTACGTCGTGATGTTCATCGAGCGCGCGATATCACGCAGCTCAAACGCCGTGCCGTTTGAATCACTGCCCAGCTCGACGGTGCCGCTGTACTGTGACTTGCCGCTGCCCTTGCTCGCCGCGGTGTACAGCGTACTCCAGCGCTTGACGATCTCGCCGCTGTGCGCGTCGATCAAGAAGTCCGTGTGCTTGGTCTCTTGCGCACCGTTTTCCAGCTCGGTGTGGACATGATAGGCGAGTGCATAACGGCTGACGCGACGCTCGATGTCTTCGGCGTTCAGCTCGCCTTGCGGCCCACGCAAGCGCGCTTCCCGTGCCTGTTCGATGACGTGCGGATAGATGACTAGCTCGCTGCTGGGCGGACGCGCAAACTCGCCCTGGGGAGCCAGATCGCTGTGCGCGATGCTGATCGCTTCACTGCTGCTGAGCGTCGGCTGCGTCGAGACATCGATGCCTGTGCGCAGCTCTGAGATCAGACCTTGCGTGGCACTCTCGGCAGACACGGCGACGATTGCCTCACCTTCCCAGACGCGCACACCGCGATAGGTCTGGTCCACGCGAACATGGGTCTGGCCCAGCTCATCGGTGACGGCGCTACGCGGCCGGAAGTTGTGCGCGCTCCCCAAGCCCAGGCTGCCCCGCAAAGACAGAAGGTACGACGTGCTCTGCGTCACTGCCTGGCGTATGGCAGGGCTGCTTAACAGAAGCTGCGCCTGCGCCAGATCTGCGTCCGCGGGCGAGCCAGGATCCGACCCCGGCGCGCAGCCGGTCGAAAGCAGCCAAGCCGCGGCCAATGCAGTGGGAACACGAAAAGAACGAGGGATCCGGGTGAAGTGTCTTGGGTTCATGAGATTCACAGGGTCTGTGCGCAGTGCTGCGCTGGGAAAACCGACCGCATCCACGATGAATGCGGCTACAGACCAAGCCCTCAGCAAAGCGCGGGCCGCTCTTTCTGGCGTGCGCTGAAAACGTCCCCTGCTCGACGACAAGGCCTCATCTAACGCACCAGCCACAGAGCCCATGCGCCCGTCCGAGGCAGCATCCACGGGCAGGGATTCCCACCCCAGTCGGTTACTGCGGACCCCAGGTCGCTGTGCCGATCCATCGCTGCGGCGCGGTCCTTCCTGCCACCTTGCGCTGCAGCCAAGCTTGGCCATGTTAGCGACTAGCGAATCCAAGGAGCGGCTGTGATGCGATCGAGATCCCTTCCCATTCCACTACTGATCGGGCTTGTGATCGCGCTTGTGGGCGGGGTGAGGTACTGCGGTCAGACGCAGCGCAACCCAGTGACGGGAGAGCTGCAGCGAGTGGCGCTTTCGCCCAGGCAAGAGGTCGCGCTGGGTCTGCACTCGGCCCCGATGATGATCGCGCGCCACGGTGGCGAGCTTCGCGACAGCCAGATCGCGCCGTATGTCGAATCGGTGGGGCAGCGCTTGGTGCAGAAGTCGCTGGCTAACAAGTCACCGTATCGCTTCCAGTTTCATGTGCTGGCAGACAAGCGCACGATCAATGCCTTCGCGCTGCCCGGCGGGCAGATCTTCATCACGCAGGCGCTGCTGCTGAAGCTGCGCAGCGAAGCGCAGCTAGCCGGCGTACTGGGCCACGAGATCGGGCACGTCATCGCCCGACACGGCGCGCAGCACCTGGCCAAGCAGCAGCTAGGTCAGCTCTTGGTGACGGCTGTGCAGGTCGGCAGCTATGACAGCCGCGATCCCCATCGCAACCGCAACGCCGCCTTGCTCGCGCAAGCGGCAAACCAGATGATCGGCCTGCGCTATGGCAGGCAGGATGAGCTGGAAGCTGATGACTATGGCTTTCGCATCGCACTCGACGGGGGATACAACCCACACGGCATCGTCGAGCTGATGCAGGTCTTGGACCAGGCCTCGGCCGGCGGACGTATGCCTGAGTTCTTGTCGACCCACCCCAACCCCGGCAACCGGCGCGCCCTGCTTCTAGAGCGCATCCAGCAGGCGTTCCCGAGCCCGCCTGGCCTTCCCAGTCACCTGCGAAGCGGCCAGTCTGAGTTCGCGGCACACGTGCTCGCACCGGGTCTCGACCCCTGGGTGCCTCAGAAGCGCACGCAGTAGATTGGCGGCAGGTGGGCCGAGATCAGGTGAAAGTGATCGCCCTGATCATCGCTGCTCCACAGGCTTCCAGTGGTGCTGCCGAAAAGCAGGCTGTCGCCGCTTTCATCAACGGAAAGTGCGTGACGATACACGATGTCGTACGCGTGTTCTTGCGGCAGTCCGCTGCGCAGCGTCTGAAAGCTTGCGCCCCCATCGCGCGTGCGCGTCACCACGACCTGACCCGCCACTGGCAGGCGATGTTCGTCTTTTTGCGCGGGCACAAACCACGCCGTCTGCGGATCGCGCGGATGCACCGCAGCAGCAAAGCCAAACGTCGCAGGCGCGCCCGGCGGAGCGACGAGCTCATGCCACAACTCGGCGTCATCCGTCGAGCGAAAGATGCCATTGTGGTGCTGCGCCCACAGCATGCCGGGCTGGGCCGCACACTGCACCATGCAGTGCGGATCTTGGATGTATGGATCGCGCTGCCGCTCGGGAGGCATGAACTCGGCGCGCATGCCGGTGGCGCAGACATCCCAGGTCGTGCCGCGATCGCGGGTCCGCCACACACCGCCGCAGGACACGCCGATGCGCACGTGATTGCCGTCGCGCGGATCGACGCAGATCGAGTG
>CAZKOY010000257.1:0-5399 GCA_964554495.1 uncultured Myxococcales bacterium
GGGCCGGTGTGCTTGAGCTCGAAGTTCTCGTCGGCAAACTTGGCGCCATAGATGCTCTTGCCGCCGGTGCCGTTGTGGTTGGTGAAGTCGCCGCCCTGCAGCATGAACTGCGGGATGACGCGGTGGAAGATGCTGCCCTTGTAGCCAAAGCCCTTCTCGCCGGTACACAGCGCGCGGAAGTTCTCAGCGGTCTTCGGAACGATGTCCGAGCGCAGCTCCATCACGATGCGGCCGGCTTTCTTACCACCGATGCTGATGTCGAAAAAAACGCGGGGGAGGGCAGTGCTCATGGGCAGCTCCTTGCAAGAGTTCGTGTGGTGTTCGGGGACAAACAAGAATCGGTTCTGCGAACAGCGTGTGAGCGAGGTGTGTGGCCGTTCATCGTCGGCGACACAGCCCCTGGGCCAGTCATTTTCCACGGGCTCTTATGACAAAGCAATGGAATCTACGTTGGACCCAGCCATGGCGGCCGACAGATGGCTGCTCTGCGACGAGATTTCTATCCGTGACACGCGGCAAAACACCTGCGCGCAGCAGACAGCGGGCACACCATCTGCGGCACTTTCCGCGGCCCGTTGCCGAGGGCAAGCAGACCCGCTTTCCGTCGCAAAACAGGCCTTAGCTGCGAAACGTGGCTACGAAGTCGCGCCGTACGAAGGCATCCACCGCTCGCTGTAATACAGCTCATACGAAAGCCCCTTTCGCAGTGGCTCGTACTCATGGAAATCGGCGAGCAGCGGCAGGATCTTCCGCGTCGGCATCACGGACAAGAGCTCGTTGGTCCGGGCCACGCGATTCATTCCGGGGCTCAGCCGGATCCAGACCGCGGGCAGGCGCGTCTCAACAAAGCGATCGAAGTCGGCTGGCTGTGGAATCAAGCGCTCCAGCATGCGACGCATGGCCGCGCGGGTGGGTTGGCCGTCGGGGTCGCTGGGATCCGGCGTTGGCAAGTGCCGCAAGATATCGGCTGCCAGCTCGGCCAAGCGCTCGGCAGGAAGCGGATTCGGCTCACTGCTCACAGCCGCTGCCGACACAGCGCTCGCGGCGGATGCATCGTCGCTCGCCGCGTGCCGTCGCGACAAGGCCACCAGCTTGATGCCGGCATCTTCCGTGTGCTCAGCGAAGAATAGCTGGTCGGGCTGGCAGTCGCTGATGGCTCGTTCTAGCTGGGCCGACGTCGCGTTCCGCACATGGATCAAGAACACGTCGTCCCGTCGGTATTGTGCGTTTACCACACTGCCGAGCCCCTCGCTGGCTAGGCCGCGCGGCGCCAAAATCAGTATGCGCATCCGGCATATCCCCCACTCGCGTTGCAGGTCCAGACTATCAAAGCGCTCGGCCCCTGCGGGGACTTCGCCTCGCGTACCGCTCGCGCACTGAATGAGCACGCAAGCACGCGCCGTCGCCCGCTGGCCTTGGCTCGCGGCCCTCGTCCCTCTCGACAGAGGCGGCGTGACGGGCATAGCGTAGCTAGACATGAGCGATCCACCGGACTTGCGCGCCCGGCTGCGCGAACGGATGAACCGGCCGCAGCGACACCGCTTGCTGCAAGGCTTCCCCGCGGTCCCCGCCATGGGACCCGCCGTGCCATCTTTCGATCCGCCCCAGCCAGCGGCCCGCTTTGGGGTCGCAGACAGCCTCGGTCTGGTACGCCGCCTCGACGGTGCGCTCTATGACGGCGAGTTTATCCATGCAACCGCGTCGCTTTCGCGAGGACGACCGCCGCCGCTTCCCGTCGATCCAGACACAAAAGAGCGGCGCGCACTGGTGGCCCGGATCGAGCAAAACTACTCGCAGGCCGAGGCGATCTGGAAGCGCATCGTGGCCCGCGGCGATCTCTCGACACCGCCCCACTTTTCGATCGATCCGACCCGCGATCTCATCGTCGGCATCATCCCGCATACGCAGTGCGTGCCACGCAAAGAAGGCTGCGGCTTCTGCACCTTCCCGCACGACACCGCCGACCCGCGGGCTCGCCGCGACATGCTCGATGCCGTCTGCGAAGAGATCCGTCATCACGCGAAAAGCGAAGCCCTGGCCGGCCGTCGGCTGCACGCGATCTACCTGGGTGGCGGCACCGCCAACCTCAGCCATCCCGAGGAAATCAGCCGCATCCTGCACACCCTGGCCAGCGGCTTTGACCTCGCCGACGCCGAGCTAAGTCTTGAGGGAACGCCGCAACTTTTCGAGCGCCTGCTGTCATCACACCTGAAAAATCTGGCCCAGCAGAAGACCGCAACGAAGCGCATCAGCATCGGTGTGCAGACCTTTGATGCCGGGTTCCTGCGCAAGATGGGACGCGAAACGTTCGGCGACGCCGGCACGGTGAAAAAGCTCGTGAAAAAAGCGCGGGCCCTGTCGATCGCGACCTCGGCCGATCTGCTGTTCAACCTGCCCGGCCAGACGCAGGCTCAAATGGATCACGATCTGGATGTTGCCGTGTCCTGCGGCCTCGATCAGATCTGCCTGTACAACCTGGTCCTTTATGAGGGCCTGGGGACGCCCTGGTCCAACGAACCGTCGCTGGTCCGGGCGATGCGGCCCAATGACGAAGCCTGCGCGGCCTGGCTGCGCCTGCGAGAGCGCCTGCTCGCTGCCGGCTATGTTCAGACGACCTTGACCAACTTTGAACGAACGGATGTGCGCGATAGTCCGCAGCGCTTTCGCTATGAGCTCGCGAGCTTTTCGCCCGAGCACACCGACGGGCTGGGCATCGGCCCGCTGGGCCTGTCGACCTTTGTCAACCTGCGCGAAAAAAAGGGCCTGAAGCTGCTGCGCAGAAAGGACATCGCGGGCCCGCCGTGGTCGCGACGCGACCTGATGTTCGCCTATGACGATCGCACGCTGCCGCTCTTGTTTCTGACGCGCAGCTTGGCCAAGACTCGCCTTGACGGCGGCGTGTGGCGGGCGAGCCTGGGCACAGCGCTGACCGAGGTCTTTGCCGCCCCCATGGCAGCCTGCCGCGACGCCGGTCTGATTCACGACGAGGACGACGGATTCGCTCTTACGCCCGTCGGTATGTTCTATGCAGATGCCGTGGTCGCGACCTTTGCCGAAGGCTTCCGCGCCGACGGCTCAGGCGTTCACACCGCCGAGCTTTTGCGCGAGCGCCCGCGCGCCCGCGACTACATCAGCATGGGCTGAGCACGCGTGCTGCGCGACCATATCGGACCGCGATACACTGCGGCCATGCTGACTCGCTTCGTACGCCTGCCTCGTCCTGCGGTTCGTTCGTCTCGCTCGCGCGTTTTGTTCTGTGCCTTGTTCTTGCTGCCTGCCTGTCACGACGCAAAGCGCCCGCACGCGCTGCCCCCGCCCGAGGCTCGTCGCCTGCTGCTCGATCGCAACTGGCTCGATCGCCTGCCGCAGACGCCGCAAGAGCGGCTGCACGTCTTTCGCTTTGTTCCGTCGATGGGCGGCGGCGTCTTCCAAGATCGCACGCTGTACGCCGGCCACTTCGAGCTTTTTCACTTCGACCAAGACGGCCGCACGCTGCACTTCAAGCTGCCGCATACCGACGAAGATCTGCGCACGCCGTTCTTCATCGAGCCGCTGCACCTGCCCGACGAAGACACGCCGTTTGAGCTGCACCTGCACATCGAAGGCAGCCCGCGCGGCCCCAGCGATTACTACAGCCTGCGCGGCGAGCGCAGCACCGACCTCGACGGCAGCCTGGACCGCGCCCTGTCGCAGCGCCGCTCGCGCTAAGTCATATTATTTTTAATAAAATTATTATTAATAATTTTATCGTTTATTACATCGTCCCGCGCGAGACCAAGATCAGCGTCTTTTCGCCGGGCTGAATGGCGGCTTGACAGCCGGGATACTTGGCGCGGTTTTCGACGGAAAACACGCTCATTTTGTCGCGCGCATCGCCCTTGGCCGAAAGGCCAACGCCGCCGCGATCGGGCTCTGGCACGGCGCGCTCGCGACTCTCGCGCTCATAGTGATGGACCACGCTGGCCTGCGGCTCGACGGAAGCGTACAGGCGCCACTCGATCTCTTGCGGCTTGGGCCCCGCGCCGCGCACGTGTTCCTGACACAAAAGACGCGCGCCGGGAAACGCCGAAAATGAAAACCACGCTCCGCTCGCCGCGGGGCTTGGCGAGCCGCTTGGCTTGTTCACGGGACCCTCCTCGGGCTTCTGCGCAGGCGGCGGACCTGCCTCAGCGGCCCGCAGCACAAAGGGATACGTCACACCCACCGGGCCACCTTTTGGCTGGGGGAACTGCCAGCGCCGCACGCGGTCGGCGATGCAGGCCTCGACTTCTGGGTTCTTGAGCGTCGAGTCCCGCACCACGCTCGACTCGACGGCGCCCGATGTGCCGATGCGAAACGCAACCGCGATGCGGCCCTCTAGCGCCGGGTTCTTCGCGAGGCCCTTTTCGTAACAGAAGCGGACCTCGTTCATATGCATGCGAATAACGCGACGGATGACTTCTTTGTCGATGCTGCCCGACGTGATCTCTGGCGTCAGCGAGCGGCCAGCAGGAGCAGCCGGCAGCGCCGTTCCCGCCGATCCGCCCGCCAGTGGATCGTGATCCGGCCGACTCGAAGGCAGGTTCGCCCACGCCGCGGTCGAGGCCCCCCCAAGCCCAGTGAGCAGCACCGCCACCTTCAGCGCCGCCTGCAGCCATCGCCTGCGGCGAGGTGTTCCAGGGCTTCCCATTGTCTGCGTCATCGGCCGGTCCCTTCTGCGGCACAGGGCCGCGCTGTCCTTAGCCTATCGCAGCCGCTTGTCCGGCCGTCCATGTTCTGTGCGCAGCGAGCCTGCCCGACGACGCGTGGAAAACCTGGGGACGCTGCGATGCGCCTGCATATAATGCGTCCCATGAAGAAGACCGTCGCCGGAAGCCCGGCTAGCTCGCCCAGCACCCAGAGTCCCGTTCCCGCCGCCGACGCGGCCGATGCCTCGGCCAGCAGCGACGGGCCCCGCTTTCCACCGCTCTCGCGCGATGAAGTCCCGCAGCTAAAAGAGCTGTATCGCCAGATGCTGGTGATCCGCCGCATCGAGGAGGCCTGCGCCAAGGCCTATGCCCAAGGCAAGATGGGCGGCTTCCTGCACCTCGGCATCGGGCAAGAGTCGGTCTGCGTCGGCGCCATCGCCGCGCTGCGCCAAGAGGACTACGTCATCGCGACCTATCGCGAGCACGGCCACTGCATCGCCAAGGCCAACGCCTCGCTCGACGTGTGCAAGGCGGTCATGGCCGAGCTTTTGGGCAAGTCGACGGGCATCAGCAAGGGCTTTGGCGGCTCGATGCACTTGTTCGACGCCAAGACCCGCTTCCTGGGCGGCTATGGCATCGTCGGTGGACACGTGCCGCTGGCCGCGGGTGTCGCCTATGCCAGCAAGTACCGCAACCTGCCGGAAGTCACGCTGTGCTTCTTCGGCGACGGCA
>CAZKOY010000258.1:0-5399 GCA_964554495.1 uncultured Myxococcales bacterium
GATGGTCCCGGCGTCGCCGACGGTCCAAATGTTGGTGGGGCTGTGTACCCATGTGGCTCGGAGTGGGTTGCCTTGTGGCGACGGGTTCTGCCAGCACCAGCCGTCTCCCGTGCAGTAGCGGATGGCGGGATCGGCCGAGACGCAGCGCCCCTGCACGACGTCGCAGACCAGGCCCTCGCCACAGGGACGGCCGGCGTCGCACTGGGCCCCTTCCATCGGGGTCGTCTGGCACCCTGCCCCCCAAAACAGCCCGCAAAGCACAAGGCAAACACCCCAACGCGTCGCTCGTCGCCGAGCCAAGACATCCCCCACAGTGTTCATTGGCAGACCTCTCTTTTGTGTCGAATGGGCGCATGCCCACGTACACATCGTAGCAACAAGGGACCCGCCTGATGCCGTCGGATGCAGCGTGGACGGACGGCGCGCGATGCCCTGCCCACAGCGCCGCGAGCCCTGGGTTGCCATCGTCGACAAGTGCGTTGACGCTGCGACCATTGGGCGCCTACATTCCCAGCCTCTGCGTACGGCTGCGGCGAAAACTCAACCGGATGGTGACCCGATGAAGACCGTGCTCTCTGCTGTTTCCTCTGTCACGTGGGCGTTCCTGGGTGCGTCTGTGCTTGTGGCGTGTGGTGAGCCGCAGCCGCTCTTGCTCGATCGCAGCGACGAGCCGCTGGCCCTGTCGCAGGCGCCGCTGGCTCTGCGTCAGAACAGCGACGGCGCCTGGGAATGGGCAGACCGTCGCGTGACCACCCCGAACTTGCAGGCGGTCTGGGGCAACAGCACCACCGACGTCTGGACCGCTGGCACGGGCTCGGGCACCCTGCACTGGAATGGCACAAGCTGGCGGCGTATCCCCAACCCCGGCATGGGCGAGACCATCTGGAGCCTGTGGGGCACCGGCCCCAACAATGTCTACGCCGTCGGAGACAGCGGCCTGTGCATGCGCTGGAACGGCTCAAGCTGGCGGCGCATCGAGCTGCCCATTCCCACCGGCATTGCGCTGAATGACATCTGGGGCAGTGGTACCAACGACATCTGGATCGTCGGTGACGAGGGGCTGGTGGTTCGCTACAACGGCACCAACTGGGCCGTCGTGCCGACGACCGGCGTCAACTCGCTTTGGTCCGTCTGGGGTTCGGGCAACAACAACATCTGGATGGTCGGCGAGCTTGGCTACATGCTCAAGTGGGACGGCACCAAGCTTGAAGAGTTTTCAAGCGGCGGCAGCACTCTGTACACCCGTGTTCGCGGCTTCAGCTCAAACAAGATCTGGATGCTGACCAATTCCGGCTATGTCTCGGCCTGGGACGGCATGCGCTGGGGCACCGCGAGCACCATGCTGACCGGCGGCATGACCGCAGGCAACTTGTTCGTCAACAACGACACCAGCATCTGGTTCACCAACAGCAGCGAGACGGCGCGCTGGAATGGTATGACGGCCGTTCGATACAGTAATGGCGACGGCAACGCACTGTGGACGCAGGGCACCAGCGATGGCTGGCTGGTCGGCAACAACGCCGCGATCTCTCGCTTGTCGAGCACCAGCACCAGCTTCAGCAGCCGTTGGTAATCATGTCCAAGCCCGCAGCGAGCCCGCGCCGCCCGGCTCCCGATCAGGCACACGAGGACGGCCGTCTCGACCAGCGCCTCGTCCACCTCGGCTTGGCGCCAAGTCGCGAAAAAGCCCAGGCGCTGATCATGGCTGGGCAGATCGAAGTCAACGGCAACGTCCAAACCAAGGCCGGTATTCGCGTCGAGCCGGACGCCGATATCCGCCTGCGCGGCGAGGTCCTGCCCTTTGTCTCGCGCGGCGGGCTCAAGCTGCGCCATGCCCTCGATTTCTTCGGCCTTGCGCTTGAGGTACGCGGCGCACTGGCCTTGGATGTCGGCGCATCGACCGGCGGCTTTACCGACTGCTTGCTGCAGGCGGGGGCGGCCCGCGTCTGCGCCGTCGACGTGGGCTATGGTCAGCTGGCTTGGTCGCTGCGCAGTGACCCACGCGTCGTCGCCATCGACCGAGTAAATGCCCGCTATTTGGACGTCGCCGCCCTGCCCTTTGTCCCGACGCTGGCGGTCTGCGATGTGTCATTTATTTCCCAGACACTAATCCTGCCGCGCTTGGTCGAAGCCGTCGGCCCCGGCGGGCGGCTGATTATCACGCTGGTGAAGCCGCAGTTTGAAGTCGGCAAGGGACACGTCGGCAAAGGCGGAGTGGTCCGCGATCCGGCGCTGCACACGCAGTGTATCGAGCGCTGCGTGGCGACGGCGCGCGAGCTTGGCTGCACCGCCATCGGTGTCACCGCATCCCCGATCAGCGGTCCGGCCGGCAACATCGAATTCCTGCTGGCCCTGCGCACCGATGCCAGCCTA
The DNA here is from genome assembly GCA_964554495.1 of uncultured Myxococcales bacterium. Lineage (GTDB taxonomy): Bacteria > Myxococcota_A > Polyangia > Palsa-1104 > JAEUJZ01 > JAEUJZ01. The sequence continues at coordinate 2,374 of CAZKOY010000258.1, forward strand.
ACGACGCGTGCCGAACCCAGCCATGACACCGCCGCGCAAGAGACTTGATTCGCCGAAGGATTTGCCATTAAAGATGGACGCGCAGTTCATCGTTCTGGTGGCCACGCGACGCAGACCGGCCCAGCCCTGCATCCAAACCGGTCAGCCCAGCCCGCCGGCCTCTCGGCGCGGACCACTGGCACAAACCCCGCGAACAACCCACGTCCCGACCAAACCCACAGTCGAGAAACAAGGAGACAGCACATGACCAAGCAGCTTGCGGGAACCAAGACGCACGACAACCTCAAGGCCGCCTTTGCTGGCGAGTCGCAGGCCAACCGCCGCTATCTGTACTTCGGAAAGATCGCCGACGTCGAAGGCCGTCCCGATGTCGCAGGTCTGTTCAAGGACACCGCCGATGGCGAGACCGGCCACGCGCACGGTCACCTCGATTACCTGAAGGCTGCCGGCGATCCGGCGACCGGTCTGCCGATTGGCTCGACGGAAAAGAACCTGAAGGCTGCCATCGCGGGCGAGACCCACGAGTACGAGACGATGTACCCCGGCATGGCCAAGGAAGCGCGCGAGGACGGCTTCGACGACATCGCCGCATGGTTCGAGACGTTGGCCAAGGCTGAAAAGTCGCACGCGGGTCGCTTCAAGAAGGCCCTCGACAGCCTCGATTTCTAGCCGCCCCAGGCCGCAGCCTGCGGCCTGTCGCCAGCGCACGCTTCCCCATCCTTCCCGCCTGCAAAGCGAGCCGATGCGCGCTCGCTAGCACCGTCTGAAAAAAACGCCAGGACCGCACCGCCGCGAAGTGCGGCTTTTCTTCTATGATGCGGGGCATGAGCGTCATCCCTCGCGCGCCTGCGCAGCCACCGTGTTTCAGCCCCCAGGATCCGCGCTATTTCGACGGAGCCGACCTGCTTACTGAGCTCAAGCGAGCCTTCCAAATCTGTCATGAGTGCCGCATGTGCGTGAACTACTGCGGCTCGTTTCCAGCGCTGTTCGATCGCGTCGATCAGGCCATCGGCAGCGGTCGAGCCGAGGGTGCCGAGACGCTGACCATGGCTGACGCGCAGGCCATCGCCGATGAGTGCTGGCAGTGCAAGCTCTGCTACATCAAGTGCCCGTATACGCCCGACGAAGAAGCGGTCGAAGCGCTCGATCTTCCGCGAATTTTCGCACGCGAGCGAGCGGTGCGAGCCAAGGCCCAGGGCATCCCTCTCGTCGATCGCCTGCTTGGCGAGCCGCAGCACATCGGCCGCGTAGCGTCGGGAAGTGTGGCGCCCATCGCCAACTTCGTGAACGAAAACCGCCTGCTGCGGAAGATCCAAGAAAAGACCGCTGGCATCGCCGCGGAATTCCCGCTTCCCAAGATGGCTGAAGAGACCTTTCTTTCGTGGTTCCATCGCCACGAACCCCTCGCGCAGGCGGGCCAGCGCGGCGAAGTGGTGTTGTTTCCGACCTGCTACGGCGAATACAACGTGCCGCATGTGCCACGCGCCGCGACGCTGGTCTTGGAACACAATGGCTACCGCGTCCACTATCCTCAGGGAACCAGCGACGGCCCAGCCGAGCTTTTGGGGGCAGTCCCGACGTGCTGCGGCCTGCCCAATATCGACGGTGGCGACATCGAGTCAGCCTGTCGCAAGATCGCGCACAACGTCGCGTTGCTCTTGCCGCACGTGCGCGCCGGGCGCAAGGTCCTCGTCGCTGGCCCCTCGTGCGGGATGATGATGAAAAAGGAATGGGCCGAGTACGTGCCACTGCCCGAAGTCAAAGAGGTCGCGGCTGCGACGCTCGATCTCATGGAGTTTCTCGTCGTGCTTGGCCGTGAAAAGAAGCTGGTGCGCAGCTTTCCGCGCTCGCTCGGCCGCATTGCCTATCACGCCGCCTGCCACCTGCGAGCGCAGAAGATCGGTTTCCCCGGCATGCGCGTCCTCAACGTGGTGCCCAACACTGAAGTTCGCATGGTCGAAGAATGCTCAGCCGTCGACGGTACGTGGGGTATGAAAGCGCGGCACTACGCGACAGGCCAAAGGTACGCGCAGAAGCTGGTGCAGGGCGTGCAAAGCAGCCCGCCTGATCTGGTCCTTTCCGACTGCAGTCTGGCTTCGCTGCGCGTCACGCACGAGACCGGTCGCCGAGTACTTCACCCCATAGAGGCCGTCGCCCATGCCTATGGCCTGGTCGATGCCTTGGCCAGCGATCACTAGGAACGCCCTGACTAGGAAACCGATGAAAACCGTTGAACGTGGAGAGATCCTGTCCATTGCGGAATACGAGCAGATTCGCCCGCACTTCCGCGCCCGCGTGCTCGCCGAGAAGCGCCCGCGCCGCGTCGCCATTGGGGACTTCTTGGGTGCGACGTTTGAAAACCACGACTCGGTGCTGCTGCAGATTCAAGAGATGCTGCGCACCGAGCGCATCACCAGCGAGTCGGGGATCGCGCACGAGATCGAGACCTACAACGACCTGATCCCAGGCGAAGACGAGCTGAGCTTTACGCTGTTCGTCGAGATCCCCGATCGCGAGACGCGCGAGCGCATGCTGACCGAGCTTGCCGGTCTGGAGCACGCGGTCTTCGTCGAGGTGATAGGGCAGCGCTTTCCAGCGACGCAGAAGCTTCCTGATGCCTATCTGCCGACGCGCACCACCGCCGTCCACTACTTCAAGGCGAAGCTCTCGCGCGAGGCAGCCCAGGCCCTGCGCAGCGGTCGGGCTGAAGCGGCGCTGCTGGTCGATCATCCGCGCTGCTCGCTGCGCGCGGATCTACAGCCCCCCACCCTATCCGCCCTCGCCGCTGACCTCAGCACGCCTTAAGCCATCTGTTCGCCAAACCAGGCCTCTTCTTGGCCCCACAGATCTGTGCGCATTTGTTGCATCGGCTCTTCGATCTTGGGCACAAGAGCGAGCCTAGCCCATGTGCCGACTGCGGATCCCAGCGAGCGCGACCGTAAGAAAGGCCGCTGGGTCGCTGGGGCACCTGCGATACTATGGCCGAAGATGCACCGCCCAACGTCCCGAAGCTGACCCGAAGCTGA
>CAZKOY010000259.1:0-5381 GCA_964554495.1 uncultured Myxococcales bacterium
GCGCGGCTAGGCGGACAGCGAGAGCGGCTGGGGGGCTTGGCGGCGGCGCAGGCTGTCGACGTGGGGACCGGCGGCGACCAGCACTTCGCGGACTTTGCCGCGGCGGTCGGCGCGGCTGTTGATGGCGCGCGATGCCAGCACCTGCTCGACCAAGTGCTCAGGGTGGTCGTAGATGTCGAAGATGAGCGGCGCGGACGAGTTCGACAAAAGCACGTGAACGCCGCGGGCCGAAAGCGCACGCACCAGCGCCCCCAGGCGTCGCTGCGCCTCATCGTCGAAGCCGCCTCGGCTGTACGACGTGAACGAAGCCGTACGCGACAGCGGTGCATACGGCGGGTCGAAGTACACGAAGTCGCCCGGCTCGACGCAGTCGGCCAGCGCGTCAAACGAAGACTGCTCGATGCAGATGCCGCGCAGGGCCCGGCTGGCGGCGCGCAGATCGTTCTCTCGCAGGATCTGCAGATTGCGATAGCGCCCAAACGGCACATTGAAGCGGCCATCGCGGTTTTCTCGAAACAGACCATTGAAACAGGTCCGGTTTAGATAAAGCAGTCGGGCGGCTCGCTGTACCGGATCTAAGGCCTGGGGATCTTGCGCGCGGATTTCGTAATAGAAGTCCTCTTCATTACGAAATGCGCCCAGCAGAACAATCAAGGTCTCGACGCGGTCGCGGACGATCTGATAGGCATTCACCAGTTCTGGGTTGATATCTGCCAGCCGCGCCCCCTGCGGCAGCTGCTGCCGGGCTTGCAGCGCGAAGAACAGCGCCCCGCCGCCGACAAAGGGCTCGTGATAGCGGCGGAAAGCCCCTGGCACGCGGGACAGAAGCTGCGGCAAGAGCTGCCGCTTGCCTCCCGCCCACTTTAGGAAAGGACGCGGCTCGATACCGGCAAACGTGGGCTCGACAGCTGATTGTCGGCGGTTCGAAGATTGCCGTGTAAGCCTGGGGGTAAATATCGATGGATCGGCAGGAACGGCCGCGGGGGCCAATACAGGCTTAGATACCCGCAGAGAGCGCTCGGTGGATTGCGCAAAGATCGGCACACAAGAGATGCTGCCGTGCAGGGATCACCAGGGCAAATTTTTTGAAATTTTTTCTGGCTGGCCAAAACAAAGGTGACATCACAGGTGAGATCAAGGGCAGTCCGCAAGGGTGAATCAGCTCGTACCGCGGCTGCCCGCGCGCGTGTCGCGGCCAACATGACGAAGTGATTACGATTTCGTCATTTATTCGGCACAATGCGCGCCATGCAGGCTCCGGCATCTTCGTCCATGCCTCCGTCGTCACCGTCCCCGTCATCGCCGCCCCCCGTACCGCATAGGGCGCCCCCGAAAGCCAGCACGTCGCGAGGGGGCGCCCCCGGCAAAGCGGCTCGTGTGGGCCGCCCGTTCGACCAGCGCGAATACGTCGAGGCCTGGCGCCGCGATGTGCAGGCCGCCGCTCGCTACTGGCTAAACAGCTGGGCTGCGGTGCATCGGGGTCAGGGCTTGCCGTCGGATATCCTGGCTGGTCTGACCGTCGCTGCGGTGGCACTGCCACTAAACGTGGCTCTGGCTGTCGCCTGCGGCTTGCCGCCGAGTGCCGGGCTCTTGGCGGGGGCCATCGGTGGCGCGCTGGCCTCGATCTTTGGCGGCGCTCCGCTGCAGGTGACCGGCCCGGCAGCAGCGCTACAAGTCATGGTGGCCGCCATCACCGCCGACTTTGGCGCCGAAGGCGTAGCCACCGTCGCTCTGATGATCGGTGCGCTGCAGCTCATCTTGGGCTTCGCCATGGCCGGTCGCTACGGCAAGCTAGTGCCCGAGTCTGTACTCGCGGGCTTTACGACCGGGGTCGGCCTTAAGCTGCTCGACACACAGATTCCCGAGCTTCTGGGCTTTGACTACAAAGTGTCTGAGCTGGCCAAGATGATGCATCAGCCTCTGTGGCTGCATCACGTGGTCTGGCTGGCCGTCGTCTGCGGCCTGATGGTGGCGCTGTTCACCATCGGCATGTCGCGATACAAGCGCTTTCCGGCGGCGCTTGTCGGCGTCGTCGTCGCGACCTTCGTCGCCGTATACCTGGGCTGGAACATCGAGCGAGTCGGCGCCATTCCATCGTCGCTGCCGCTGCCCAAGCTACCCGTCGAGCCGGATGAAAAGTGGATCGACTTGTTCATCCGCGCCGTGCCTCTTGGCCTGTTGGCCTCGGTCGAGTCGCTGCTGTCGGCGAGCGCCATCGATCGCATGAAAGGCGACGGCTCGCAGCACAGCCCAAACCTGGAGCTCTTCGGTCAGGGCTTGGCCAACTTGGGATCGGGCCTGTTTTCTGGCATGCCAGTCACAGGCGTCATCGTGCGCTCGGGTGTCAACGTGCAGTCGGGAGGCCGCAGTCGGTTGTCCTCTTTGGTGCATGCGCTGGCGCTGCTGGTCGCGATGCTGTACGGCAGCAAGTACATTGCGCAGATTCCGCTCGCAGCCTTGGCTGGGCTGCTGTGCGTCGTCGGTGGCCGCCTGATCGAGGTCGGCACGCTGGTCAAGCTGTATCACGAGAGCCGCATCGAGGCGCTTGCGTTTCTGGCTGCCGCTATAGGCACGGTCACGGGGCACTTGATGTGGGGCCTCGTCGGTGGCATCGCGCTGCATGCCGTGCATGCCTATCTGCATCGCGGAGAAAAATCCGTGCGCGAGCAGCTTGAAAAGCAACGCGAAGGGGGCATTCGCGCCACGCTGCACCGCGAAGAAGCCCATCACGCTCGCCGCCCCGGTCACTATGAGGCGCCGCCCGAACGGCAGAAGTGGCTGTCGAACATCCGCGGTCGGGCACTCAAGGCGCGCTCGGCGTTCGTGCATCACCAAGCCGCGCTCATCGGCCGTGTCCTGCTTGGCGATCATGTGCATATCGCTGCTGGCTCATCGGTGCGCGCCGATGAGGGCTCGCCGTTTTTTATTGGCGACAACACCAACATCCAAGACGGCGTCGTCCTGCACGCGCTGAAAGACAAATACGTGTACGTCGGCAACGAGCGCTGGGCCATCTTCATCGGCCGCAACGTGTCGATCGCGCACGACGCTCTCGTCCATGGCCCCTGCTATATCGGTGACGAGACGTTCGTCGGCTTCAAGGCCGTCGTGCATGACTCGATCGTCGGCAGCCGCTGCTTCATCGGCATCGGTGCGGTGGTCGTTGGTGTCGAGATCCCCGAAGGCCGCTTCGTCCCACATGGCCGCATCATCGACACGCAAGACGCAGTCAAACTGCTGCCTCTCATCAACGAAAAACAGATCGAGTTCAACGAAGACGTCGTCGAAGTCAACCGCGGCCTGGCCGCCGCATATCGCGCCCACATCCATCGTGGCAGCCAGATCAGCGACGATGAGCCCGTTCGCGCACACGCCGCGGCGACGTCCAAGGCCTATGCCGCCCGCTTCTAGAACCAAAGACGCAGAAAGGAACGAAACGTGCTGAGCAATCTCTATGCAACCTGGGGGTTCTTTTGCGGCCTGGGTGTCCTGGCCGTGGTGCTGCTATCGCGCTGCTTCTTTCGCGTCCCCGAAGGCCACCTTGCGGTGTTGTCCAGCTTTGGCCGAGCGCTGGCCGACGGTCCCGACAAGCGGGCGCTGCGCATCTTTGCGCCCGGCTTGAACCGCAAAGCGCCATGGCATGACGTCCACTTGGTATCGATGATGGAACAGAACCTCGATCTGTCCGGCGACCATCACGGCCTGACGGCCATGACCGAGGACGGGACGCTCTTGCGCTTCGACTCGATCCTGCGTTTTTCGCCGCTGCGCGAGCGCTTGTACGATTACCTGTTTGAGCTACGCGCTCCGATGGAGCACATCACGGGCTTGTTCGCCTGCCTGTTGCGCAACGAGATCGCCAACTTCCGGCCCGAGGGGGAAGAGGCCACGCCAGAGGTTGGCTCCTATGCTCTTTTGCGCCGCGATCGTCAGCGCCTGCACAGCCGCATTGAGCGCTTCGTACGCGAGCGCATCGGCGAACACTATGGCGTGCGCTTCCACGCCGTCGATCTAACGGACATCCTGCCGCCAGATGAGCTAGCCGATGCCCTAAATGCCGTCATCAATGCGCACGCCGAAGCCGATGCCCTGCATGCGCGAGCCGAAGCCGACAACCAGCAGAAGCTGCTCGCAGCCGAGCGAGGTGTCGCCATCGCGCACGCGCAAGCGCAAGCCGCTGCCGAAGAAGCGCGCGTCTTGGCCGCTCACTTGGGCCGACTGCATGCAGCGGGCGTGCTCGATGCGTACATTGCGCGACGTCGCGCTGAAGTCTATGGCGAGGCGCGCTCGCTGTTTATTCACGAGCCAGAAACCATTGCCCCAGTCCCCGTGAAGGAGGCCGCATGAGCCCGCAGATTGCATTCATCCTTGGGCTGTCCATCGCGCTGGGTGGCGCGCTGATCCTGTGGCGCATCTTCCGCCTGATGGTGGTCGCCGTGCCCGACGAAGAAGCTGTGCTGATATCGCGCTTTGGCAAGCTGGATCGCGTGCTGACCGAGCCGGGTCTGCATATCTTCCCTAGCCTGCTTCTGCCGTGGATCTCGCTGCGCCGCGTGTCACAGCAAGTGGACTTTCGCGAGATCGACAACATCCAGATCAACGACGCCACCGGCACGACGCTGATCGTCGATCTGTGGTTAGAGTTCCGCATTGTCGATCCAGCCAAGGCTGCATTCGCGGTCCAGGACTGGGATCGCAGCTTGCGCAATGTGGCGTCCCATGCCACGCGCGCCATCCTTTCCAACCTGGACTTCAATCACATCCTCACCGACCGCACCGATCTGTGCGAGCGCCTCAAGCGCGATCTGCACGACGAGTGTCAGCGCTGGGGGCTCTTGGTCAGCAATGCCTTTATCCGCCACGTGCGCCTGCTGCCGGAAGTCTCGCGCCTGATGTTCGAGACGGTCGCGGCGCGCAAAGAGCGAGCGAAGGCGCGCATCGAAGAAGAAGGCCGCTTGGCTGTGGCCATGCTGGATGCCGAGACCGACGCCAAGGTGGCCAAGCTAGTCGCCGATGCCAAGTCGCAGTATCCGCTGGCCATGGGAGAGGTCTTTTCCGAGCTGAAGCAGAATGCGGCCGTCTTTGCTGCGTACAACACGCTCTATGAGCTTTCGCAGCTTCGCCCCCACCGCACCGTAGCCTTCGTCGGCTTCGACGGCTTGCGCGCTGCCGATGCGGCCATGATGTCGCCGTCGACCAGTGATGCCCTGCTGGCCGGGCGAAGCGAACGCGGCGCCGAGCCAAACGCAGAGTAGCCCTCGTCATCCGCGATTCATCGCCGGGCCCGCGGGATACCTGGTGCCGCACTCGGCTCACTCCGCCCTCCCCTCACCGTCGTCATCGCGCCTCACCGGCAGAAAATTGCCAGTTCACATAGAACA
>CAZKOY010000260.1:0-5321 GCA_964554495.1 uncultured Myxococcales bacterium
GCGCTGGATCGTGACTTCGACGTGGTGACGTTCTGAGAGGGATGCAGCATGCCGCCCCGCAAGGTGCAACGAGACTACAACTACGCAGCGACGGATTTTTATCTGGCCGGCCGCAAGGCCTTCGCCGCGGGCGAGGATCGAAACGATCCAGCCAGCGCATCGAGCCCGAACAACGCGAAAGCGTGGGACCAGTCCTACAAGACCGATCCGGCTCTGACGGCCGATCCGCTGGCCACCAAGTACGGGCCGGTCGAGTTCCATTACTGGTTCGGCTGGGACGACGCACAAGCGAACTGGCCGGATCGCACCTGGCAGGCGTCGATTTCTCGCGGCGCGCACCGGCCGCCCATCAACTTCGACGGGGCAACGCGCAGCCGGCTCTGGTGGCTGTATTGGCTCTACACATCGAGCTGGAAGGGAGCGGTGGGGCCGACGTATACGCCGGGCTCTCTGCCAGCGGCCGAGACGCTTCTTACGGTCGAGGAAATCCAGTGGGAGATCGATCAGGCGCGCAAGGACCAAGCCAGCGGCACAACGCCTCCTCTATACGGGCATCGAGAGCCCGCTGAGGCGGGCATCAAGCCCAAGGGTGCGGCGCCGACGACTACAACGACCACAACCACAACCACGACGACGGCCGGCACGTCCGACCCGGACGCACCCTATGCCGGGTTCGATATCGCTGCGGTGCGTCGATATCGACCGGCCCCCCTTCTGCCGTTTGGGGGGCGGTCCTTCGGGCGGACGCTTTCGGATGTGCTGCCCATCTTCTTTTTCGGCAGACGCTAGCGACGGGGGAAACCATGAAGGCACTAAGCAAGGGATTCGAGACGTTGGAAGAGTTGATGCTGCTGCGACAGCTCGGCATCCTCGACGGAGACAAGAACGACGATCAACTGACGAAGATCCTCGGGTTCATGTCTCTGAATTCCAATCGCTGGATGGAAGACATCCGCGATTACATGAAGAAGTCCAAGAATGACGACGAGGACGACAACGGCAACGGCAGGAAGAAGCGCCGCAAAAATGGCGGCGATTTCGCCGCACAGTTGCAGGCCTTCAACTCGCTGAACCTGCAGAGCCTGTATGGGCAGATCGAACAGAACCTACAGGGCATCGCCTCGGGGCCGAATCTGGCCCAAATTGGGCTCCCTTCGTCCTACAGCTTCGCGACGTGGGGGAATACGCCCGCGAACGATGCGAAGATCATCGTGTACATCCTCAACACGCTGAACTTCATGACCTACCTCATGTCCGCGCAGTCTCAGGCGGAGCGCACCGAAGCGTTCTACGCGCTGCTTGAGAGCTTTGAGGGATCGAAGATGTGGGGCAACGACAGCAACTTGGGTGCTCTTCTGCCGATCACATTGCTGTCGGGCAATGGTGGATTCTTCAACTTTGGCGCGTCGCTGAACCAGGGCGCACTGCAGATCCCCAAAGGCCGCTGGACTGTCTAACGATCGCGGCGGCCGGCTCGCGCCCCGATGCCGGCGGCCGTTTCACCGCTTGCGTGTGGAGACTCCGCTATGAAAGACGAAATCCTGACGCCGTGGAAAGCGGCATACAAGATGGCCTTTGCCGACGCCAAAGACGACACGGTGCAAGGCACCGCGATTTTCGATCTCGCGAAGCGCTTGGGCACCGACAAGGCGACGGGCGAGTTACTGGCGCGTCTGGAGCTGTTCACCCTGGCAGCCGTGGGCTCTTTGGCCCAAGAAGGCCAGCAGAACACAACCGTGCTCGCGCTGCAGCTACACAACGACATGAACAACCGCACGTCCTTCTTGGCTCGCGAAGTCGGCAAGATGTGGCGGGCGATGCCGGCGCCATCGGTTGGCACCACGCTTTACAACTCGGTGGCCGGATCGGTCCTTGGCCAGCGCTTGGGCCTTGTGCAAATCCAAAGTCCTCAGCCTGAGCCCTTCGACCCCGTCCCCAAAGGACCCAACCGCCACAAAGACACGGCGTTCCCGCCGACGCTTGCCGACAAACTCGCAACCATTACCGGCGGCGGGGGCACCATCACGGTTTCTGAGCCTGAGCCCAAGGCGACCGATTCGGCGTTCCAAGTCGTCGTCACGTTTGGGGCAGGTAGCACCGCTGCTGCCAACGATGTGATTGCGCGGGTCGTGTTCGGATCGTCGTACGACGTGATCCCCATCGTGAATTTTAGCTGCGCAAACTCCGGCACCTTTACGCCGATGCCGCTTGTGGCGTGGAACGTGTCGAAGACAGGCTTTGAGATCCGTACGCTAAGCGCCATCGGTGGCAGTCACGTTTTCTACTTCAGCGTGACCGTGTCCCCGTCGGCCGGTGACTCCACGTTCTAAGCCAACCACCACGTAGGGGGCGCACATGTCTTGGAAGGGCTCGTTCTATTTGACTCGTGTCTATACGACGCTGAAGCGGGAAATCATGGATCTCATGGTGGGCCCGCCGAACTCGCCGCCGGCCATCACGGCCGACCACATCGACGATCTGAAGACCGCGACAGCGCCGAAGACGCTGAGCTTTGTAAGCAAAGGCGCAGCGCAGAAAGTGCCCCATGAGCTGGGTGCGGTCCCGCGTGCGGTGGCCATTTCGAGCTTCAAGGCCCCGCGCTCAGATGGGGGGCATGTGGCGCCTACCGAGATCGTTGTTGGCGCCGTGACCGACACAGACATCACCGTGACGTCGGTCGCCGGCACAGAGATCACGCTGCTTCTCTATCCGCCGTATCGCTTCCCGGCCTAGCATGCGTCGGGATCCCGTCGAAGAGGTGCGCGAGATCGTGCTTGGTTTGCTCGCGCGGGTTTCGCAGCTTGCGCCCGTTGGGAATCAGCAGCCCACAGCGGTGGAACATTCAAGCCACGCGGGAATCTCTCCCTTTGCGTCTCGGCAAGATCACATCCATGCCCATGGCACGCACCGCGGCGGATCGCTGCACGCTATGGCGACGGAGTCCGCGGCCGGCTTCATGTCGACGGACCAAGTGAAGCAGCTTCAAGAACTCGTCACTGCGGCGGCCACTGCGATCGTGTCGCTGTCCCTTTCGGCCCCGCTCGCGAATATCGGCACGCCCACTCAGCCCATCATCGAGATCCCGCTTGGCAGCGTCGGAAACGGCTATCTTGCGAACCCTCAGATCACGCTGACAGCCGGCGCCGGGCTTGTGGGCGGTGGGGCTGTGCCCCTTGGCGGATCGGGCGGCTTGGCGCTTCCGCTGGTCGGGACCGCCGGCATCGTGCCGTATCCGTCGGCGATTGAGATGGACGCCTACGGCCGCGTCGTGAGCACAACGCCCGGATCCGGTCCAGCGCCGGCCGCCAATGTGCAGATGTTCACCTCGGCGGGCACGTGGACCAAGCCCAGCGGCGCCTATACCTGGGCCGATGTCTTTGTCATCGGTCCAGGGGGGGGCGGCGGATCGGGGCGGCGGGGCGCAAGCCCCCGCAGCGGTGGCGGTGGCGGTGGCGGTGGCGGCTTCTCTCCCGTGCGGCTCTTGCTTTCCTCGCTGCCTGCAAGCGTCTCGGTGAATCCTGGCACCGGGGGCAGCGGGGGCCTGTCCATCGCAGCCGATAACACGAATGGACAACCGGGCCAGCCTGGATTTCCGGCGGCTCAGTTCGGCGCGATTGTGCGCGCCGACGGGGGATTTGGCGGGGCAGGCGGTGGCACCACGACGGCGGCCGGCGGCGGCGGCGGCCGTGCTGTTTTTCCCGGTGGAGTCGGCGGCACCGGACAGAACGGGCTGGGGCTCACTCCTGCCCAGCCAGCCCACGGCGCCGGGGGCGGGGGCGGGGCCGGCGGAACAAACGCGGCCGGGGGCAATGGCGTAGGCCCTGCTTCCTCTGCGATCTTAGGCGGCTTTGGCGGCGCTTCGGGTGCCGCAGGCACGACCGGCAACGCCGGCACGGGGGCCTTGCCCGGAAGTGGGGGCGGGGGCGGCGGCGGGGCGAACGCGGGCCCCGGCGGCTCTGGTGGCCAGGGCGGCGGCTACGGCGCAGGCGGCGGCGGCGGCGGGGCCGCCCCCAATGGTCAACTCTCGGGGGCAGGCGGAAACGGTGCGTCGGGCCTCATCCTGGTGGTGTGCTCATGAGGCTTTATGCCAAGAGTGCTGTGATTCCCGGCGGCGGCTTTGGTTTTGTCTTTACAGGCGTACGCGATGGCGGCGGCGCGATGCCGGGCGCCTTTGAAGTCGATTTTCCAAGCGCCATTGGACAGCTTGCCCACGGCTTCACCCGCTCGCCGATCCAACTCGCCACAGCCACAGACGATGCCCAACTGCTGTTAGGAGAGCCGATCCTATTGCCCACGGCTTCGCCGGTCGGGAGAGGCCAGTTCTTGACGGTCCGTTCCGACGGTCTTTTTCAGGCTCGATCCGCAGGCGCCGACGAGGGCCTGAACGCCATCAGCTTGGAAACCACGACGGCGGCCGGCTCTGCGCTTGCGATCCCATTTGCACAAACACTGCGAGACCCAAGACTGGCAGCAATCTCAACGGCCGACCCAGCCCCCGGCGCAGCGTTCACGCTCTGCCCCGAGATGGAAACCGACGTCAGTGTGAAAGCGGGGATCACGGTCGCCTTGTTCGGCTTTCTTCAGGTCTCTTTACCTCCCGGATCTCTCGTCGAGTGTGCGCTCTTTCTTCGACAGCCCGGCGGCATGACGTTCGCTGAGGTAGGCAGCTTCGCGCGTAGACGCGCCAAGAATGGCAGCGGGAACGCAGACGCAATCGAGGTGCCGATCCCACTTGGCGAGGTGCTGCCAGGGTCGACGATGGCCGCCACCGGAACGGCACGCTTGCAGCTTCACTGGCGGGCAGTGTCAGGATCTCCGGTGGCTGTCTCGACGCTGCGGAGTTTTGGCGCTTCGTCCCTTGGGTAGTGCGGTACGATCAAACCGTGGCCCTTCCACCCGAAGCAGAGAAGCGGGCGCGGGACTCGGTCGCCGATGAGCTGCAGCGCATCCGACAGCTTGCCAAGCTAGCCCATGAGCTGAAGTGCGAGATCACGCTTGGCCCGTACACGGTCCGGCCGATCGTCGAGACTTCACCGACTGGCAGCCTGCATGCCGCCTTGGCGAGTTTGAAGGCTCCGATCCTGAGTTTCTTTGACAAGCTGTGACATCGGTTTGTGTTGTGCGCGTGTCGTTCCTGCGATGAGATGCGCGCATGCGAGCCGTCGCCTATTGTCGGGTGAGTTCTAAGGGGCAGGATCTGCGCTCCCAGCGTCACGCCATCGACGCGATGGCGGAATCACACGGCGACACGATCGAGTTTCGCGAAGAGAAGCGCTCTGCGACGACGCTGCAGCGGCCAACGCTCGATCGGGTGCGCGCAG
>CAZKOY010000261.1:0-5225 GCA_964554495.1 uncultured Myxococcales bacterium
GACGGTCGAGCCTTTTCTTTTTCGGGCCACAGAGCCCTTGACCTGTTGTTACCTTGGGTTACCCATGATTGCAATAAACTACTCAACGACCGTCTGTATATTGTCGAATTGGATGAAACATCTGTCAGCGTGCTACCCACCTTTCGTGGTCCGTGGGCGCAAGAATCCTGGCTATCTGACGCTTCCCGCTCGTCTGAAAAAGGCGAGAAAGGCAGCGCAGCAAAGCCGCTTGGCCACCATGCAGCAGGCAGGCTTTGCGCATTCGACGCTGGCCGGTTGGGAAGAAGGGGAGCGCATCCCGCGAATCGACGCGGTGGAAAAAGTCGCCTATGCCCTGTCGCTGTCTCCTGTCTTTCTGGCCTTCGGCATACAAGGGGAGGCGGGACCACTTGCGAAGGGGCTGCGTAGCTCAGGGGTGGCGCAACGGCTAGCTGATGCACGTGCGGCTCGCGGCTTGTCTGTGCTGGCGGTCGCCAAGCTGGCCGGGCTGAGCCACACCGCTGTGGGCAACGTCGAGCGAGGAACCATGCCCACTCTCGCCACGGCGGAAGCCCTAGCCAAAGCGCTTGATCTGTCCCCGGGCTGGCTGGCGTTCGGCATCGGGCCGCAGGAGTTACAGACTCGCCGCAAGGTGCGCACTGCGCAGCCTGACGCGCGCGACTAACGGGCTGCATGCTTCACCGTGGGCCGTAGCCTGCGAGAGTGAACGCGGCTTTCAAGTCGGCGAGGCGCCACAGACGCGCGCGGCCTTGCTTCTCTGAGTGCTGCGCCAGCTCCGGGTGACGCTGGCAGTGCATCGAGAATGCAGACTTCGACGCATACCCAAGCGCGCGGGCTGCCTCCTCGGTCGAGACCATTTTCGGTGGTGCCTCTCGCGGCTTTGCGGTGTCCGGCTTTGCGCCGGCAGTCGGGGCGATGCGTGGTGCATCCTTGCTGTCTGTTGCTGCGCATGGCTGTGTGGTGTGTTGCGTCGCAGCGCTTGGCAGGGGCGCGCTTGTCGGGGGAGAGCACGGAATCGCGGTGCTCGTCGGCGACTGCCCAGGAAAAATCAGGCGCATGTCCGACTCAATCAACCCCAGCCCCAATGTCAGCGCGCGGCCGGCGATCTGGGTTGGGGTCATGCCGGCATGGTCGGCGATGGCGTCGAGCCGTTCGCGGACACGGGCTCGGCGCAGGGGTTCGGAGATCGTCAGGTTCAAAGCTTCGCGGGTCATGGGTCTATTCCTGTTCGCTGCGCACGTTCGACGGTGCGCGGGTTGATTGGCTATCGTTGACTAGGACCGTCGCTCCGGTCGCGGCACTGGCGGCGGCTTGGGTCGGTGCTCATTGGGCTCTAGCCCGTGCGCGATCTTGTCCTCATCGAGCTTCCGTATGGCCTGCTGAATGGCCTTCGATTCGGCAGCCTTGTCGCGAATCATCCCGGCCTTGGCAGAGCCGTCCATCAGGAAGCGGATCTTCTGCTCAAGCGGCATCTGGCTATCGCGCATGACTTTGTCGGCGCAGACCAGGAGCACGTTGTTCCACCAGACCATGGCGGCTATCGGATCGTTTAGCGGTGGGGGTGCCAACTGCGAGAAGTCCAGGCCCGGACATTGTCCTGTCTCTGCCTCGCTCGCCGACCTCTCAGCGCGTCGCCTCTCCTCTCGATGGGCCAGTTTCATCTTGGCTTGCTCTGCGCCGGACAAGCGCCGGCCTGTTTCGTCTCGGGATGGCATGCCAACGACCTCCGGGGCACTACCCTCTTAGGGGTTGCGCAAAATCTCGGCGAGAGTGCCGATCTCGCTGTCGCGGACTGCGGCAAAAAATCGGGATGATGCCCAGGGCAGCCCTAGAGCCCCCCCGCCGTTTTTGCGGTCGCCCAAAAAAGGCAGTCAAACCCGTTGCCCATAAACATCCGGCCCCCCGGTGTCGGGGCATATCCGAACCCATATCCGACCCATATTCAGCGACGGAGGAAACGAGAGCCTTTTGGCCCATATTCGGATATGGCAGATATGGCCGAATATGCCCCCATCTCTGCCGTCGCTGTGGGCTGCCAGATATGGCCGAATATGCCGCCCTATTGGGAGGGCATATTTGCCCCCCATAGGGGGCGGATAGGGCTGGGCAAGGGGACGAGTTCGCGCGCATCATGCCGCGGCCCCATTGGGCACTGCCATGACCCCGCGCATGCTGTCCTTGCGTACCTTGCCCGCCGCGACCAAGCGGTCAACGCTGGCGACCACTTTGGGCTGGCCAATGTGAAGCTCTTTTGTGAGCTTGCCGATACCCATCGGCCCTCGTTCTCTGACCAGCGCAAGAACCCTTGCATCTTCGCTGCTCTTTTCGCTGACGGCGTCTGAGGACACGAACAGCCCTAGGGCCGCATGGAAGCGCAGAGCAATGACCTGACCGCTTGCGGCATGGCGTGCCTTGGCGATGTGCAGTGAAGCGGAGGCAACGCCATCCTTCGCGGGCTCAGAGTCGAGATAGAGCAGGATTTCCGCGTCGTACTCCAGTTCACCGGCATCCTTGGCTGCGCTCTCAAAGTCGCGACCCTTGCGGGGCTTTCGGCCTTCGTTCCAGGTCGATGTCACACCGCGCGATGTCGGAGTGACTCCGAGCACGGGCAGCCCGCAAGCCAGCGCTAGCTGTTTCAGCTCGCTCGACACTTGCATGGTGGCCGTGCGCATATCGGGTCGGTCCGTTGCCCTTGCGCGTGCCAGATCGCTGATTTGGTCCACGATGACAGCACGCTTGATCCCCGTGGGAAGCGCTGCGACGAGGGCAAGGAGGTCTTCACCGCGACGCCATTCATGGACGAAGAGGCGCGGAAACTTCTGGTCGGCCAACGCGAACAGATCTGCGGATTGCTCCGGCGTGTAGGTATGGAGCACCGACCAGCTCTCGCCCGTTTCTTGCGCCAAGAATCGTGCGAGCACTTGCCGGCGAGTCAGCTCGGTTTCCAGGAACAGCACGGCGCGCCCTGCGGCCAACCAAGCCCGTGCGATCTGGATCACCAGTCCGGTCTTGCCGCGTCCGGTTCCCGCCGCCAGATACGTCACACCGCATGAGCCCAGACCGCCATTTAGGGCGGCATCCAGCGGAGCGATGCCGGTGCCGACCAACTCAGGCGGCGGCTTAGCCAGCTCTACGCGGAGTGCTTCCGGCGCAGCAACAAGCCGCACAGGTGCGGGAGTCGTGTTCATCCTACTCGGCTCGCTCTCGTCTGCGCTGTGCTCGTGTGTTGTTCGCCAGCCAAGCATCGAGATCGACGCGTCGAAAGCGGCGCATGCGTGGGGGGCCGGCGGCCAAGCTCGACAGGTCGGCATTCCTCGCGATCGCCTTGCGGAACGCTTCAGCCTTTCCATCGCAGCCATAGATGTATCGCGCCGCCTGTTCGACGCTGAGCCAGCTATCAGCGGCAGACTCCGACAGCGCATCCCGGACCGCATCCTTGACGATGGGCTTTAGGGCTGCCGCGAATCGGGGATCGCCAGCCGCAGCCGCCAGCAGTCCAGCAACGTCTAGCGACATGGCGAACCCTCCGAGGCGGTAGCAGCCGCAGTGCCGGCTGCATCATCCCAGAGAGTGTCGGCTTGGCCGGTGGCAAAGGCCCAGCCCGGATCGCCGAGCGTATGCCGGATCGCTCCCAGTAGCGCAGGGGAACCCCGGCGACGCCCGGTCAGGACATGCCAGACATGGCGGCTCGATACACCTGCTTGCCGTGCAACGCTCTCGACGCTTTCCCCACGAAGGTCAAGCGACGCGCGGAACCTGCGGTAAATGAAAGTCGGTTGTTCTTGCTGTTTGCGGTCTTCGTTGTCAGCCATGCCTTGTTCTTAAGGCCGCCTAAAGACCGGGCAGATCTAGATCTTGGCGCACTAAGGACGGTACTGACGCCCATAGTTTTTGAGGTACTTAACCTTTTTGGGCACAGCCAGAGCGATCTTTTTCGGGGCCTTTTCCCCTCCCCGATCAGGGGCGGCATCGTCGATTACGACCAGTCCCAATCGATCCAGCCCCGTCGTAAATTTCCATATCTGTGCGTAGCGCGGCCCCCCCTTGTGACCAGTGATGGCGCGCGTGAGTTCGTTTTTGCTTACCCAAACAGGCTGACATTTATCGACCGATTCTCGACGGAGTTGACCCAAGAATGCGAGGATACGTGCGCAGATGTCCGCGCGTCGCGCGGCATGCGTCCGCCCACTAGCGAGGAAAACCGGTCTGCTCCTGGCTGGCCGTACGGCAGCGGCCTCTTGGTGGCTCTGTTCCAGAAACGTCAACGCACCGACGTCAAGCCGCGTTCCCAGTGAATGTCGCGCACCATCCACTTTGACAGGCTGGAGCGCTTCAACAGGAATGACCGACGAACCGAGTAGGTCGCAGGCAGCCGTGATCCGATTTGCATGGTCTTCAGCGCGGTATGCGCTGCGCACTGTGAATCGCTCGATGTCTGCGTCACCGAGGAGATCGCGATAGAACTCCATCGCAGCCTCAAGAATAGGCAGGGCCCGGCTTCGACACGCCTTCGTACTGCTTCGTTCACTGGCTGTCATGTCTGCCCAAGCTGTGCAGATCTGGGCACGGATCGACGGCATGCAGAGCACTGCCGAATAGCTTGTTCGCGTCGTACTTCTTCCCTGGTCTGCGCCCTCAGAATCCGCCAGCAGCGCGGCGGGCTCCTGTAGCTGGCCGAGTAGTCCTGTTAACTGCCTCATCAGTTCAGCCGTCAAATCCGACAGTTGCTTGCGCCATGCGGGCAGATACACCGAGACAATCCAGTGTGCGCATTGGTCTGCTACGCGCTGGACGTCCGCCTGCGTCGCTTGGGGACAGCGTCTCAGCTGTGCCCAGCCCATGAGGACATGACGGCGCACAGAGGGAATGTGAAGCGTCGCCGGAATGCGACAGGACGCGCACTGACTCTCGGTCAGACCTCCGGTGTTTTTGGGTAGCAGCGTCCGAGCATTGGGACTGGCCAGCAGCTCAATCAGGGCCGCCCGGATCTCTTCCTTCGTCGCATGAGGTCGGCCCGCGTGGCTTCGCCGCTTACGCATCCTGCGGACTGTGCCGGACGCAGCCGGACACGTAAAGCGATCTTCTACGCGACTCTACTTGACCTTTGCTCCGCACGATGGCGAAGATGCGCGCCACCTACCGACTGGAAATCCAACCCCGCACGCCGAAACGAGGAGGTTGCTACATGGGTCTATTCGAGGATCTTCGTCAGCTTTCAGAGCAAG
>CAZKOY010000262.1:0-5065 GCA_964554495.1 uncultured Myxococcales bacterium
TTCCGGCCAACCTATGAGAGCGACGCCAGGAAGACGTACCTCAAGGGCCGCTTCATCTTCGTGAAGTAAGAGGAACCATCATGGCCAAGGTAAAGAACTGGCACCTCAAGCGCGAGATCGAATACCCGTATGAGGGAAGCCGCCCGAAGAAGCAGTGGGCGATCATTTTTGATCTCAACAAGTGCATCGCATGCCAGACGTGCACCCTTGCATGCAAGACGACTTGGACCAGCGGCAAGGGCCAAGAGTACATGTTCTGGAACAACGTGGAGACCAAGCCATGGGGCGGATACCCGCTGGCCTGGGATCTGCGCATCCTCGAAAAGCTCGGGCGCCAGGAGTGGAGCGCGAGCGGCGAGTACCAGGGCGAGACGCGGATCGAGGCGGCGCCGCCGACTGAGCGCGTGCTCCACTTCGCCCCGACGGACGAAGACTGGATGTATCCCAATGTTGGTGAAGACGACTGCGCGGGCGGAAACGTCGACGGCGGTGCCCACATGGCCTCGCTGCCGCACGACAAGTGGTTCTTCTACCTGCCGCGCACCTGCGCGCACTGCACTTATCCGGCGTGCCTGGCTGCCTGCCCTCGCAAGGCGATCTACAAACGCGAGGAGGACGGCATCGTCCTCATCGATCAGTCGCGCTGCAAGGGGTACGGGGAGTGCGTCCGCGCCTGTCCCTACAAGAAGTCCATGTATAACCCCTACACGCGCACCAGCGAGAAGTGCATCGGCTGCTACCCCGCCGTTGAGGAGGGAGTTCAGCCGCAGTGCGTGGTGAACTGCATCGGCAAGATCCGCGTCATGGGCTTCATTAATCCGCCATGGCGCGCTCGTGACGATAACCCCATCGACTACCTGATTCATAAGAAGCAGATCGCGCTGCCCTACTATCCGCAGCTAGGGCTCGAGCCCAACATCTACTACATCCCGCCGATTCACGCGGACCGCGAGTATCTGCGGCAGATGTTCGGCCCGCTGGTGGACGGCGCCATCGAGCGCTACAAGGAGCTGGAGAGCGATCCGGTGGCGCAGGGGCTCCTGTGCCTGATGGGGAGCACCGATCGCATTATGCACCGCTTCACGGTGGCCCAAGGATCCGCGGCTGGATTCGATGCGGCTGGTGCGGAGCTAGTGCGCGTGCCGGTTACCGAGAACATCATTGAGCGACCTGCCTATGACGCCAAGCTGGGCGCCATCCGCACCAATACGCCCTGAACCGCGGCGGAGGATACCCATGACCCGCACCAAGACGAATGTTCAAGCCGCGCTGTGCCTGCTCGGGTCAGCTCTGATTGGGAGCTGCCACAACGAGCCATCCGCTCCCAAGTTCATCACCCAGCTCGTGGTGGGAAAGGTCGCAGCGGATCTGTCAACGCCGGACCCGTCGGCAGAGTACTGGCGCAATGTCCCCGAGGGGCCAGTGCTCTTGACGGCGCAGCCCATGGTCGCACCGCGACCGGAAACCACGACCACCGGGTCGGTCATGGTCCAGGCGGTTCATGATGGGAAGCGCGTGGCGTTCCGCCTGCGCTGGAAGGACACGGAGAAGAGCGAGGCCGGGCACCTTGGCGAGTTCTCCGACGCGCTGGCCCTGGAGTTTCCCGTGAAGGAGGGGTCGCCGCCCCTGGTGATGATGGGCTCGAAAGACAATCCGGTGCACCTCTTCCATTGGCGGGCGCAGTACCAACGGGATCACGAGAAGGGGAAGCCTTCGATGAAGGATCTCTATCCGAACTCTTCTATCGATATCTATCCCATGGAGTTCAAGGATCTCCCCGCCGCGAAGGAGGCAGCCACCGATCAGTTCGCACCGGGGCGAGCAGAGGGGAACCCGCAGGCGTACGTGAAGGCAAGCATCGATGAGATCATCGCAGAGGGGTACTCTACGTCCTCGGTCCAGGAAGGCCACGGAAGCGCGGCGAAGGGCGAGTGGAAGAACGGCGAGTGGACGCTGGTGATCGTTCGGCCGCTGGCCATCGAGGGGGGATCGACGCTCCATGTGGGTGGGAGTGACAACATCGCCTTCGCGGTGTGGCAGGGGGGGAAGGGAGAGGTCGGCTCGCGCAAGTGTGTGACCATGGCGTGGACGCCAATGAGGATCCAGTGATGGAGACGCAGATGTCGACGTTGATGGAACGCGCGAGAGAGTTCACGCTGGCGTCTGTCCTGACCTCTTATGCGGACGCGGAACTTCAGGAGACCCTATCGGGGCTCGGGACGACGCTTGACGCGCACGAAGGCGCAGGGCCGCTCCTCGCTGCTCTGCGCCGACAGGGAGGCATCGAAGATGTGGCCTCGGCCTATATCGAGCTGTTCGATCGAGGGGGCGAGCGCGCCTCGCTGTATGAGAGCGAGTACGGTCGCATGCGTGGCATGGGTAAGGGGAACACGCTCGCGGATATCGGTGGGTTTTATCAAGCATTCGGGTTAACCCTGGACCAGGAGGGGATCCACGAGCTGCCCGACCACATCGCGGTGGAACTGGAGTTCTATGGACTGCTGCTGCTAAAGCAGGAGCACCTGAAGGACGACGAGGAAGGCCGCTTCGTCGTGGAAGACGCGAGGAGGAAGTTTCTCACCGCGCATCTTGGGCGTTTCTCGCGCGCGATTGCGGAGCGGGAGGACGTGCGCGCGGATCCGGTATACGGGCCCGTGTTTACCTGGTGCTGGCAGCTTGTGGCTCGCGAGTGCAGCGACTTGGGCGTTGATCCCGCGCCGCTCGACTTCTTCGCGGATAAGGACGGGAAGGAAGAGATGAAGTGCGGCCCTGTTCACCTGCCGGTCATTGCCTGACGGGGCACTCGGTCAGGTCGAGTAGCTGCCGGTTCCGCCAGCGGAAGACACGTGAGCGCCGGGGGCTCGGTCACATGACATAGGGGATGTCAATTAGCACCATGTGATAGCTGTTGCTGCTCAGCCGGCCGGCCAGACCGGCATTGTATGCGAATCCCGGGCGCAGGAAGCCCCGCCCAAGCGGGGCATGAAAGCGCGGCCCCAGCGCCAGTGATAAGTTGTCGCGTAGGCTCTCGTCCTGAGCGACGGCGTCGGGGGTTGATAGCCAGCGCTGGTAACGCAGCTCTGTCGAGAGCGACAGCCACTTGGTAGCGAAGTAACCGATGTGCAAGCCAGCCGTGAAGTTGGTACGGAAGGCATCCGTCTGCACGGCTTCGTTCTTCACCCGGAACAGCTGCAGCAGCGTCGCTTCGACTTGCACGGTCAGACCGTGTCCGACGTACGCGAAGTCTACGCCTGGAAACAGCGTGAAGTCGTTTACGGCGAACATCGCGTTGTCAAGAGCAGAGCGAGCATAGAGCCCCGCGCTGTTCGCCGCTGCAGTCAGCGGATCCGCGGCCTTTGCTCCGCCCGTGCCAATGGGAACAGTCGCCCCGAGAAAGAAGCCCAAGCGCAGACTGGCCGGCAGCTTCAGACCCCAGATGCCCCCCAGGGCAATGTTCGACACAGACACCCCAGAGGTGCCATCGGGAGCGGAATTTCCGATCAGCCCCCAGCGGGCTACCCCCATGAAGTTCGGTGTGAAGCGATAACCGAGAAGCGGCATGATCGCCGCTGTCACTCCAGTGCTGTCATTGACGCGGTAGCTCGCCACCACGGTGTCAAGCCGCAGCACCGTGACTGGAATGATCGGTCGTAGCCCCCAGGGCAGTGAATAGGGGGCCGGGCGCGGCGACATCCCGGGAGGAGTTGCGGTCTGGCCCGCAAGGCTGGGAGCCGAGCCTGACGGCACAGATGGCCGGCTGGGAGGGGCCGCAGTTGGACTCGCAGGTGCGGCTGTTGTCGGGCTCGCGGAAGGACCAGACGCACCGAGCGCAGCCGGCGACTCCGACATCGCAGGCTGTGGCGCGATGGGTGGCTGAGCAGGCATTCCCATTGCCCCGGACGGCGGCGGATCCATCACGTTCGTCTGAGCTGACGCGTGGCTCGCCCAAAAAAAGACTGACAGCACGATCGCATTTCTAGGACCCATCAGCTAAAAATTTTTGCATCTTCTGTGCCAGCGGCAGGGGCTGCCCGTTCACGGGGGGGGGGACACGCGGTTTCGCTCAGCATCCTCATTCGCTACCGCAGACGTGGGCACACGGATTGCTGTAGCACGCGGAGTGAATCACAATGGCTGAACCGACAAGCGCCCCCCAAGGAACGGACCGAACGCGACGTAGACACCTTCCCATCCTCGACTGCGTGCCGATCGAGCGCGGAGGACGCGTTGGCGCTGCACCGGAAAGGGCGGCGGGGCTCGCGCCGCCTGCCGAGCTTGTCGACGCATGGACGCGACGCGTCAGCTACCTTCGCGTCTCGCTCACGGATCGTTGCAACTATCGCTGCGGCTATTGCATGCCCACAGTAGAGCCTTCACACCTCGGCCGCGAACAGGTGCTGAGCGTCGATGAACTCGTGAACATCATCGCCGCGCTAAGACAGGTTGGCGTCCGCCGGGCGAGGCTGACGGGCGGCGAACCTACGGTGCGCAAGGACCTGATTCCTATCGTCGCCAGGCTGGCCAAGCTCGGGCTCGATGAGCTGTCGCTGTCGAGCAACGGCGAGCGGCTGTCGGATCTCGCGGCTCCGCTGCGCGATGCGGGCCTGTCCCGGGTGAACATCAGCCTCGACACGCTCGATCCAGAACGCTTCCGCCGTATCACGCGACACGGCAGTCTCGAGCGGGTTCTCGCCGGTATCGAGCGAGTGCGTGCGGTGGGCTTTCCGCACACGAAGCTCAACACCGTGGCGCTGCGCAGCTTCAATGACGACGAACTTGGCAAGATCTGCCGATTCGCGTTTGAGCACGATCTGACGCCGCGCTTCATTGAACTCATGCCCATGGGCAGCGGCATGTCTATAGACAGCGGGGGCTTCCTTTCTGCGGCGGAGATTCGTGACCGACTGACCGCGGAGTTTGGCCCGATCTTGCCGATCCTCGACGAACAGCCAGCCCTTCCTGGCGGCGGTCCGGCGCGCTATGTTGGCCTGCGCTTCGGTCAGAAGGTACGCCGCGTCGGGCTCATCGCTGCGGTCAGCGAGCCATTCTGCGACACCTGCAATCG
>CAZKOY010000263.1:0-5028 GCA_964554495.1 uncultured Myxococcales bacterium
AAAACAAGCTCAAGGAACTCAAGCTAGAGGCGATGATCGAAGCGTGGGAGGCGCATAGTGGGAATCCGCAGATGCTCGGGCTCAGCTTCGACGAGAGGCTGGGACTCCTGGTCGATGCGCAGCACCTGTCTGTCCACAACAAACGGATTCACAGAGCGCGAAAGGAGGCCAAGCTCAGACTGCACACAGCGACGATGGAAGCGGTAGAGATCTCGGAGAGTCGGAATCTGTCACGCGCGCAGCTTGCGCAGCTCGGGTCGTGTCAGTACATCGAACAGAACCTGGCGGTGCTGATCACCGGAGCGACGGGAACTGGCAAGACATTCCTGTCGTGTGCGCTGGGAGAACAGGCGTGTCGAAAGGGATTCCGCGTGCAGTATGTGAGGCTCCCTCGGCTGCTGGAGGAGCTGCAGCTGGCGCACGCCGATGGCACGTACGCTCGTCTGCTGGGACGACTGCTGCGAAACGACTTGCTGATTTTGGATGACTGGGGACTGGGAGCGCTGACGGAGGCACAGAGTCGCGACGTACTCGAAGTACTGGAGGACAGAGAGGGGCGGCGCTCGACGGTGGTGAGCAGTCAGCTGCCGGTCGAGCACTGGCACAAGTGGCTCTGTGAACCGACGGTGGCGGACGCCATCCTCGATCGGCTCGTGCATCGCAGCTATCGCCTTGTGCTAAAAGGTCCGTCCAGAAGAAAAGGAAGCGAACCCAAGAATCAAAATCCGTAACCAAAACCGAGCCAGCTTCGTCGCTTCGCTCCGATAAGGATGAGCCTGGTCCATTTGGACCGGAATCGGCGGTCACTTTGAACCGGAATCAGCGGTCACTTTGAACCGGAATCAGCGGTCACTTTGGCCGGAATCAGCGGTCACTTTGGCCGGAATGGGCAGTACTGTCTCGCATCGGTGGCTCCTGTCTGTATGAACCCGGTGAATCCTCCCCGGGGAGACTTGAGCCGCCCTCTTTTTTCATCCCGAATTTCCACAGCGGACGGGACAGTGCCGCGTACAATGGAAAAGTAGATTTGCTGGGGGAGGTCGCTAAGTGAGGCTGTATCAGCTTGTCTTCGCCCTAAGCCTTGTCGTTTGCATCAACGACACCGCTTTCGCCGAGCCACCTCCAGACGTTGGTGGCAGCAGTTGGGCGCTCTCGCTCCTTGCCGATGGTAACGACAAGTTAGATCGCGGACTTTGGGCCGAAGCGCTCAAGCTCTTTGAGGACGTCTACCGGGTGTTCCCCAGTCCAAAGCTCCACTTCAACATCGCCCAGGCGCTGTATCAACTGGGCCGTCGGATCGAGGCGCTTGAGCGTTACGAGCGCTTCGTAGGCGAAATCAACAAGGAGGAGCATCAAACCGATTGGCGGCTCGCTCAAGAGCGCGTCTTCGAGTTGCAAGACCAGATTGCCACCATCGACATCCAGTGCAACGCCGTTGGGGCCTTGGCGAACATCGACGGTCGCGATGTCGGCAAGACGCCGCTGCCGCGACCGGTCCGAGTGCTGCCGGGGGCGCTCTCGATCGTGATCAGCAAACCCGGATACGAGCGGCAGGTCATCGAGGTTACGCTCAAAGCGGGCGATACCGTCACGCAGCGCGTGAACCTGCTCACCGAGGCGCCCGGCTCGCGGCAGAGCATCGGTTCGGCTGCGATGGCGATGGGTGAAGCGTACGACCTGCCCCCCTCAGTACTCTTCGCCCGTCTGGTACCATCGGTGGTGGTGGTCACCGTCACCATGGGTGGCCAGCGTGGCCAGGGTAGCGGCATCGTGATCGGGCGCGAGCAGATCGTCACCAACAAGCACGTCATCGATGGTGCCACCGCGATCGAGGTGACGCAGGGGAGACGGACGTTCACCGCCGGGCTCGCTAGTTTCGATGCCGCCCACGACCTCGCCATCCTGCGCGTTCCCGGACTCGAACAGCCGCGCGTCACCCAGCGGCCCTCATCACTTGTGCAGATGGGTGAGCGTGTCTATGCCATCGGCGCGCCACGCGGCCGCGAACTATCCCTATTGGACGGCCTGATCGCGGCACGCCGGGTCGACAAGGGTAGTAGCGGCACCGAGATGGGCGCGGCGATGCTGCAGATCACTACCCCTATCTCCCCCGGCTCGAGCGGCGGTGGACTCTTCGACGCCCAGGGCCGGCTCGTGGGCATCACCACATTCTCGGCGCTCAAGGGTCAGACCGTGAACATTGCCCTTCCGACCGAGTGGATCGCTGCGCTCGAGCAGAGCGTTACGGTCGGCGTCCCGTCGTCTCCGCCATCACCGGCCATACCCCACTACAGCGTGACCAATCGGCCGGAGGTGCTGATTTGCACAGTGCAGACCCAATCTACCTGGGGCCTCTTCACCAGCGGTGCAGAACTTCTAGACACGAGAGCGGTCCGCGCGGTCTGGCACTTCGAGCGCGTCAACACGCAGTTTCCGCGCCTCAGCGCGCCGAAGTCCGCAAGGTACAGCAACATCGAGCTGGTGCTCGTCGACTTCGATCGCGTCGCCCGCTTCGTTCGCTTCGGCAACACAGAGCGGTCCGTCAGGAATGAGTATTTCTTCAGCATCAATGACGAGGGCGCCTTCCATGTCACCAGCCTCACCACGGCCAGCTTCGACGGACGGCTCCGCATCACGGCGACCTCAGGCCCCTGCGAGGCGCTGAGCATGGCGACCGCAGCGGCGCTGTTTCGGGAGCGCGAGGAGTCCGAGCAGAACGCCCTGCGCAGTCTGCAGGAGAAGCGGACCGCTGCGGAGAGAGCACAGGTGGAGATGCGGCGGCGTGACCGGCGGCGCGTCCTACCGGTGACGATTTCACTCGTGGCGGGTGGCGCTGCCGTGACTGTGGTTGGAATCGCGCTTGCCGGGGTGGGCTACGGGATGAAGCACGGCGATCGCAGTGGAACCCTAGATCAGTACCTCGGAAGCGTCACGACCATCAACGCCGAACGCGGGTCGGGTCTAGCTCTTCTCTTCATCGGCCTCGCCACGGCCGCTGCGGGTGCCATCACGAGGGCGCATCCGCCGCACATCGAGCGCCGGAAGCGACAGGCGACTGTGACCATTCTGCCCTCGCTCGGTGGAGAGAGGGTCGAAGGGGGGTTCCGGTGACGTCCTTTCCGTGCATATCGTTCGCTACGTTTGTCGCGCTCATGCTTGGCTGCCTCGCTCCCGGAGTCTTCATTTGCCGGTCCGATGCGGAGTGCGTCAAGGAAGAAGCCCAGGGTACCTGCATCCGCAGCTCATGCGCGTTCGCCGACGCGAACTGCCCTTCACGGATTCGATGGGACGTCACAGCGCAGTCCGAGGCCGGCGACTGCCTGTGCAGCCCCTATCCCTGTCCGTCGCCTGCCCACGCCACCGCGACCTGCGTGAAGGGTGCTTGCAGGATCGCGTCCTGCGACACCGGCTACCAGGACTGCGACGGACAACATGACAACGGTTGCGAAGCGAACGTGGCCAACTCCGACATGCAGCTTGATGCTTGGATTGATCACTGCGGTGCCTGCGGCGCAGGCTGTTCGCGCCCCGCGCATGCCAGTGGTGTGTCGTGCCAGGCGAGCGCCTGCAAAATCTTCCAATGCGATAACGGTTTCGGCGACTGCGATGGACAATACGCAAACGGCTGCGAAGCGAGCCTGGCCGATTCCGATGGGCAGAGGGACACCGAGATCGATCACTGCGGTGCCTGCGGCATGCGCTGTCCACGCACCATAGGCGTCAACTTTACGGCGTGCCAGGCAAGTGCCTGCGCGATCGACCAGTGCATCGTTTATTACGCAGACTGCGACAAGCAATACGCAAATGGTTGCGAAGGCAGGAAGGGAGCCTACACTTCTTGTAACAATTCCTGGGAGTGCAAGAGTTGCGCCTGCCGCTACCAGTTCGGCGAGTATTTGTGCTCACCCTGAGTGCTGATTGACGATGGAACTCTGGATCCGGGGCTCGCGCCAGGACATGCGCTCGTGACCATCATGCCGACGTTCGGAGGCACGATGGTGAAAGGAAAATTTTGATGGCAGCCTTTCGGCGACTATCACTGGTTACTCTCATCACGCTTCTGCAGGGGTGCATTTCTCTCGAGTCCTTCCCTTGCCGCTCCGATGCGGAGTGCGTCCGACTCGGAAATCAGGGCAGATGCATGCTCGGCTCATGCGCGTTCCCGGACCAGAGCTGCCCGGTAGGTCTTCGATGGGACCCGTCGGCGCAGTCCAAGGCGGGCGACTGCCTGTGCAGCCCCGACTTTTCATCGGACTCACTAAACTGCGGAGGCTGCGGGCGGATCTGCAGCCGACTCAGCCGAGGTACGTCGGCCTGCGTAGACGGCGTCTGCGCGATCACGTCCTGTCCCGTCGGCTACGCCAACTGCGACGGTCAATACGAAACCGGCTGTGAAGCGGACCTGCTCAGTTCGGACATGCAGCGTAGCACCGACATCGATCACTGCGGCGCCTGTGGAGTGCCGTGTCCCCTTCCGTGGCGGGCCACCGCTACGGCGTGCCAATCAAGCGTGTGCAGAGTCGCCGCGTGCGCCGAGAACTACTTGGACTGTGATGGGCAATATAGCAACGGGTGCGAATGCAACGGCTGGTGCTCAGGCAGATCCTGCATTGAGCCGACGTGTAGCGATGGTGTCAAGGACGGCAGGGAGACCGACACCGACTGCGGCGGCAACACCACCTGTCCTCGGTGCCAACAGGACCAGCGCTGCCGCTATGACAGTGACTGCCAGACCTCCTACTGCAACGGCGCCAATGTCTGCAGGCCGATATGCGAGAGCTGCGGAGTTTACGGATGCTGCGGAACCTACTGCCGCACAAAGTCCATGTACAATGGAGAGGCCTGCTTCAAAAACTCGGACTGCCAAAGCTGCTATTGTAAGCAACGCGCTTCGTTTCTCGAAGGCACATGCCAGTAAGTATCGTAAAATGATAGAGGTCCGATACCACTAGCGCGCGTCGGCCCGGTCGGATCTGACCTATCCCCCCATTTCCCACGCTTCCGTCCGCTAGCCCAAGTCCCTTGTTC
>CAZKOY010000264.1:0-2983 GCA_964554495.1 uncultured Myxococcales bacterium
TTCGCGCTGGTCATGGCGACCGGGATCGTCTCGCTGGCCTGCCACACGATGGGGTTGCCCTTGCCCGCCAAGGGGCTCTTCGCGTGTAACCTCGCGTTCTACCCCGCGCTTTGGATCCTCACCCTCGTGCGCTTCGTGCGCCATCGCGCGCAGGTGGTGGCCGACCTGCGCAATCACAGCCGCTCGGTCGGGTTCTTCACAACTGTGGCGGCCACCTGCGTTCTTGGCACGCAGTGCTTCCTTATCGGCGGAGCGTATCAGGCTGCGCTCGCGTTTTGGGTATCCGGAATCGCGCTCTGGGCGCTGCTCACGTACGCGGTGTTCACGATCATCATCGTCAAGCCGGAGAAGCCCGCGCTGGCCGAGGGCCTCAACGGCGGCTGGCTGGTCTCCGTCGTCGCCGCGCAATCGGTGTGCGTGCTCGGCGCGCAGCTCGCGCCCGGCATGGGCCAGCATGCTCCGCCGGTGCTCACTTTCTGTTTGGCGATGTGGCTCGGGGGCGGGATGCTCTATCTGTGGATCATCGCGCTCATCTTCTACCGCTACGCGTTCTTCACGATGAGCCCGTCGGATCTGGCGCCGCCGTACTGGATCAACATGGGCGCGGCGGCGATCTCGACGCTCGCTGGCACGATGCTAGTCGCAGCGGCGCCTCACTCGCCGGTCATCGAGCAGGTGTTGCCCTTCGTGCGCGGACTGACCCTTTTGTGGTGGGCCACGGCGACTTGGTGGATCCCGATGCTCGTGATCCTCGGCGTGTGGCGGCATATCCTGCGGCGCTTCCCGCTCCGATACGATCCGCTCTACTGGGGCGCTGTCTTTCCGCTCGGGATGTACACCGTATGCACCGCGCGGATATCTCGCGCCGTCGATGCGCCGTACCTGCTCTCGATCTCTCGCGTCTTTGTCTACGTGGCGCTTGGCGCATGGGCGCTGGCTGCTGCGGGGATGACACTCTCACTGGTCCGCCGCGGCCGATCGTCGTCCTGAGGTCGTTCGATCGAGCTAACCTTGATTTGGGAGAGTTGAAAGAGCTGGCGGCTAGCGACGCCGCGGCTCTCGAACCGACGCGTTGACCGGGAGCGGCTGCGCGGAGGCAGCAATCGCGAACAGCACCGACGTGTCCGGCGTCTGGACCGAGGCATCCATGGAATGCACGAGCGCAAGCAGGCTCTGCTCCGCGCGACCCTGAAATCTGCCGATGGCCCAAGGCTGCATTCCGTCCGAGCCACTCCGATGGCTGCCCCTCTGCACGAGGACCTTCATCGCGCCGCCTGGGACCTCCTGGACGGTCTCCTTGATCTCGAACATGGGACCGAAGGTCCTACGCGCCAGGGCCTCGGCCTCGGCGGCGAAGCGCTCCGGGCCCTGCGTCGCCGAAGTCCAGACGATGGTGAGCTTGCGCAGGTCGCTGATGGTCCGTAGCTCCCCCGGGTCACCCTGGCTGACTTTGAAGTCCGCCGGGATCCACATCTGAAGTCCGGCCTTCGGGAAGCGCCAGAAATCGCCGGGATGATCCGGCCAGCCCTCTGGAAGAGACAGCTTCCTGACCTCGCCCGAGGTGACCCAATAGATCCCTTTCGGCTCCGTCAGGATCCTTTCGTAGGACCCGAGCAGGAAACTAACGCCATGGGCGATGCGGAGGGGCGTCACACCAGTAGGCCGGACCAGGATCATGTGATGCCAGCCCGACAAAGGGTGGGGACTAGTTGCCCCGACAAGCATGCCGTCGAGCTTACCCCAGAACAGCGCCTGCTCACCCGCGAAAAGCGGCACCGCCTGACCGCTGCGGTAAAGCGCCGCCCCCTTTCTAAGCCCGACGAGCAACCCATGCGGAGTATTGCGCAGCGCCCCGACGTTCCCCGTCAGGATCCGGGTCCAGGTGGCGCCGCCGGCCGGGCTAGTCCACAAGCCCGCGCTCGTCGCCACGAACCAGGTTGCTCCGTCGACTTCGACCGCCGTGACGACAGCCTTGCCCCAGCCGACCGGAACGCTCTGCCAGCTCACGCCGCCGTCCTCCGAGCGGAAGAGTTGATCCTTGCAGTCGAGCCATAGAGCATCGCCGCCGCTCATGAGCTTGATCGCCGGCGGGTTCGGATTGAAGCGCGCAAGGAGCTCAAACTCCGCGTCGCCATCACTCATCGCCGCCATGTCTCCATCGGATCCAAGCACGAAAAAGCGGCCTTTGTGGGACACGATCCCGAGCGGCTTGATCAACCGGAGTGGAAGCGCGCGGCTCTGCCAGGTGAGTCCCTCATCGCGAGAGGTGAAGACGCCGCTCTCCATCACCAGCGCGAGCTGGCCGTTGATCTTAGCAAGGCCTTTGGGCCGCGCCGCGCCGGTCGGCAACGCCATGGGTTGCCACCTGAGGGCCGGCGCGCTCGTAGCCTCCTCGACGGAGCGCGGCAGCGGGAAGAGCCCCGCCGCCAGCCGCGCCACAAGGCTCGAGCTGGCCTGGCTCGCTCCGAGAACGAGCAGGACCAGCGCCTTGGGTTGAGATGCGCAGTGGTATGCCTCCCAGGTCTGGCCGCGGGTCGCCTGGCAGTCGAGGCCAGCGAGGCGAATCGGGACGGGCGCGCCCGCGGTTGGCTCGACGGCCGGCACGAGACTCGGGAGCTTGGTCGCGAAGAAGTCTGCGGCCCCTGTCGGGGTGACGATCAGGTGGACGGTCAAGCTCAACGCGGGCGCAGATGCAACGAAGCCTTCGCCGCGTGAGAGCACGTCGAATTCGGCAGGGAAGAGGATCTGAAGTCCTGTTTCATGAATGACGCGCGGCGTCTCAGCGTACGTCCTGCCGCTGATCAGCGAGGCGAAAAGGAGCAGTAGAATGGGAGTGCGGATATCGTGGGTACAGAGGTACATCGCATTCCTCCTGCAGAGGTTGCACACTCGGCCGAGCATTCCCGGCGCACTGTTCTCCACCCTGATGAGGAAGCAATCAGCGCGCCGCGCATGGAGCATCAGAAGAAGATGCGGTTCAGAT
>CAZKOY010000264.1:3083-5019 GCA_964554495.1 uncultured Myxococcales bacterium
TCGATCCCTGGCCAGTCGCCAAGCTGGACGGATCGCGGCTTGCTACTTCCTCTAGATGCGGGACGAACCCGACCGGAATGCTCCGCGCTTGCGAGTTCCTTGCCAGGAGGATGCTCATGAAACGTCTGTCCCTCATTGCTACTGCCTTGCTGTTCTTCGCCGTGCCGGCGTTTGCCCGTTCTGTCGCCGACGTCGACGTGCCGGAGACGCTGACCGTCGAGGGCAAGAGCCTGAGGTGCAACGGCGCCGGCATCCGGAAGAAGATCATCATCAAAGAGTACGTCGTCGCGCTCTACCTTGAGAGCAACTCCACCGACGAGCACGCGATCTTCGAACGCCACCGCACATGGGCCGTGCGCATGATCTTTCTGCGAGACGTTGAGAAGGAGAAGATCGTCCGCCCCTTCGAAGAGAGCTTCGAGAAGACTTCGAGGAACGACGCGGCGTTGCAGGCGAGCCTCGACAAGGTCGCCGCGGCGCTCACCGATGTCAAGAAGGGCACGGTCATGACCGTGAGCTACACGCCTAGCAAGGGCACAACGGTGGCCGTTCAGAGCGGCCCCTCGGTGACTATCGAAGGCTGGCGCTTCGGTTTCGCCATGCTGGACACCTGGATCGGCCACAGCCCGCTCAGCCTCTGGCTCAAGAGAGAGTTGCTCGAAGGCAAGTAGCTCCGGGGCGTGGTCATCCCAAGCCGTGCGAAGCTTCTCATGTGTGTTGCTGCCGCTCGAGGTTGGAGCCTAGGCGGCCGGCACAAAGACGCGAAAAAGTTTCCGTACTTTTTGGCCATCGCGCAGAGATTGCGGGGTGCTCGTCAGGTCGTAGCGGATCTTTAGTCCGTCGCCGAGCCGCACGAAGACGGAACGCGGCTTGCTCGTTCCTCCAAATGCGTAACGAAGAACGTCTCGGAGGCATCGATGCAATCGAAGCGACAGCTTGACCCCGATGTGCTGATCGTCGGCGCCGGCCCGACCGGACTGCTCCTCGCTTGCGAGCTTCTGCGCCATGGTTTGAAGGTACGCATCATTGATGTGGGCGAAGGCCCGCCGCTCTGTTCTAAAGCGCAATTTATTCAGACGCGGACCCTCGAGATCTTGGAGCAGATGGGCATCGTCGAGCGCTTCCTCGCCCTGGGGCGTCCGCTGTACGGCCTCAGCCTGTACAGCCCGGATATGAAGCGGCTCTTCCACTTCAACATCGGCGAAATGGATTCCCGATATCCGTTTACTCTCAGCCTGCCGCAGAACGACACCGAGCAGCTGCTCATCAAGCACTTGGCCGACCTGGGCGGGCATATCGAGTGCCCGGTCCGGTTTCTCGGGCTGACGCAAACCGACGACCGCGTGACCGTGCGGATGCAGCGCGTGCAGGACGACGAAGACCCCGAGATCGATGAGATCCGCGCCGCCTGGGTCGTTGGATGCGACGGAGCGCATAGCGCTGTGCGCCATTGTCTGGGCATCGACTTCTGTGGCAACACGTATGAGCAGCGGATTATCCAGGCCGACGTGCGCATTGACTGGCCGCTGCGACACGCGGAGGACGAGATCATCGGTTTCCTCTCTCCGCGCGGTCCCACCATGGCCGTACCCCTCCCCGGGGAGCAGCGCTACCGGCTGCTCGGCTTTGATACCGGGCTCGCGCCAACGCTCGGAAGCTTTCAGATTCTCCTCGACGAACGCAGCGCCGCTGGCGCGCGGGTCAGCGATCCGGTCTGGATGATCGAGTACGCGATCCACTGTCGAATGGCAGCGCAGTTCCGCATCGGCCGTGTCTTTCTGGCCGGAGATGCGGCGCACACCGTCAACCCGGTGACCAGCCAGGGGATGAACACCGGAATGCAGGATGCCTACAACCTGGCGTGGAAGCTCTCGCTCGTTCAAAAAGGGCTCGCGCGACCAGTCCTCCTTGATTCCTACGAAGCGGAGCGCATGCC
>CAZKOY010000265.1:0-4919 GCA_964554495.1 uncultured Myxococcales bacterium
ACATCCAGGTGATGTGCGATCACTTGCGGTCGATTGTTCGCAGTCGCATGCGGACGATTGCCTTGTCGGCGCTGTGGCCGCAGGTCTCGCAGGTCGTGCGCGATACGATCCTGGGGCCGCGCGGGACCGAGCCAGGCAGCGAAGGGCGCAAGGGTCGCTTCTTTGCAGAAAACGGCATGCTGGTGACCGAGGTCGAGATCTTGGAAGCCGAGATCCAAGACAGCGTCATCGCCGAGCTGATGAAGAACGTGCAGCGCGAGTCGGTGATGCTGGCCATCGGCGATCGACAAGCGCAGGAAAAAGTGACCTCGGCGAAGCTGCGGTCCGAGCTGGAAAAGCAGCAGACCGAGCTGCAGATGGCGGGAAAGCAGCGCGAAGCTCAGCTCGGCGAGCTGGTGCGCAAGCTCAAGCACGACGCCGAGCTATCGAACCTGCGCGAGCGCGAGCTGGTGCAGGGTGAACAGGCGCGCCTGACCGGCGAACGCGAACTTCTGGAGATCCGCAGCAAGCTCGAACGCGAAGCGCTCACGCAAAAAGCACAGCTCGATGCGCTGACGCGCGAAGCCAGCACCAAGGCCAGCGCGCAAGCCACGCTGCACAGCGAAGAGATCGATCACTTGGGCCGCGTGCGGGCGCTAGAGATTCAGTTGCTTGACGCACAGGCCCGCGCCGTCGTGGCCGAGCGGACATCGGTGCAGCCACAGCTGGTCGAAGCGCTCACGGCGCTTGGCGACAAGGCCCTGCTCTCAGAGGTCGCGCACAACATGAACTTGGTCTCGCTGTTCCGCGGCAAAGAAGCTGGCGAGATCCTCAAGGACATCGTGGGCGGGACGCGCTTCGCTCCTGCCCTCGCCGAAGCGCTGAGCAGCAAGTCATCGCCAACCAAGTCCGAGCCCCCGGCGCCGATAAAGAAGTAGCGCGCTCAATTCCCCTGCACAGGCGCTGCGCTCTGCTCGACGAAGATCGAGTCACTGGTGGCTCGGTGGGCAGTTGCCGCAGCGCGCAGCCGATCATAGACCGAGCGAAAGCGCGGGCAGTCCTTGGCTACTCGGCCTGGATGGATGCGCTTGAGCATCGCTGCGCCGTCGATCCGCTTGCTGTAGGCGAGGCGTACACCGTCGCTACGCTGTGTCACACGGTCGAGAAACGGCGGCCGGCACGCGCATCCAGTCGGATCGACAAATGACTGCTGAATACGAACACTGAGCTTGTGCGCGCAGCTTCCCGCTTTCAGACCGCCGCCAAATCGCTCGACCTCTTGCCATGTATGCGGGGGCAGAACACACGCGGCGATGTGCTGCCGCAGGGATGGCGCGACCTGTCGATACTGCATGGCAAAGCCGTTGTCCCAGTCGGCCAGCAGCCACGCTTCGAGCTCGGGCCAGGCCAACAGTGCATAGAATTTCAGACTCGGTTTCCCGGCGGCATCGCGCACGCGCTGTGCTAGCTCGTTCGCCCAGGTCGCCTGTTCTGCAGACGGATCGTTGGCGTCGGCGAATCGGCAATCGGCATCATCGATGAGCAGCACAAAATCCAAGCTGCAGGCTGCGCCGCGAAAGTGTTCTTTTAGCTGCGCCAGCATCGCATCGACCAAGCGCCGACCTGTGGCGCCGGAATGACGCTCGTGGGGTTCTGCATGCGGGCGTCCGATCTTCGGCGCGGGCTTGCTGACCGCGGGAAAGCAGCGCTGCCACTCGACGTCCGGCGCGATCTTTTGCAGGAAGGCATGCATTCCGCCCGTCTCGGTATAGCCGGCCGTGCAAAAGTAGCCGCCCCTTACCACGGCCAGCCCCCAAGCTGCGGTACGCCGCCGCGGTATATGTCGCCAAGCTCCCAGCCGTCGCGAAAGAAGCTCTCTAGCTCGGCTGGATCGACGCGTCGCATCGCCTTTTCGCCCAGGCCAAAGACAAACAACGCCACATCCCCGCTCTTGAAGCCATCGGTGAAGGTGTCGAGCAAGTCCGGCGAGTGCGTGCTGACGAAGAGCTGCTCGGCCGATGTGAAGCGCTGCAGCCAGCCCCCCACCACCTTGAGCCAGGCTGGATGCAGGTTTAGCTCGGGCTCATCGATCGACAGCACCGAGCCTTTCTCGGGCGAGAACAACAGCAGCGCCAGCCACAGCGCCTTGAGCGTTCCATCGGACATCTCGCGCGGCTTGTACTTCTGGCCGCCGATGTGCAGCTCAAGCTGTTTGTATACGTCGCTGGCGTCGATGATCTTGATGCGCTTCAGATCGGGGATCAGCTCCCTGAGCCGCTGCGGATATTCCTCGCTAAGGAAGTCGTGCTGCTGATCCAGGTGGCGCAGGACGTTCACGAACTCTGCGCCTTCCGCATCGAGCGTCCGCACGCCCAAATCGATCTTCGCCCCGTCGACCAGCTTGCGCAGGTTCAGGTCCGTGCTGCTGTAGTTGCGGAAGCCGCGCGCGAAGCCTATCAGCTCTTCCGAGATGCGGTCGAAGTCGGGAAAGATCTTCTCGTAGAAGGCTTTGTCTTTCAGAAGCGCTTTGGTCTGATGCAGCACCGTGTCGTTGGCTTCGACGGCGAGCTCGACCTTGGTCAATGGAACCGCAGCCTGGCCCGGCGCAGAGGATGGCGCTGCCTTCGCAAACGTAGCTCTTCTGCTCCCTGCGCCGTCGCTATTGCAGCTCATGCTGAACGTCGGTTGCTCACTGGGTGCCCCTGGAGCCCACCAGTCTCGGGGAGAAAAGCGAGCGAGCGCTTCGTTGCGAATGTAATACCCGCTTGGGAAGGAATCTGGCTCACCGACGGTACAACTGAGCGCGTACAGGATATCCGAGGGAGGATGCGAAACCGCGAAGAGGTCGTCGGTATCCGCGGAAGGTTGGCTGTCGAAGATCCACTGGAGATGGAAATCCGCATCGGACTTCGGGCGGCCTTTGACCTTTTTCGCTCGCTCGGCGCGGTTCAGCACATCGGCCCGCCCGTGCGCCTCGATAGCGTTTAGAAAATGCGTCGGCCCGCTTTCGGTCAGAAGCATGTCGGGCAAAAAGCCCATCGCTTTGATGAAGTTGCTCTTGCCCGAGTTATTGGGACCGACGAGCAGATTGATCCGGCCCAGCTTTGGAGGAGATCCATTTCTCTCCACGAGAAGGTTCCGGTAGTGGATCGGCCAGAACAAGCGAAGCATGCCGTACCCTATCACGCGTCCCGACTGGATCAGCCCCCGCAAGCGCGGGGCTGCGCCGCCGTACATACCGCCGCACCGCGGTCTTGCCCAGACCCCCAGGTTGCCCGGTCGAGCGGCTTCCATCGTTCGAGGAATTGCGGCATGGTGCCCTCGCTTGCTTGCCGTGGCTGGATCGCCTGCGTGTACGGGGTGAACGCCACGCGCTCAACGCCTGGAGAAGCCATGTCTGCTGTCTGTGTCTCGGTTCGCACGCGCGTCGGCACCACCTTTCACCGACGCCTGGGGTTCTTGCTGGTGGCATCGCTTGGCTGGCTGCACTGCCAGCCGCAGCCGGGGCCCAAGGTCACGCTGACTCAGGGCGACTCGTCGCTGATCTTTGATCCGGCGGATCTCAGCCTGCGTCTGGTTCGCGGCGAAAAGTCGCTGCTTGTCTTTCCACGCGACGGCCTGGCGCTTGGCGTCGTGGATCAAGTCAAGGGCTCGCTGAACTACGACCCGTGGCCGCTTCTTGGCGAAGAAGGCGCATTCCCGGCGTCCGCCCCTGATGGCCTGTCGTGGGAATCGCCGACCGCTGCGACGGTGGACGAGGCCACAGAAAAGAGCCTGCGCCTGCACCTCACATTCCCCAGCGGAACGGCGCAGCTTGCGATCGAACAGGCCGACAGCGGGCGCTATCGGCTGCAGCTTGTGCCAAAAGCCGAGGCCAGGGGCGTGGCCTACCTTCGCTTGATGCCGCAGATCGATGCGCAGGAAGGACTGTACGGCCTGGGCGCCGTCGAAGATCAGGTCAACCACCGCGGCAAGCGACGCGCCATGCAGATCGAGCTAATGGCCGAGGTCGAGAGCGGTTACAACGACATGCACGTGCCGATTCCGTTCGCCATCGGCACCACCGGATGGGGACTTTTCGTCGAGAGTCGCCATCCCGCCGCCTGGGACATGGCCGCGACACAGCCCGACCGCATCGCGGCGCTGGTGGGCACCGGTCCCGACTCGCCAAAGGGGCTGTTGTTTCACCTGTTTTCAGCGCCGCACCCGCTGGATGTGACGAAGAAGTACTACGACGTCACCGGCACACCTGGACTGCCGGCCCGCTTTGCCTTGGGGCCGTGGCTGTGGCGCGACGATCACGTGACGCAGGCGCAGATCCTCGCGGACTGCAACTCGATGCGCGATCTCGATCTGGCGGACAACGGTATCTGGGCCGATCGGCCGTACTCGACGGGAATCAGCACCTTCGATTACGACAAAAAGACGTTCCCCGATCCCGATGCGATGCTGCGCACCGTGCGCGATCTGGGCTTTGCCTTTGCGCTGTGGCACTCGCCGTACATGGACGACAGCGACCCAGCGACGGCGATGCTGGCGCAAGAAGCCAAGCAAGGCGGCTTTTATCCACCGCAGGCGGGGATCCTATTTACCAAGTGGGGGCAGCCGATCGACTTCAGCAATCCGGCGGCGGCGGCCTGGTGGCAGCGCAACCTGCGGCGCTATTCCGACGCAGGCGTCGTCGGCTACAAGCTTGACTATGGCGAAGACGTGCAGATCGGCCTGCCCGGTGGACGCAATGTCTGGAAGTTCTTCGACGGCAGCGATGAGCGCACGGGGCAAGCGACGTACAAGCTGGGCTATCACCGCGTGTTCGCCGAGACGCTGCCCAAAGATGGCGGATTCCTTCTGTGTCGCGTCGGCACGTATGGCGGTCAACGATACGGCTGCGTGATCTGGCCCGGCGACATGGACGCCAACATGGCGCGCTATGGCGAGCG
>CAZKOY010000266.1:0-4897 GCA_964554495.1 uncultured Myxococcales bacterium
CCGTCTATCTTGCTCTTCGTCATCGGGTCTCTCCTGCTCGGTTTGTTTCAACACCACTCCCGTAGGAGAACTCGATGACCTCCGTCAACCCCCAACGCCAGCCCGTCGGGAATCTGCTCACACACCACTTGCTGGGACTCTATCCAAAAAAACAATTGGGGTGCCGATCATGAACGCTCCACGGAAGCTCCGGAACATGGGAAAGAGCCAGTATCTCCGACGAGTACGCGGGAAAAGAAGGCTGCGAACGGCAAAGAAAGACGAGCAAAGGAAAGGGAACGCTACCGTGGAGTCGAACGCGCCGGTCCTGCACTAATCAGCGAAAACCTATAGGTTGGTGTTGGCGGCGTTGACATATGTCAACGATGCTCAAATGGCGGAACAGAGCCATGCAGAGCACGAGCCAAACGATCTGTTCAGCAGGGAGTCTCCGACGACGAATCGTCGCGTGCCCAGTCGACTGCAGCGCCTGCGCGATGAGCTGCGCGGGCAAGTCCTGGGTCAGCGCTGGCAGCTGCTCCAGCAGAACTTGATTGAGGAGAGAAAGACAAAAGCGGAGGTCGGTACGCGGGGCCATGGCGGACTCCTGATTCGATCCGCACAACGTGCCCCACATCCCAAATTCGTCAAGCAAGCTCAACGATCACTGGGAGCCATTCTCTGACGGAGATCTGGCTTAGGTGATCGGCATTGCATCTAGGGATTGTTAGCCGCTGTCGGCTGCGCGGGCCGGGTCGGTTGAGAAGCGGTCGCTTGCGTTCCGCCACCGGCACCTAGCGACTGTTGTGATGCGCCATTAGTCGTCGCGATTGGGGCCGCCGGCGCAACGTGTTCCCGGATCGAGTTTTCCAAGATGGATAGCAAGCGATCCATCCCCGGAGGAACCTGGTCCTGGACGGCTCGCACTTTGATATTCATGGAGTAGGTTCTCTCCACTTTCGTCCCCTGGCTGCTCTTGGACTGGTACGCGATGCTGGTCTTGAAGTCGATCTGCGGCCCACCGAGAACACTCAGCGCCCCGCCCCCCCACTTGGCACCGAGATCGGTATTGATGCCGAACGTGCTCTCGCGACCACTGGTCTCTGTGCCAACAATCTTGGCGTTGAAGTCGATCGTAGTCTCCTCGATCCGAAGGAAAGGTATCGGGAGCAACGTCAATATTGGGACAGACAGTGTGCAGTCGAGATCTCGTGTCTGACCTGTCGGGTCATCCACGGTCTTGGAATACTTAAACGTGACATTGACGGCGTTGCCTTCGCTGAAACCGACAGATTTGACAAAATCGACCGTCGTCATCGCTGCGCGTGCTTGTGCATTGACAACGGCGATCAGGGGACCACCAATCATCGCGCCGAAGTTCAGTGCTGCCAGTTCCTGCCCAAGATCTGCCATGGAGTTCACCTTCTTCAAACATTGGTTGAATGCGTGGCGATCTGCCCAATCACAGATTGCCCCAATCTTACGTTATCTTAACTTGGGGAGGGTACGTACTGTCAATCTCTACTCGTCGTGCTAGCACATCAGTCAGTGCGCACAGCGCCGACAGGAAATTGGCGCACGGGGAACTCTAGCGTCAAGGTTCGTCTTTTCCGGTGCTGCTGCGGTGTCCGTCGTAGCGGCTCTGCTGAATTCCCCGGTAACGGGCCCATACTCTGTCGGTGTGCCTGATGAGCGTGGCGACATTCCACCACGACGTTTCTGAGTCGTGGTGGAATGTCGCCACGCTCATCAGGGTCACTGTCCCGTCCGCTGTAGAAATTCGGGCTGAAAAAAAAGATGGCCGCTCAAGTCTCCCCGGGAGAATTCGGCTCTTCGCGATCCAGCGTAGGTCCTGTGGTTGGCAAGCTGTCCGACGAGGACAGACTGCTCAGCAGGCTGGCCTATTGGCCCGACCTCGCTGCGAGAACGCCTGGTCAAGGTTCGCGAAAGCGACGGCCGCAGGCCGCTTGACCTTGACGAGTCGTTCTCGTAGTGACACAGGGATCTGGTAGTCAGGATTCTGCTTCGCGTCGTCGCTGGTATAGGCCCACCTACGCTCGTTCACGAAGACCCGAGAATTCTCGGGGTTGATACAGACAGGAGCCACCGATGCGAGACAGTACCAGCAAACACAACCAAAAGGAAGCCAGCCACCGCAGAGCTGACGATTGCGCTGCCCGCAGTGGTCGCCACGAGCCTACAGGAATTGGTGCACACCGTCGGAATGCACGCGCCCTTTGCGTTGCTCCGGGCCGAGCAGACTGCGCTGTGTGGTCCGCGCTATCAGCATGATCCGCAGCGCGCTGCCAATCGTCATGGTTCGACTCCGGGCGAGCTGGTCTTGGGCGGTCGGCGTGTCCGCGTGCGCAAGCCGCGCGTGCGTTCGGTGGATGGTCAGGAGCTGAAGCTGCCGACGTGGGAGCAGTTTTCGAGCGAGGATCCACTCGATCAGCGTGCCACCGAACAGATGCTGATTGGCGTCAGCACGCGCAAGTATGCGCGCTCGCTCGAACCGCTGCCCGACGAGATTGATGAGTTCGGAACCAGCAAGAGCGCAGTGAGTCGTCGATTCGTGAAGCAGACCACTGCGCAGGTCGAGGAATTCCTTCGCCGCCCGCTCGATTCCCTTCGCCTATGTGTCCTGATGCTCGACGGTGTTCATGTCGCAGAGCATGTCCTTCTGGTCGCAGTAGGAATCGATGAACAGGGGCACAAACACGTGCTGGGAATGCGCGAAGGAGCTTCGGAAAATGCAGTCTCCTGCCGTGAACTGCTGTGTGATCTGCGGGAACGTGGAATGCAAACAGAGCGCAGTATTCTCGTGGTTCTCGACGGAAGCAAGGCGCTCAGCAAGGCCGTGCGTGAGGTCTTTGGCGAGCGAGCCCTGATCCAGCGCTGCCGCGTTCACAAGGAGAGAAATGTCACCGAGCAGATTCCCAAAGAGCTTCAGCCGAGCGTCCGCCACACGATGCGGCAGGCATACGCCAGTCGCGATGCAGTGCGAGCGACCAAGCAACTGGAGAATCTGGCGCGCTCTCTGGACGCCGAGCATCCCGGTGCCGCTGCGTCGCTGCGGGAAGGACTTCCGGAGACACTGACTGTGATGCGGCTGCGACTCCCAGACGAGCTCGTGCGTCACTTGTCCAGCACCAACCTGATCGAGAATCTGATTGGGAGTGTCCGCAAACTCAGCGCACGGGTGCAGAACTGGAGAGACGGACAGATGGCCCTTCGCTGGACCTGTGCGACGGCGATGGATGCCTCTAAGCGATTCCGGAGACTCAAAGGATACCGAAGTCTTCCGACACTCATCAAAGCCCTCCGTGACCACGACCGTCACTTAGGACTTGCCCCCGAAACCCAAGCAGCATAGGAATCGATTTGCGCCGCCTATCTTTTTTCAACAGCCTGAGGGACAGCACCGGTCGACCGCTCGCCAGGCTTTTTGCGCGGGTGGATTTTGACAAGCTCGGCGCCCAAATACACGCGCACCAGCTTTCCGTCGCTGCGCACCTGCACCGTCTTGCCAATGAAGCGCGTCGGCACCGAGTACAGCGCCCGCTGCGCCTGCAAGTGATGGTCCGGATGCACCTTCGCCGTCGACCACAGCGGCAGGTCGTACGGCTCCGTCGGGGCCGGTAGCATGCACGGCTTCTCGGCGCTCAGGTACACCTCGCGCGGCACCTTCCGCGTCGTGCCGTGGATTCGGGCGCCCGCGACGTCGCGACACCACGCCTCGGCATGTCGTCGGAGGTCACACAGCTCCGGCGGCAGCGTCTCGCCCGCAAACCAGCGCTCGCGGACATACGGCACCTGATTCTCGACGCGAGGCTTGTCTTTGGGACTGCGCACCCGCGCCGGGTCGACGAAGAAGCCGCGCGCATCGGCGTACTCGCGGAAGGCACGATTGAGCTCCGGCTCCGTCGGACTCGCCCGCAGCACCATGCTCGACGCGTTATCCAGCACCGTGCGCTTCACCACGCCGTCGAAGAATCGCCACGCCGCCTCCAGCCCCGCGCACACCTCCTCGGTCGTCTGCTCAAAGGTCGGCCAAACAAACTGGTAGCGACTGCACGACAGCGTCACGATGAGCACCCACAGCTTGCGCCGCCGCCCGTCGCTGCTCTCCACCATTCCCATCTGCCCGAAATCGACCTGCGCTTCCTCGCCCAGCGGCGGGTCGGCCATCCGCACCGTCGGCTCGCGCTTGTGCCAGCCGAGCTGCCGCTCCACGTACCGTCGCAGCGTCGTGTAGCCCACCGCCACCCCTCGGCGCCGCAAGAGCTCGTGAACCCGCGTCAGTCGCAGCGGCGGCTTCTGCGCAAGCCACGCCTCGATCTGCGCCCGCTCCCGCTCCAGCGCCTGCCACACCGCCGACGGTACCACCGCAGGTCGCTGCTGCACCGCCTGGCCGATTCCCGACAGCACCCCATCGTCGACCTCCGTCGCGTCGCCAATTCCCGCCGCCGCAATCGCCGAGAGGTACCGTCCCACCGTCTTGCGATCGATGCCAATCTCCCGCGCAATCCGTCGCGCGCTACTGCCCGCTTCCTGCCGTCTCAGCACTTCCTTGATTTCCAACATCGAGACCTCCCGATAGCTCATCTGACCTCCCGGCGACCATCGCGGCGCCGTCGGGAAGTCTGCCTCTGCTCTCGGTCCTCGCTGCTGCGCAAACTCGCCTATGTCCCGCCCTTTGCACTGGCCCCATGGCCCTGGCGAAAACGCCACTTCCTGGCCCCATGCCCCTGGCGAATTCCGCTTCCTTCCCCCGCGACCCTGGCCCCATAACCCTGGCGACCACTGGCCCCATGCCCCTGGCGAAAACGCCACTTCCTGGCCCCATGAGGGTGGCGACTGGCACCGTGAGGGCCGCCGCAATCATGCCGCTCGCCAGACCCGCTATCGAGAATCTCGT
>CAZKOY010000267.1:0-4894 GCA_964554495.1 uncultured Myxococcales bacterium
GCTGACGCCCAGCGGTGAGACGTGTGGGCTTTGATGGTGACCCAGCGGCGCTGTTGGTTTCCTTCGCCGCAGCGCTGGAGGCGGACGTGCTCTCGGACTGTGACCTCGACCCAGGACAGTCCGTCGGTGTTGAGCGGTTGCTCGGGCCTTGGAGGAGGAGGAGTCTTCTT
This sequence comes from uncultured Myxococcales bacterium, assembly GCA_964554495.1. Lineage (GTDB taxonomy): Bacteria > Myxococcota_A > Polyangia > Palsa-1104 > JAEUJZ01 > JAEUJZ01. Next base: position 171 of record CAZKOY010000267.1, read on the forward strand.
GGGCACGCTGCGCTTGCCCTCTTCTGGGTCAATGCCAACGTAGCGAGTGATCCAACCGGGCGGACGTGGGACTCCTGACTTTGCGGACGTACCGCGCTCCTTCTTCGGCGCCTCGTCGCGGGTGCGAAGAAAAGTGTTCTCGGCTTCGAGCAGAGCCCCAAGCAGCATCGCAAAGCGCACGGACTCCTGGAACCAATCGCGACGCTCGTCGAAGTCATCCCGCTTGATGGATCCGCTGGTATGCCAACCATCGGGACTCCAGTGGTAGTCTTCGTCGAGCGAGTCAACGTCGCCCGTTGCGACAGCGGTCCACGGCTTGTCTATCATCATGGATCGAACCTGCGGTTGTCCATCGACGATCCGCCAGCCGACCAAGTTCCAGAAGCCGGTCTTCGGATCGCAATATCCTCCGAGAGCCGTCGTGTCGCCAAACAAGCGCTCGCCTTTGAGGGGCTCGATGACTTCGACGAGCCATGGTCGTCTCAACAGGATCGGCAGGACCTCTGGAATGCTCGCCAGGCCGGTGGCATTGATTCGCCGTGCGACGGCAGGGGTCAGCCGATGCGCCACCAGTCGGTCCCAGAAGCCCACCGCCAGTCTTGCCCAAGGGAGGAAGGCCGCTTCGTTGTCGTTCTTCTCGATTTGCCGCAGGATGCTCGGGGGAAGCTGATTCAGCGTCTCCTTTGCGGCCAGATCGGGATCGATTGGGGGCCGTGGGAACAGACCCCGCGCCAGGTTCCAAAAGAACCGAGTCCCCTCAGACGCCGAGTACTTGGTCAACCATTGCATACCCTGATCCCCATGCTGCGGCACGACATGCCTCCCCCAACATCAATGTGTACCGGATCGGTATCCCGAACAAGGCGCAGAAACCCCGTCAGAAAGTGGCCACGCCAGGCTGGGACTCGGGCTTGTTGCGACGCAGGCTGATGTGAGAACGCTACGCAGCACAGACATAGCCACGTCGACAAACCGTAGACCCCCAAAGAGCACCCGGAACCGTCACCCGAGCCGCACTTGTGGCCCAAGCTCGAGTCGCGCTGTTCGGGGAACCTTGTCTGGATACGGCGGCGATGTGAATTGTCTGTATCAAACAATCTTCCCCGTTGAGGAATCGCCAAAACTTCCCTGGCCTTGCACGTCAGAGCCACCGGGATTGATTCGTATTTTGGGGGCGGAGTAGTGTCCTCACGATGGATACGCAGCCCGCAGTCGCGCTGGTTCGGGTTGTCTATGAGTCGGAGCCTCCGGATCATGGGGTGCCGGCGCGGGCTTTGCCATCGATATCGACGGTTTTTCTGCGGGGCGTAGATCCGGAGCTGTTGCGCACCAGCGACGACCTGAACGCCTTTGCGCTTGACTACTTTGGGGCGGTGCATCGACAGTTTTCGTCGGGGATGACGCGCAAGGCAAGAGAGGAGATGCTGCTGGTCGGGATGCCGTTCGTGGGCGCTCTATGAGGGGCTACGGGCAGAGTTTGGGTCGAAGGTGCCGCCGCCATCGCAGAGGGGAGCGAGGACGACGCTGCCGAATCCGTCTCGCGGGCTGGCCGTGTTCGGGGTGCAGGACGCGGCGCTGTTCTTTGGACGAACGAAAAAGACTGCCGAGCTGCGACGGCTGTTTGATGCCGCCGTACAGCCACCGCCGGATGCGGGGCTGGTGCCGCCGCGCCTGGTATGGGTAATTGGGCCGTCTGGAGGTGGCAAATCGTCGCTGTCTCAGGCGGGGCCATTCGCGGATCTTCTACGCAAACCACCCGTTGGGGTGTCCTGTGTGGCGGCGGTGATGCGGCCTCAAGGTCGGCCCTTGAGAGCGCTGGTCGGGTGCGTTCGGGGATCTGGTGAGCGACGTATTGACCGAGCCCGAGCAGCGGTTGCTATTGGTCGTCGAGCAGCTTGAGGAGCTGTATTCGATGGCGGAGCCCTCGGAGGCCGGGACGGTGGAGCGGCGGGCGTTTGTGGCGGCGGTGCTCGCGGCAGTGAGCGAGCGGCGGGGGCGGCTGGATGTGGTGGTGACGCTGCTCGCGGACCTACTCGGCGAAGTGGGGGCCGATCCACAGCTTCACGCTGCTCGGACGACGACAGGGCGGGCGCTGTTGCTCGGCACACTCGATACCGAGGAGCTGACCGAGGCGGTGGCTGGGCCTGCGGCGCGGACGGGACAAGCCCTGCCACCCGACGCGGTGGCACTGCTGGTCAAAGAGGCGGAAGGTCAGGCCGGGGCGCTGCCGCTGCTTCAGTTCACGCTCGAAAAGCTGTGGCGGGCCATCGACGACGCGCCAACACGACCGATCGCGGAGCTGCTCGGAGATCTGGGCGGCGTTGGCGGGGCGCTCGCGAACGAGGCCGAGTCACTGTATCGCGGGCTTCATCCTGAGCCACCGAAGTCCCCGACCTACCCGGAGCCGCCACCGATTGCGGCGCAGGTGCGAGCGCGGCGGGTGTTCTCGCGGCTGCTTCAGACCCGAGATGGGCAAGTGCTGGGACGACGGCGGCAGACGCGCGGATCTGTTCGGCGAAGGGATGTCGCTAGCCGACGGGCGGGTGGCAATGGCCCACGATGCCGCGCCTCTCGTCGAACGCAGCCTACGTGCCCGGCTGGGATGATGACGAATGAAGCTCAAGGCTGCAAAACTCAAAGCCGAGGCCGACGCGCACGCCGCCCGAATGCAGAGCAAGTTGTGGGCGGCTCCCGACGGTGAGAAGGACGAGGACTGGACAGCGCCGCGCTCCTCCGGCTCGGCGACAACAGACAGCCAACCCCGCGCTCTGCCAGCGGCGCGAAGATCGTCTACAGAGGACTCGACGACCACGAGAGAGCCCCATCTCGACGAGCTGAGCCGAAACGTCACGCAGTTGACCGACGATCTGAACCGTCGCCCCGTGGGCAGTGAGGACATGCCCGGCTGGCTGCTCGCGGCAGCGGGGAACCCCCACGCCCATGACACGCCGGTTTCCACGCGCCGGAGCGGCTGTGCGCGTGCTGTCGGGCACCTACGCTCGGATCAAAGGAGCACAGTGACGGCTGCGGCTCCATACCACGGCGGCAACCTGGGAGTTGCTGCTGGGGCTGGGCATCGCGGCGGCAGAATAGCTGCCAAGTTAATAACAGGTGCTGCCACTCCGCAGCGCCTATCGAACTCAAGGTGACTTTGTCCGGGGCTCCTCTTCGGCTGAGTATATGTCTGTCCGGGAGGCGAGGGGATGCCAGTCCGGTGCATCGTGCTCTATTTGCCCTTCCGGCGAGAGAACATAGTGGGCAGCGCCCGGTAGCATTTCCGGATCAAGGGGGATCTTGGCTCTCGGGTTGTGGTACACATCAAGTCCCTCGACCCATGTCTCCGTATAATCCGGGTCATCGACTCTGAGAACAAATGGAATAGGCTCCGTCGCATCCGGATCATGATTGAGTCTGAAGCCATGTCGAACTAAGTGGACTCTCCGTGAACCGAAGCCAGCTACCACTCCCATTCGATTGAATTTTGAGATGGTAGCACTGGTATTGGCGATGACGGCGCTGACGTTTTCTGCGCCTGGCAGGAAGAAGAAGCCCGACGGGATTTCCTTATTGCCGTACCGATGAGTAGCGATTTTGCGGGGATAGACATGGAGGCGGCCATCCGAGTCTTTCTCCCAAGCATGCTCGTAGCCATAGAGATAGGTAGGGAGCGCCGCCCTAGTGTAGGTCATCGATGCTGGAGCAGAGAAGTCCTGGATTGCAAATAGGAGGGGCAAGCCCTCGACGTTGGGCTTCTTCCAGTATTCCTTTGACAGCTTGGAGGTCAGCGAGCTGCCGAACTTGATCGGCATGTAGTGTCGTTGAAATTCTAGGAGTGTTTCTGGTGTGTCATGTGAAGGAGGCGGCACCACGGTATTTGTCTTGTCCCGTGTCGGGTTGACTGTCGCTGCCTCAACAGCGAACTGGCCGAGAACGCCCTCGCAGGTGAAGTCTGGGACCGCTTGGGCGCGGTCGATCGCGTAGCCCATCTCGCGGAACGCAGCGAACAGGTAGAGTTCCCACAGCCGCGCATCAAACGCCGTCGTCTGGAACTGCTCGATGAAATTCCCGTCTGGATCCTCATACCAATGCATCATCGGCTCGATGATGCGGCGTGCCGCGATTTCGCCAGGATGCTCTGCAAGATGCAGGAACTTCGTGTCCAAACGATCTTTGGGCACTCTCGGCTGGAAAAAATCTAGGGGAGCGCCTATTTCATCGCCTTGGTAGTACTCCTCCTCTGAGGCTAAGGCGAGCCGTTCTATTTCACGACGAAGTAGGACTCTCGCACGACGAGACGAGGATTCAAAGCCGGTCGTGTATATGGCACGAAAGCGGCCACGCCGGTCCCGGCCCAGGACGCTGGCACCGAAATCGTTATCGCCGCGAACTCTGACAACTATTCCCAGCACTCGCTCATTGGCATGCTCGAACCAAGCGAACTCCTGAAATACAGCTGGCAAGGACGCCCGGCAGTACCCGGCCAGAGCGTTGAAGCGCACCCTCGAAATTGGACGCATGGTTTCCTCTCATCCGAAGCGGGGGACCAGGTAGAGTAGCCGACGGCTTGCCGACGTGCCAGGGTTCTCACGCTGTTAAGACGGGCTAGCCGTACTGGCTGAGCAGCGCGGCTGGCCATTTTCCCCTTGCCGAGTCTTGCGATGGTAGCTACGCTGATTAAAAGTTCAGTTGTCGTGAATTTCCACACATAGAAAGGAACACCATGA
>CAZKOY010000268.1:0-4884 GCA_964554495.1 uncultured Myxococcales bacterium
GGTGAGAGGCACAGCGTCGAGGCGGACGTTTAGCGAGCCGTCGCGGTTTACGAACCTGTCCAGCGTTTTTTTCGCTGCGACGGGAGGGGGTTAATTCAGGGGCCGCAGCAAGGGGATCGTGGGGGAAGGATCAGGTGGGGGAAATGACAGACGGAGAAGGCGGAGGTAGGAGCGTGAGTGCGAAAGGGGGGATGGGTCGCGGCTAGATGCAGACATTCCTGGTGGATGGGCATGACATTACGGACGGGAGGGGGGCTGTTGGGCGGAAGGGGTAGGCTTTGGTAGCACACGCAGGCTGCGGAGCGATCGAGGGGCGTCGATGCAGCGTGCGGGCTGCGTTGGAGCGGCTTAGGCGGCGCTGGCTTTCGCGCGCAGGCTCTCCCAGAGGCGGGTGTGATTCAGCAGGATGTCCTTGATTCCCAGGCGCACAGACTCGGAGTTGAGGGCCTGGGTGCTCATGAGGGTGTGGGCGTCGAGGGCGGAGATGATGGCGTTTAGGATTTCGCTCTTTAGGTCGGGCGAGTTGGCGAACTGCTCTTTGGTGTTGTTCGCGGCCTGCTGCGCCAGGGTGTCGGATTCCAGCAGCTTGCCCAGGATGACGTTGTTGACGTAGACGAGCTTGTCTTGGTCGGACAGATCGCCGTCGAAGAGCGTGTTCACCTTGGCGATGATCTCGTCGAGGTACGCCTTGTCCTTGTCGTGGACGCTGCCGGCGCCGGTCTCGGTCAGCGGGGGGAGCTTGGGCTTGTCGCCCTCGCCAAGCTGCATCGACGATCGGCCCTGATTCTTCAGTGCGTGGTGGGTCAGCTTGAGCTTGGACAGGTCGATCTGTTCGCGCTCGCGTCCGAACTCCAGCAGCGGCAAGAGCCGCTTGAAGAAGATCGCCCGCTTTTCGATCGCGGTGCTGCCGTAGTCGAAGATCTGCGATAGGAACGTGTACAGGCGAAGGAACGCCCCCATGTCGCCTTTGAACAGGATCAACGCATCCAGTTCAGCCTTGGCTTCGCTAGCCGCCTTGGAATCACGGCGCTCGTCAGCCGCTTTGCGGGCGGCCTGCGCGGCTTTGTAACGCCGCACCAAGCGGTCAGCAACGGGCTCAAGCGCGCTGGCGAGATCGCTCTGTTTGGCTTTGGGGTTTAGTTCCACCGAAACGACGCGGTCGACCTCGAAGTCGTCGTAGTGCCCGGCTGCGTCCAGCTTGGCGCGTAGGTCAAAGACCAAGTTCGGATCGGTCGTCGTCGCTAGCTCGGCCGTGGTGTAGTACGGCTTGAACGAGGCCAGGATGTCCGCCGGGTCGTTGACGAAGTCGAGGACATACGTGGTGTCTTTGCCAGGGTGGGCGCGGTTCAGGCGCGACAGGGTCTGCACGGCCTGGACACCGGCGAGCCGCTTGTCGACGTACATGCCGCAGAGCAGCGGCTGATCGAACCCGGTCTGAAACTTGTTCGCGACTAGCAGCACTTGATACTCGCCGCCCTTGAACGCCTCGCGGATGTCGCGGCCCTTCAACAAGGGGTTTAGCGTGTGGCTCTGCTCGCTGACCGGATCGGGGCCGGTCTCGCCGTCGAGAACTTCGCCCGAAAACGCCACCAGCGTCCCGATCTTGTAGCCGTGCGAAAGGATGTACTTTTCGATGGCCAGCTTCCAGCGGACGGCCTCGATGCGGCTGGCGACCACCACCATCGCCTTGGCTTGCCCGTCGAGAAGCGGCGCGACATGGGCGCGGAAGTGCTCAACCACCACCTGCACCTTCTGCGCGATGTTGTAGGGGTGCAGCCGCACCCAGCCCATGATCTTTTTGACGGCGGCGCTCTTTTCGACCTCTTTGTCGTCGAGGTCTCGGCCGTCGTGGGCCAGCTTGAAGGCAAGGCGGTACGGCGTGTAGTTCTTGAGCACATCGAGGATGAACTTTTCCTCGATGGCCTGGCGCATCGAATAGACGTGGAAGGGTGCGGGGACGTTGTCGGGCGCGGGCTTGCGCGACGGATCGGGCCGCGTCCCGAAAAGCTCCATGGTCTTGGTCTTGGGCGTCGCAGTGAAGGCCACAAAGGTGATGCCGGCATCCTCGGCCCGGGCGGTCATCTGCGCGGCTAGGATGTCTTCGGAGCTGACCTCGCCGCCATCAGCCAGCTCGGCGGCCTCCTCGGTGGTCAGGACGGCCTTTAGCTGCTTGGCGGCCTCGCCGCTCTGCGAGCTGTGGGCTTCGTCGGCGATGACGGCAAAGCGCTTGCCCTGCGTGGCCGAAAGCTGCCGCACCGCTTCGATGGCACGGGGGAAGGTCTGAATCGTGCAGACGACGATCTTCTTGTCGCCGGACAGCGCCTCGGCCAGCTTGCTGCTTTTGCTGCCCTCTTTGCTGGTGATGGTCTCGACCACGCCGGTGGTGCGCTGGAAGTCAAAGACGGCTTCCTGTAGCTGCGTGTCGATGACGTTGCGATCCGACACCACCAAGATCGAATCGAAGATCTTCTGATGGCTGGCGTCGTGAAGCTCGGCCAGAAAGTGCGCAGTCCAGGCGATCGAGTTGGTCTTGCCCGACCCGGCCGAGTGCTGCACCAGATACCGCCCGCCCGGGCCATCGCTGAGGATCGCGGCCTGCAGCTTGCGCGTCACGTCAAGCTGGTGATAGCGCGGGAACAGCACGCGCTCGATCTGCTTCTTCTTGTCGCGCTTGGCGATGAGGTAGCGCCCCAGGATTTCCAGCCAGCTATCGCGCGCCCAGATCTGTTCCCACAGGTACGCCGTGCGATGTCCGCCGCTCGGGTTCAAGGGGTTGCCGGCGCCGCCGCCGTCGCCCTGGTTAAAGGGCAGAAACTCGGTCTGGGGTCCTTGCAGCCGCGTGGTCATGTGGACTTCGCGGTTGCTGACGGCAAAGTGGACCAGCGCGCCGCCGGGGAACGACAGCAGCGGCTCCCGCGCCTGGCCTTTGGGGTGCGGTGGACGATCAAAGCGGTACTGGTCGATGGCATCGCCGACGCTCTGCGTAAAGTCGGTCTTTAGCTCGACCGTCGCGATGGGCAGGCCGTTTAGGAACAGCACCAGATCGATGCTGTTTTCACTGTGCTGCGAATAGCGCACCTGCCGCACGACGCGCAGCCGGTTCTGGTGATAGCGCGCGACGATGTCGGCGTTGATGGCCAGCGCCGGCTTGAACTCGACAAGCTTCAGCGGCTGCTTCAGACCCAGAAGCTCAATGCCGGTACGCAGGACATCCAGCGTGCCGCGCTGGTCTAGCTGATCGCGCAGGCGGTTCAGCAGCGTCTCGCCCGCCTTGCTACCGAGGTTCTTGGTCAGCGCCTGCCATTCCTTGGGCTGCGAGTCCCGCACCCACGCCAGGACATCGCCGGGAAACAGCGCGCGCGCGCGATCATAGTCCGCCGCATCGCCCGCGGAGTAGATCCAGCCGTGCGCCCCGAGGTACTGACAGATCTCGTCCTCGAAGTGGATCTCCTTGTGCGTGCTCATGCCGCCCTCCGTTCCACGTCGCGGACATCGATCTGCCCCGTCACCGCCGCCGAGATCAGCGCAGTACGCCGCTCCTGCAACAACTCAATCGCCCGATGCGCTTCGTTAATGAGAGCGTCGAGTCGTGCCGTTTGGCTCGCCAAGAATTTCACGATGATGCGTTGCTCTGCCAGCGGCGGTAGCGCAAACCAGATTTTCACGATGCGTGTAAGCCCGAGGTCGTTATTGGTGGCTCCGCGCGTCAGTAACTGAGACTGCTCGTAACAGCCATTACTGTTTAGCGCGTAAGCTATGTAATGTGGGCTCGTGGTTTCGGGTTTGATCTTTAGGACGGCGACATGTACCCAAACCTGGAAGCGTTGCTCCAAGTCTACAACCCGAGCAATGCCTGTCGTTCCGCCCTTGGTGTACAGCACGTCTCCTCGCTCAGGAATGATGCGCCTATCAAACTCCTCACAATCCTCTTCAGAAATGTATTTCACGTCCTCTAGGGCCCAACGATCAGCCCTGACGTTGCGAGCCGAAACGAACAAGACGCCTTCGTCAACGTAACGAGGTGAAAAATGGGGACCATCACCAATGTCGCGGCACACTCGACCGACTTGCATTGGAACCCAATGCGCCGGAATCTCCCCCAACCACTCGACTCCTGAGTCCTTCATCGGTGCGTCGGGGTTCAGGCCCTTGGTGACGGCGTGCGAGATGACGGCTTGGCGCTTCTCTTTCAGAAGCTCGATCAGACGCTCCTGCTCCGCCACCAGCGCGTCGATCTTTGCAGTCTCGCGGTCGAGGAATGCGGCGATGGCGGTTTGTTCATCAATTGGAACAACAGGCAGGGGCACCTGCGCGAAGTTGTCATATCTGAGAGCTTGGCCGTCTCTAACCAGGTTGGTAGTCGTCTGCAGAGCCTGAACGTATGACTTGCTTTTGAGAAGGTACGCGAAGAACGGACAGAAGACGTTGCTGCTCGGAATCAGCATGACATATGCAGAGCTGATGCAGCCACGTCGGCGGCACCACTCGATCCCCCCCTGGAAGCTCCTCATGCTGATCACAAAGTCGTTCGGCTCGACATGTTTCAAAATGTCTGCGCCCTTGATCACTTCGACGACTCGTCGTCCCTCCAGTCGGATGAAGTCCTCCTGGTAAATGACTCCATGCTCTTGCGACGCAGTGAGCTGCTTGTCATCTGGGAGGGCACGCTCATTCCGAAGCGCAAAAAGTCTTCGGCTCTGACCAACGTCCCAATGCTCCGGCACTAATCCGATCCACTCCACTCCGCTGTCCTTGTATTTGGGGTAACGGGGGAAGCTCATTGGGACAGTCCGGCGATCAGGGTCAGGATGCGGTCAGTGACGGTCTTAAGGTCGGCGTCGATCTCGGACAGCGGGCGCGGTGGCTTGAAGACGTAGAAGTGGC
>CAZKOY010000269.1:0-4877 GCA_964554495.1 uncultured Myxococcales bacterium
AGGTTCCTTCCAGCTTCGCAGTCTTGGGATCGATGCCGGCGAAGGGACGCGTGTCAGGGATGACTCGCACTTGGGTCGAGAGCTTGTGCGGGATCGATAGGTCGCTGGGAATGCCAGTTCGATGAAGAACGCGGCGTAGCCGGTGGGGGGCTTTGTGACCTTGAACCTGCTCCTTGTTCAGACACTGCACCTTCTGCAGGCGGAGTGCGAGATTGGGCGCGGCCGATGCGAATCTAATCTTGACCCGAGGCTACTGTTTTCTGATGTATGAATCATGAATGAAAGTTCATGATTATGAATTCATAAAACATAGTTCAGCGTCGCGATCGCCCTCGCGGCGCGACACGCTGTCGACGCTGCTGCTGCTGCCGACGCTGCCTGCCTGTCTGCGTCAGGCGTACTTCACGGCCGGGCCGGTGTACAGGGGTCGCGTCGCGGTGCCGGCTGAGCCACTTGCCGGACTGAAGAGCGTCGCCGATGTGCTGTTCGTGCGGGCCGAAGGCGTGCCGGGGGCCATCGCGCTGCGCAAGCAAGACAGCAGCTACTCGGCAGTGCTGGCGCTGTGTACACATCGTAGCTGCGAGCTGTCGGCGCAGCCGCAGGGCTATGACTGCCCGTGCCATGGCTCGCGTTTCGATCTGAGCGGCGAGGTGCTAGAAGGTCCGGCTGAGCGACCGCTGCCCAGCCTGCCGGTGCGTATGGAAGCGACCGGGCTCTCCATCCTGCTCAACGGAGAAGGTCGATGAGGGGATTTGGGATTGCAGCACTCTTGCTGTGCATCGGAACCGCCGCTGCCCAAGAGATCCCCACGTCCCCACTGACCAGCGCTGCGCCTTCGCTTGGGACCGCACCCGCGGCGACTGTACCTGCCGACTCGCCACCTGCCGAGCGCGAAGTCACGACTTATGGAGCCGACAAAGCGCGCTTTGACATTCCCCTCGGCAAAGCCGCAGCTCCGATGCAGAACACGGTACGCGACGAGCCGATGGTCCGCGGCGGCATCTACGACCGCCCCTATCTCTTGCGGCTCGGCTCGGCCAGCACCGACGTAGCTATCGGTGGCTACTTCGAACTGGTCGGCAGCTATCTGCAGCAGGTCGGCATCTCGGACGGATTTTCTGCCGAGGCGCGTCGCTTCAATATCTTCCTGACCTCCAAGATCGCCGACCGTCTGCGCCTAACTTCCGAGCTGGAGTTCGAGCACGGCACGCAAACGATTGGCTTAGAGACCGCAGCGCTTGACGTGCTCTTGCACCACACGCTGAACCTGCGCGGCGGTGTGATCTTGGTCCCCATCGGCAAGTTCAACCTCGCGCACGACGCGCCGCTCTATGACATCGTGGATCGGCCGCTGGTCTCGACGCGGATCATCCCATCGACGCTGTCCGAGGTCGGTGGTGGTCTGTTCGGTATCTTCTATCCCGGGGGTCACAAGCTGACCTATGAAGCCTACGTCGTGAACGGACTGACCGACGGCGTCATTGCTGCGGAAGGCACGCGCTTGTCGGGCGGCAAGCAGGGAAATCGCTTCGAGCGCGACAACAATGGTCTTCCCGCGTTCAGTGGTCGTATCGGCTATGCCCTGCCGCCGCGCAAGCTGTTTCGCCTGGAGACCGCGCTATCGTTTTATTCCAGCATCTACAACACACTGCAGATCGATGGACTTGTCGTTGACGATCCGCGCTGGCTGCACATCTTGGCCTGGGATGTGGAGTCGAGCCTGGGGCCGCTCACCGTGCGTGGCGAACTGGCCTATGCGCGCATCGATCTACCGCCGACGCTCACCGCGCGTCACACCACCGAGCAGCTTGGCTTTTACTATGAAGCGCTGGGGACGATATTCTCGCGGCCCATCTTCATGTTCTCGCGCGCCTCGCTGCTAGCAGTGGTACGCCTGGACTGGGTGGATCTGCACCGCGGGCAGCAAGCCAGCGGCGAGGCCAGCGGCGATGAGACAACGCGGCTGAGCCTTGGTCTGTCTTTTCGTCCCGCGCCAACGACCTCGCTGCGCATCGGCTACTACCACGAGTGGATCAGCGATGCGCTGGGCAACCCGATCCGCGGCGGTGGTGTGCAGCTTGGCATGGCCAGCTACTTCTAGATCTCGGCGCAAACCTCAGTGAACACGGAGATGCAGGATGTGCAAAACGCTCACGCTCTATTGGATGCTTGCGGTCCTTTCGGGACTCTGCGGGACCGGCTGCGACGCGCTCTTGGGTCCCCTGCCCAGCGACGATGAGATTTTGGAGGGGCCGATCGAAGGGCTCACCGGTGCGCAGTTGCGCAGCTTCGCTCACGGCGATCAGGCATTCGGTGAGCTGTTCTCGGCGGCCACCGGTCTGGGTCCAGTATTCAACGCACCCTCGTGTGATAGCTGCCATCCCGGAGATGGCAAGGGACCTCCTTCGCTCAACCTGACACGCTTTGGTCGCGGGGATGCCAGCGATGCCACACGATTTGACTATCTCGTCGAGCTAGGCGGTGCGCAGCTACAAGATCGCGCCATCCCTGGCTACGTCGCTGAAGTGCTGCCAGCCGGCGTCGCAACGTCGCTCCGCTCAGGACCAGTGGTCGTCGGGCTCGGCTACATCGAGGCGATCAGCGACGAGGAGATATTGAAGAACGCTGACCCTATGGATCTGAACGGAGACGGAATCAGTGGCCGTGCAAACTACATACGAGTGCCCCATTTTCTAGACGTGCCGGATAACTGCGTCTGTCCAGGCTGCAAGCTGACCGCGCAGGGCTGCATGCGCTTGGCGCGCTTTGGTCGTAAAGCCACGGCGATCGATTTGCAGCAACAGACAGTCGGGGCCTATCAACAAGACATGGGCATCACTAGCGAACAGCTCATGCAGGATCTGTTCAACCCGCAGGTTGGCCAGGCGACCGGGGATGCTATCGCCGATCCCGAAGTCTCGGCCAGCACGGTTAGCAGCGTGGTGTTCTATCTGCGCACGCTGCGCGCTCCGCGGCGACGAAACCGCGCCGATCCGAGCGTGCAAAGGGGCGAGCGTCTGTTCTCCGAAGTCGGCTGCGCTGCGTGCCACATTCCTACGCTGCGCAGCGGTGCCAGTTCGCTGGAGGTCTTACGCGATCAGGACGTTGGGCTCTACTCCGACCTCCTCTTGCACGACATGGGATCGGCGCTCGCCGACTACTACCCAGAAGGTGAAGCCACGGGCTTTGAGTGGCGCACGACACCGCTATGGGGACTTGGCATCGTGCCAAACCTGCTTGGTGGACACGCATATTACTTGCATGATGGGCGAGCGCGCACGCTGCTTGATGCCATCATGCTGCATGGTGGCGAAGCACAGCGCAGCAAGGATCGCTTCACCGCACTCCCGCCAGACGAACAGGAAGCGCTCTTGGCTTTCCTACGCTCGCTCTAGCTCAGCGCTCGTCGCGCTGAAGCTCAGCTTCGAAGATGGCACCGCCCCCTGGACGATCGCGATAGCGCAATTCGCCACCATGGACACGGGCAATCTCGCGCGCAATCGACAAACCCAAGCCGGTACCGCCATGCGCGCGCGACCGTCCGGTGTCAATGCGCATCAGCGGTTCGAAGATCTGCGCTTGTAGCTCGGGAGGTACGCCGGGTCCGCGATCCAGCACGCGGAGCAGCAGCTTGTCTCCCAGCTCTTCCATCGCGACTTCGATCGCTTGCGCTGGTGGCGAGACACGGATGGCGTTCTCTAGCAGGTTGCGGATCAGACGCGAGATCTGCAGCGCATCGCCTTGCATCGTCAGCGCTGATCCTTCGCGGTGTTGCAGTACAACGCCGGCCGCTTGCGCCGCCACCTCTTGCTGCAGCAGTGTTTCGCGGATCACTTGCAGTAAATCGACCTGTGCGCTGCCGCGATGGGGTCGTCCCTCCAGTCGCGCTAGCGCCAAAAGATCTTCGGCGACAGCGATCAAGCGCTTCACATCTTCCAGACAGCTCGTAAGACAAGCGTGATACTCGTCCGCGCTGCGTGGACGACGCAGTGCGACCTCGATCTGGCCGCGCAAGGCAGTGAGCGGCGAGCGCAGCTCGTGCGCAGCGTCGGAAGTAAAGCGCCGCTGGGCAGCGAGCAGGCGCGACAAGCGCTCGATCATGTCGTTGAGATCGTGCTCAAGGTCGATGATCTCTTGGTCGCGTATGGCGACATCGACGTGTACCGATAGATCGCCACTTGCCACGCGACGAGCCGCGCGCGCGATGGCTTCGGTTCCGCGGGTCAAGCGTCGTGCCAGCACCTGCGCCACCGCAAACGACAACAACAGCCCCAGGAGCGCGGTGATGACGGCAGCACTGCGAATCTGCGCCCGCACCTGGGAGACCGTTTCATCCGGCACAGCGAGCAGCAGCACGGCCCGCGGGGCCACCGGCTCGGGGGCCGGCACATAGATGCCACGCGCAGCTCGGAAATTACCGCGTTCGTCCGTCTGAATGCGCAGATGTACAAAGTATTCACGTCCCGCTGCCGCGGCCTGCTGAGCCTGCGCAGCCAGTGGTGGCGGCTGCACAAACGTCTGCGTCTTGACTAGGAGCGCCCCGCTTCCGAGATCGTAGATGGCGGCATACTTGGTCAGCGCCCCCGAACTGGCATCGATCTGTCGCTCGTGAACGTGCGCTGCGCCGCCAGGGCGATCGAAGCAGGATGCTGCCTCGGTACGCGCGTGCGCCAAGAGCGCCCCATCAAGCTGTCGCCGCAGCGCTGCATCCACGAGCTGATCAATGCTGCCCAGCGCCAACACCAACACGCCCCACACGGCAGCGATGACCAGCAGAAACGTACGTCGACGCAGCGTCACTGGCTAGCGTCCTGTGCTCTCGGTGCTCTCGGTGCTCTCGGTGCTCTCGGTGCTCTCGGTGCTCTCGGTGCTCTCGG
>CAZKOY010000270.1:0-4871 GCA_964554495.1 uncultured Myxococcales bacterium
GCGCAGCGGCGGAGTGGACTTTCGATCGTGCGGTTCTGCAAGCGGCTGGGCATCAAGCCGTGGCGACTGTACCGGTGGCGGCATCTGTATCGTGCGCAGCGGCCGGTGACGAGCGCCTCGAAGGACGCGGAGCGCTCGGTGACGCTGCCTTCGCCGTTTGTGCCGCTGCAGGTGGTGCCCTCGCCGGAGTCGCGTGGGAGCGAGCCGCCCTGTGCGGAGTTCGTGTCGGCGGGCGGGGAGTGCATTCGGTTGTGGTCGCATGCTCCGGAGTCGTGGGTGCGGGCGCTGCTGTCCGCGAGGGTGCGTCCGTGCTGACGTTGCCGCCGTCGGTGCATCTGTACGTCGCGCCGCAGCCGGTGGATGTCCGCAAGGGCTTCAATGGCCTGAGCCTGTATGTGCAGACACAGCTGCGGCTCGACCCGTTGAGCGGGCATCTGTTCGTGTTCTTCAATCGCCGACGCGATCAGGTACGGATTCTGTTTTGGGATCGCAGCGGCTATGTGCTGTGGGCCAAGCGGCTGGAGCGCGGACGATTCCGTCTTCCCGCGAGCTGGCTCGACGGTGCACAGACCGCGACGATCGAAGCGGCGGAGCTGTCGCTGTGTCTGGAGGGCATCGACCTGTTGGGCGTGCGGCGGCGACCGCGCTGGACGCCAAGGTCTGAGGCAATGCAGAGCCCTCTATAGAAATCGACACGAGCTCATGCACGAAAGCGATTGCGCGGGGAAAAAGGAGTGATTTAGGAGTGTTCTCGGAAGTCGATGTCGCGCACTCCTCTGACCCTGTTCGGCCCGTCGCGCAAAGCTCCGCTGGATGTGCGGGGCCTGCGCGCTCACTGTCAGCAGCGGGTCGCAGCTGGGGAAGCGGCGGAGACGGTGGACCTGCTGCTCGACCTGGTCGAGGCGCTGGCGGCGCGGGTCGAGCAGCTGGAGCAGCGCGTCGCGCGAATGGCGCAGGCGCAGTGGGGGCGTCAGAGCGAGCGGCTCAGCAAGGCGCAGCTCGCTCTGGCGCTGGGGGAGTCCTCGCCGCAGGCCGCGTTACCGCCGGCCGCCGATGAAAATGCGCGGGCGGATGGCGACGGGGACTCCGAGCCTCCGGCCCCCGCGCGTCGGCTGGCGCGAAAGAAGACGCGACAGATCCCGGCGCACATTCCGCGCGTGACGATCCTCAGCGAGCCGTCGGAAGCGCAGCGCATGTGCAGCGGCTGCGGTCACGCCAAGCACCTGATCGGAAGTGAGTCGAGCGAAGTGCTGGAGTGGGAGCCGGGCGGATTCCGCGTCGAGGTGACCGAGCGCCGCAAGTACGCGTGCCGCGACTGCGAGAGCGGCGTGGTGATGGGCCCGGGGCCGTCGCGCGTGCTGCCGCAGGCGATGCCGGGCGCGGGACTCTTGGCTGAAGTCGTGGTGCGAAAAATCAAAGACAGCTGCCCGCTGGATCGGCAGAGCCGCATCTTCAGCGAGCGCTTCGGCGTGCCTCTTTCGCCCTCGACGCTGGGGGACTGGCTGGCGGGAACGGCCGATGTGCTGGCGCCGATTGCGCGACGCCTGCGCGAGCAGGGTCTGCAAAGCACGCACCTCAGCTTCGATGACACGCCGATTCGCGTGCTCGATCCCGCGCATCCAAACGGAGTCAAGCGCGGCCACCTGTGGTCGTTTGTCAGCGACGCACCGCTGGTCTTCTATGAGTACACGCCGACCTGGAGCGGCGGTCCGATTCAGACGCTGCTCTCGGACTACGTCGGCACGCTGCAGAGCGATGGGTATTCCGGAGTCAATGCGCTGTACAAAAAGGAATCCGCGCCGACGCGCGCCGGCTGCCTAGCGCACGCGCGCCGGAAATTCCACGTCGCCTATCAAGCGGGCGACCTGCGCGCCGCCGGACCGCTGCGAGTCATCCAGCGGCTCTACGCCATCGAGCGCCGCGCGAAACACGATGGCTGCGACGCCGCCGAACGACAGCGCCGCCGCCAAGCCGAGTCGCAGCCGCTCATGCAGCGTCTGCACGACGAGCTCCAGCGCCTCGGCGCACAGGCGCCGCCCAAAACCCCGCTCGGCCAAGCCATCACCTATGCGCTGCGGCAGTGGCCGACGCTGACCGTGTTTGTCCACGACGGCGCCCAGCGCATCGACAACAACCACACCGAGCGCACGCTACGCCCCGTGGCCATCGGTCGCAAGAACTGGCTCTTCGCCGGCAGCGACGACGGCGCCCGCCGCCTCGCCATCCTCTACACCCTCGTCGGCAGCGCCGAACAAGCCGGCCTGCGCGACCCCTGGCACTACCTCCGCGACGTCCTCCACAAGCTCAGCCAAGGCTGGCTCCACTCCCGCCTCGACGACCTCCTACCCCTTTCCTGGCAAGCGACCCACCCCGGCTAGCCCTCCCGCAGCCACGCTTACGCGCAGCGCGTCAAGGTGTGCTGGGGCGGGCGGTTACCTGTTATCTTCCGTTCCGTTGCCATGTGAGACCTCCTGGGGAGGTCGTTGTATTGATTTATAGCGTCCCCTAGGCACCATTGCGGCTGCGGGGCTGTGGTTGCCTGGATGTGCGGTTTGCTGTGCCGAAGTGCGACGTCAATCCAGCCAGAGCCGTCTTCGCCGTTAGGGGGAACCGCTGCGGCGTGTTCTGAGGAGGTTTCCGAGTAGGGTCCGCTCGGGATCCTGGGCGCGGGTGGCTTTGAGTTTTTCGATGCCGGTCTCGACTGCTTGGCGGACCTCTTCGCGGAGCGCGAAGAGGACTTCGGGGTCCTCGTGCCCGCCGGCGAAGCGCCCGGTCTCGATTGGCTCCCCGACCCAGAAGTAGAATCGCTCGGGGCGCGGGATCATGGTGAAGCCGAGGCCTCGTGCCATCGGGAAGATCGCCTCGCCACCGCGCAGAAACTTTTGCGTGATGCCGGTGCGCTCAAGAAATTTCCCCAGCGGGGACTGCAGCACGTCATTGGCGTCCACGACGATGTCGAAGCACTCCTCCGGCCCCACGGAGGCAAAGGGGGTGATCGGATAGCCGTGCTGAATCGCCATGCGAGCGAAGCCGGTGCGCTCTTTCCAAATCAGCTTGTAGGCTTCGCCGCGGCGCTTGGCGACCTCGCGGCCACCGCCGGGAAAGACCAGGACATGCGCTCCGGCATCCATGAGCCGGGCGCAGTTTTCGCGGGTACCCACTACGGCTCCCACGCGCTTGAGCAGATCGCCCCAGCCCGGGATCTGGAAGTGCACGCGATCGCCCAGACTCCGCACCAGGACGCCGCGCTCGCGATAGATGGCGGTGCCCAGATGCGGGATGTCGAGGATGCCAAAGATGGTGTGGTTGCCAACCAGCAGGCTGGGCCGCCGGGGGTCGATGTTTTCCAGCCCGAAAAACACCGGCCGGTGATAGGCCCGCAGCGGCGCCGCCAGTCGCCACAGGGTCTCGGCCGAGACGGGCCGAAAGTTGAGTACGTCGTCGTCGTCCTTCATGGGGGATGCCCCTGGGATTTTATCGCGGGCAGCCTGGAGTCACGCGCACCAAAGACATCCATTTGCTCGGTTACGTGCATGGTGCGCGCATGGTGCGCGCATGGGCGCACACGCTGCGCACGCTACAAAGAGCGCGCGAACGAACTGGCGGTGCCGTCGGTGTGGGTCAGCGCAGGGGCGCGGTCGGCGTCCTTTGGGGATTGTTTTCAGGTGGCATTCGGCGTGCACGGACGACTGGGTCACCGTCGATTTCTGACAGGAGTTCCGAAGATGCCCAGGAGCACGACCAAAGCCGACTTCGCGACCGACACCCTGACGTTCATGACCGAGTACTCGGTCGCCCCCTATCATGGCGGCGATCTCATTCCCTCTCAAAAGAACGACGGCAAGCTCGAGTTCATCGAACTCGATAAGGGACTGCGTAAGCAGAAGCTGTCGCTCTTGCCAAACCCCGGAAACGAGAAGGGCTCGTACTTGCTGTCCAAAAAGAACGGCGACACGGAGATCCAGTTTCTGCCCTGGATGAGCAGCAAGATCGTTGGCACTGACGTGGCTGGCAGCCCCAAGATCTTTTTCACCGCGGCGGTTGCCGGTTGCTCGGTATTCGTCGTCGGGAGTCCGGCGAATCCGACCGTGTTTCACGCTGGCATCGATGGCATGATCGACGCCAAGGTCTACCCGGCGGTGCAGGGCGATGATCCGCAAGCTGCGCTTGAGAAGATGCTTGTGGGGGCGGCGAAGTCGAAGGATGCCCCGATGTTTTGGCGCGTCCTCCTAAGCAAGCTGGTGCCCGAGACGCTCGACGACAAAGACATCGGCGAGACGAACAAAGAGCACTACATGGAAGAGGGCAAGCACGGCAAGGAAATCTACACGCCCTTCCTTGCGAGGATGAAGGACAAGGCGAAGACGGCCGGCATGACGCTGACCTTCTCCACCGGTTATGGCTGCATCTTCGGCGTCAACAAGGGCGGCTGGAAATTCTATCGCCAGCTCAATTACGTCGTGCAGTACACCCACAAAAGGCATGGTCGCTTCCAGACCTGCGTGCCGGTTTCGGTGCGGCAGTTCTTTCCCAAAGGGCAAGAGAGCAAGGAACTGCGCCCGGCGTTCGAAGGATTCGAAGATCCATTCACTCCCTCCGATGTCATCATCAAGCTTGGATAGCGCAGTTCCCTGGTGTGCCCATCGTTGATCCGAACTTGGGAAGCTCCCAGCCGAACCTCCGACGGCGCGCCCGTCTAGGAATGTGGAGTTAATTCGGTACGCGTGAAGCACGCTATGCAGCAACGATGATGACGTGATTCATTTTCGCTAGGCGCTTGCGCTGGGCGGCCACCCCGCTTCCTGCTGCTGTTCCCGCCACGAGGGCTTGGCCTCTGGGCAAGGCGAGGGCCGAGTGATCCCCCCCCACTC
>CAZKOY010000271.1:0-4856 GCA_964554495.1 uncultured Myxococcales bacterium
TGTGTCGCCCGTGACGCTGTCCACGCTGCAAGTGAGCTTGATGACGTACGAGGTTGATGCGAACGGCGCGACAAACACCACGCTTGCCGTAGTGTCGGCGGTGATGGTCGCAGACCCGCGCGCTAGTTGTCCCTGCGTGACCGGCGCCACGTGAACCGACGCGGACCACGCCCAATCGTAACTCGCGATTAGGTCATTGATTGTCAGCGGACCCGCGACGGATGGCACAGCGCCCGACACCATGCGACCGTCTGGAAACAGGATCGTCCATTTCTGCAGCGGCGAATCCGGCAGCGTGTCCGCGGCATAGGGCAGCGTGAAACTAAACTCGCCCGTGTTGTCGGTCGTCGCGACGATGCCGAACCGGAGCGCAGTGTTTGTGATGTCCGGGTTGACACCCAGGATGCGAGGCACAGCAGAGACCGGAATCCGCATGTAGTCCGCCGACGGAATCGCCAGGATTGTCTGACTCGTCAATGGAACCGATGTCAGCGTGTTGTCGTAGTACTGGTAGAGGTCAGTGATCACGCACGGCATTAGAACACCCAGGCGATGATGTCGAAGTCCATATCTACGGCCAGCGGATAAGTGACATCGACGCGAAAGCGGTTAGCGCCATCCAGCGACTTCGCCCACCTGGGCCAAATCGCGTCGGCGCTGTACTTCATGGAAACTGAGACAATTCCGTTGTTTGCGGACGGTCCCGTGGGTACACGATTAAACGTGATTCGATAATCTCCTGCGCCGAGCCGCTGAATTGCATCTATGCCAAAACCTGCACGCAGAGTGGCCCCGGCGCCGTCGATGTGTCCCATTCCGGCAATCGCGCTATCTCTCGGATATTCACCCGGCCGCACGGTATTCCCAGGGACGCCAGTGCCGAACAGAGTACGCGCGGCAATTAATGAGCCGTTAACTGCGGTGACTACCGCCCCCGGCGTGCCCGTGGTCAATGTTACGCCCTGCAGGTTGTACGTTCCGGCGACGATGCCGCTGATGCCGCTCTGAAACGAGTTCAGATCAAACGCCTTGATCGCGGGCGCTGTGTTGGCGGTGTAGGTCGTGAGTGCGGTATAGGGCCAAGCCATTACTTCACCGCCCCGCAGCCGACCGCGAGCAACTGCCGAATCCCAGGAACGAACGCGGCGAGTCCCTGTAGTTCGTGCGCGCACTGCTGAAAGACCGCGAGGGCTGCCGGGTCATCCGCCTGTAAGCCCTTGGGGTCGAGTTCCTGCGCCGCGCGGTTGAGGTTCCGCGCGGCATCCGCAAACCCGTGCGACGCCTGCCGGAACGCAACCAGAGCGTTGCTGTAGTTCTCTTGTGGGGTCATTATCTGCTCATGCTCCACACCACGCTTGAAAGCCTTATTCGGGAACACATGGACCTTGCGCAGGGGTTGCAGGACTTCCTGCAGACCGTGCGCGACTGGGAAACCGGCTACGACCGCGCCAAAGTCGCGCGCGATGAAGCGACCCGAGAGGCGGACCGGCTACAGTGCGAAAACAACGACTTGCGCGCGCAGATAGCGGCGTTGACCGCTAAGCCGGAATCGACCGACTCGGAAGCGTCGTCGGCTTATCCGGAATCGCCAGCAGACCGCCACCCATCACCGTGTTTTTGACCACGATGCTGCCGAGGACGTGTGCCGGTTTGACGCGCTGAATTGCCTTGAACGCGCCTTCGAAGTCGTAGCCCGTGCCGAGTAGCGCAGGGTCTGCAAGGACCAGAAACTCGAACAGCGCCGCGCCTAGCCCCTCGCCAATGCGATTCGGTGGCGTGGCTGCGTCGTAGTTTACGCCCAGCCCCTCGACAAAGATGTTCCAACTATGGATCGTGGCATCCGTCGTGCCGCCTGCGGTTACAGTCAGCGTCCAGGGTCCAAGGATGCGCCGCCCTGCCATCTCAGGCGCGAACAACGTAAAGGTTTCCGTCGTCACGCTGCCGCTGCCCAGGAAGCCCGGCAGCCAGTTTTTGACGTAGCCGTCGGGCGCCGTCAGCCGGAAGCGCACTTCGTCCAGTAGCCCGGTCAGGTTCAGATTGACGATAGCACCCGCAGGGGATACGCGCGGGTCATCGGCGACCGAGATAGACCGGCTAGCGGAGTTGAAGGGAAACGTCGCGGTGTACGGCGTAGCGTCCGCGTAGGTGTGCGCCGCTTGCTGCGCTGCGCGGTCTGGTTCGACGATCTCGATCTGCGACGGGTCCGCGTAGTTTAAGTAGGGCTGCACTGCCGCGCGGATGTCGTCAAGGCTGAACGCGCCGTGTTCGCGAAGAATCGACAAGATCGCATTGCGCCGCTGGGCGTCGGTGCCAAACAGCGCAAGTACGCTGTGCGTGAGCCCCGTTGCGCCTTCCCAGTCGGGGATGGACTCTTCGACCGTGGACGGGTTGACCTCAAGACGAAGTTGATCCAGGCGGTCGGTCAGCGTCTCTTTGAACACGCCCGCAAGCGCGTTGATGGTGCCGCCGATATAGGAGTCCGTACCGAGCGCGTACAAATCTTCGCTGCCGTCGGGCAAAAGCGAGATCAGCAGTCGGCGTATCTCTTCGCGGGTCATTACGTCGCCTGCACGATTTCCAGCCCGCCGCCGCTGCGTAGGGTGGCCAGCTCGATGCCCGACCCGACATCGCGCGGGGTGTATGAGTTCGGCGCAAATGCCCCGGACCCGACGGCGATGGTGATGCCGTTTGTAGACAGCCGCGGGATATCAAGGATCATGCGCGTGCCGTCGCTGTCTTTGGTTTCCATGACCACGTCCGCCACACGAGCAAGCGTAATGTCCGCCTCCCATGCGTCGAGCGTGTCGGCGTACCCGGACTGCCGCGAGGGTCCAACGCTGTCCACGTAGGTCAGCAACCGCGAAGCGACGAGGTCTACGACGCCGCCGCCCGCCCAAAAGTAGTCAGTGCCGCCCACGGGTCCGACAGCGGGGAATGAATCCAGAGTCAGCACGTCAGGCGCACCAGCGACATAGGACACTACGCGCGCTTGAAACGGCAGCGGACCCGCCCCGGAGAAACTGTTGATGATCTGAATGCGCGGCTGCTGTCCTGCATCGACCGCCGCCTTAAGCGCTGCGGGGGCGGCGCATTCGATCGTTTTGTTTGTGCTGTTCGGGTTCGTAATGGCGGTCGCAAGCCCGGCATCGTTCCAGTCGTACAGGTACGTTCCGCCCTTTGCCGGCGATGGCCGCACGCGCACACGTAGACGAAGAGCCACGGCAAGGGCGGCAACGACGTTTACGGTCGCGGTAACAGGGCGCTTGCTGTTCAAATACGCAAGCAGAAGAACCAACGTCGCGCCGCCAGGGATTCGACCGCTGCCGCTGCCGTTCTGCAGAGGCACGACATCAACAGTACCTAGTCCGCTGCGCAGAGGGTAGACATAGCCGCGCTCGATTCCAAGACTTGCCCCGGTCGTAAGGTTGGTCGCCTCTTCCGTCCAGTTGCGATAGTCGTTCGCTGTGCCGCCGCGGGGTGGGAGTTGGATGCGCCGCAGGATGCGCGCAAGCAGGTCTACGTCGCTTTCGATGTCTTCGGCGCCGACCAGGGCATCGGTCAGCGTCATTGTGGGGTCGATGTTCGCGATTGATGGCTGCCACGTAAGCACCGTGCCTGCTGGCAGGTTCGCCGCAACGCCTGTGGCCGTGCTGACCAGCGGCACCGTGTTGGTATTCGGCGGACCGTTGAGCGTGACGGCTGCGGTGGTCTCGACGAAGATCTGCCCTGTTGGATCGGCGAGCGTAGAACCTGAGGGAATCAGCGTCGCCGCGACTCCCGTCGGCGTGCCGCTTCCCCCGGTGCTGATGGTTGCGCCGCGCCGTCCCCAGATACCCGCGACGCCGCTAGGCAGTCCGAACACGAACGCCCATTCGTCAAGCGCGCTGCTCGACGTGCGGCTGCGCACGTTGCCGTCTGCGTCCTGCTGATAGGCAGGGATGGCGTCGTAGTTGACCTGTAGGATCTCCTGCTGAGCCAGCGAAAAAAGGCGCGCAAACGCACGCGCCAGCAACCCGAACATTCCGCGGTCACTTAGGTCTTGCGTCGGAAACGAAAGACGAAAGTATCCGAGCGCAGCATCATAAAGTTGCTGCTCGGTGTAGACAGTGATTGCCATTCACTAGCCCGGTAGAAGTAACGGCGGGTTGCGAGTGCCGTCAGGGTTTGTCCAGGTGACCTGGATCTTGAGTTTGCCCGGCGCTGGACGTATTGCCCGCGCGGTGAAAGTTGCGATCAGCTTCATGTTCAGAAGCTGCTGCCCGCCGTCCTGCGCGAACGCCTCTGCCGACGATGGCGTGGATAGCCGGTCCTGCGTGAGCGTCCACAGCAGCGTGCCGCGGATGTTCTGCGGGTCGTAGTAGTACCCGCCCTCCTGCACTTGTGAACCTGGGCGCGTGCCTCGCTTGCGGCTGACCAGCGTAGTCAGGACGGCGTGTGACCGGGTGTTGTCGAGCACGACGTTCCCCTTGTTCGGTCCCGACGTGCTCCAGCCCCAATCGAACTTGCCGTCAGACTCGCGGCGGACCATTGCCACGTCTGAGCCCGTCAATTGCAGCGCCATGGCTAAGCCTTGAACCGCGGAGCGCCGTCTTGAATGCGACCACGCACGGGCGCAGACGTTGGTCCGGGAGGGGTCGCTGCAGTAAGAAGTCCCATAACGAAGGTCAAGTTGAGAAGCAGATGCGTGGTGCCGTCTGCGTCTGTGTAGGCAAGGCTGATAATGTTAGTTCCAGCCACAGGGGTAGCGACTTGCGACGTGATAACTCCCGAGTTGACAGGGTCTGTCACTCGCGCAACCTTTAGCGTCCCGCCGTTCACGACGACATCAGCCGGCGTCTTAGCGTCGATCATGATCT
>CAZKOY010000272.1:0-4762 GCA_964554495.1 uncultured Myxococcales bacterium
CTTCGCACTTCTTGCGCGCGTTACCATCACAGGTCCAGTACTGCTTGCCCATGTAATCGGACTTGCTGCAGTCCCAGCCGGGGCCTGGTCCTGGACCGCCGCCCGTGTTGGCTTTGGCATGCGCCCAGCCCGTCGGAATCCAGCTTCCCCAGCGAGCGCCGATGCGGCTGCCGTCATAAGGCAGCGTTGCTTTGCCGTTGCCACTTACGTTTTGTTCGATGATGTCGACAGCGCCCGCGCGAACCGCGACCACCAGCGCAACGTGGCCGTACGTGCTGTTTTCCCACACGACCATGTCGCCCGGCACAGGCGGATGCGCCGAGTCGCCGTTTCGATACACGTCCACCGTCGCGCGCGGCGCGTTGTTCAAAAGATCTTTGGCGTTGCCATACCAGCGCAGGCCCCACTTGCGCATGAAGTGGCGCATGACCAGCTCGACGCACTGGTACTGATAGCCCGACGAGACCACGCCGCCGCATGAGTACCCAGTTCCCGTGTTGGCTCCGTTCGAGTAGGCCGTCGTTCCGTCAAAGCTGGCGAGCGCCGTGTGACAGGCGGGCATCGACGCCGCTTCAAAGAACGAGGGATTGACGGGTTCAAACGAGTCCAGCTCGGGCCCACCGCAGCTCGGCAGAGCCAATAGACCAGCGAGCGTGGTACCAGCCAGAACGCTGGCAGATATGCGCGAGAACCGTGATTTTAGAGCGTGGGTCGTCATGACCAGAGCCGACAGCAGCCCGCATGCCAAGCGCTTGCGGACCCTCTTGCGACGAGAACCCCGCAGTCCATCCGGGACATGGGGCCCCACCTGCTGTCTCGATCCAGCAGCGCAGGCCGGCCCAGAACACCGCGCGGCGTGCGTGGTACGGTGCCCGCATGCCTGTGCCCTCTGCCGTGAGCAGTCCGCTGGTCTTCGAGTCCGTCAGCAACGGCTGGCCCAGCCGCTTTCGCCGCGAGCTGTTCGAGCCGATCCTTCACGGCTTGGCGCAGACCCTGCAATGCAACAGCGCCAACCTGGCGATCATCGACGAGGATCAGCAGTCGCTGGTCATCGCGCTCGGCTGCACTGCGCGCGGCATTACCAGCCTGCCCAGCGTTGAAAACGCCTTGGGCTTCTCGGTCAGCGGCCTGAAAGTTCCGCTGTCGCTTTCGCACAGCTACATCGTGCGAGCGCTGCGCGAAGAACGACTGTTCTGCACGGCCGAGATCTCAGAGATCGCTGGCTATGCGCTGTCCCCCGAGGTCATTCATGCTGTCGAGGAAATCATCGGCCCGCGCTCGTTTGCCGTCGTGCCCGTGCTGGGTCGCACCAGCGCCTTGGGCGTGCTGTTGGTGGAACGAATCGGCGCAGCGGGCTTTACCGCACAAGAGCGCGAGCTGCTTCTGACCTATGCCGAGCGCGTCGGGACGGAGCTTGAGTCCGAGTCACTGCAAGGTACTGCGCAGCGCCTCGAACGCTTGGGGCAGTTCACCCTGCCCGCTCCCTCCATTCTGTTCGCGACGCTCGATCCGGCGCGGACGATGCTGTCCTGCGTCGGTGGATCGCGCAACGGGCAGCTTCTGCATCACGTCCTTGGGCTTGCATCGCCAGAAGCGCTGCTTAGTAGCAGCGAGGTGGGGACCCGACTTCTGCAGGGCGAAACCGTGACGCTGACTTTGGCCGCAGCGGTGCCTAGCGTCATCGCGGACTTGACCCTGCCGCAGCCACTGCGCGTCACGCTGCGCCGCGTTCCAGGGTCGGCGGTGGATGCGCCGAGCACGCAAACAGCCGGCCTGATGCCTTCGGCAGGATCGCCGCTGTTCTGCGTGGCCGTCGAAGATCTGACGTGGTCGCACAACCTGCGGCGTGAACTAGCCCTGGCCAAGCAGCGCCTCGCCAAGGTCATGGGATCCATCGGGGACGCCATCTTGACGCTCGACAAGACCGGCGTAGTGCAGCAAGCGAACGATGCCAGTCAGACGGTACTTGGCGTTGCGCCCGTCGATCTGTGTGGCTCAGTTGGGCTAGATCTTGCGGCGACTCCGCGCGCCCGTACGCAGCTACGCGCGCTGTCCGATGTGCTACAGCAGCGCGGATTTGCCGAAGTCGAGCTACGCCTGCTGCGCCGCATCCATGGCTTTGCACAGTCCCAAAGCTCAGGCTCCACAAGTGGCCTGGGCAGGCCGCGACGCTTTCTGGCGAGGCTTTCCGCGCTGCTTCTATGCGACGACAACGGAGCGCCCGAAGGAGCGGTGTGGCGCATTCAAGACCTGACCGACCTGCGTCGCGATGCGGCCGAGCGTCATCGCCTGCGCCTGCGCCTGGTGCAGTCCGAGAGGTTGTCCGCCCTGGGCGAGATGGCCGCGCGCATCGCGCACGAGGTGCGCAACCCTATGGTGTCGATCGGCGCCGCTGCGCAGGTGGTCGCTGAAGAGCTACCCGATTCAAGCCCGGTGCGCGCCGAGGCTCTTGCCATCTGCAGCGAAGTGCGCCGCCTGGATCACATCCTCAACAACGTGCTGCGCTTCGCGCGTCCCCCACGCGCCGCTGCCCAGCGCACCGATGTTGTCGAGGCGCTGCGGCAGGTGCTGGATCTGCTGCGCAGCCGCACAGCCGGCCTGCAGGTTCAGCTCGATGCCGCGACAAGCGCCGGATCGATCTTCGCGGTGATCGACTCGGATCAGCTCAAGCAGGTGTTGTGGAACGTCTTGCTCAACGCCTGCGACGCCGCACGCAGCGGAAGAGTCACAGGCAGCAGCCCAAGTTCCACTTCAGATGGATCCGATACCGCATCAGAAAGTGCTGGCCTGATCGAGTGCGCCGTACGCAAGCGACGACACCTTGCGACAGCCCAGCCGAAAAGCGCGGCGTTGGCTCGTTCGGGCGAAGCACCACCCGGTGTGCTGATCACGATCGCCGATTCTGGCCCCGGCATCCCGACCGCTCTGCGCCGCCGCGTCTTTGATCCGTTTTTCTCGACAAAGACACGCGGCACGGGTCTGGGACTGCCGATCAGCAAGCAGATCATTGAATCGGCAGGCGGTCGCATCCGCTTGCTCAATCGCCCCGGTGGCGGCACGCGCGTGGTCATTGAGCTACGTGCTGACTGACACCCTGCCACCGATCACATGGCGCGCTAAAACACCTTCCACCACTTCTTGCCGGCGGGTGTCTTGGCGTCGCTGGCAGGCGACGAAGGCTCCTTGGCATCGCTCACCATCGGGGCTCCGGTGGACGCAGTCTTGGGCTCAGCTGCAGCGATCTTGGTTGCGGCAGGAAGCGACCCCACCGCAGCTGGCTTCGCGGCGTCTGACGTTTTCGCGGGGGCTCCGCTCGACGAAGGTGGAGGAGGCTTGCCGCTGTACTTGGCAAGGATGGCATCGACCCGTGCGCAGAGCGGTGTACCACGCGCCGGATCCACCATGCGGACATAGCTGGCAAAGCCGCGAATCGAGGCCAGCACATCCTTGCAAGCACC
The DNA here is from genome assembly GCA_964554495.1 of uncultured Myxococcales bacterium. Classification (GTDB taxonomy): domain Bacteria; phylum Myxococcota_A; class Polyangia; order Palsa-1104; family JAEUJZ01; genus JAEUJZ01. The sequence goes on from CAZKOY010000272.1 coordinate 3,459, forward strand.
CCAGCGCTTTCCGCTGGGCCCATCTTTTTCGATCTGAAACAGCGTCGCGCGAAAGCGATGCAGCACGTCGCGCGGCACGCCCGGCTTGTGGTTGACGACGACTCCGGTCACTTCCTGGCGTCGACCGCGGCGCAGCACGCGCGTCTTTTCGGGGTGAACGACAAAGCCCTCATGCGCGACGATGTTGCGCAAGCGACGCAGCACTTCGGCGGCCTGACCGACGTCTTCGCTTTTGGCTGAAAACGTCAGGTCGTCGGCATAGCGCGTGTACACAAAGCCCAGCTCATCAGCCATCTTTTGCAGGCGGCGATCGAGTCGGCGGCACAGCAGGTTGGTGATCGCAGGACTGGTGGGCGCTCCTTGCGGCAGGTGTCGCTCGCTCAGCGCAACGAAGTAACGCTGACCATCCAGAACCAGTTCTTCCACGTCGGGCTCGGTACAAAGCAGGCCCAGAAGCGTTGCGACTTCTTCGCTGTATCCCAGCGAAGCAAATAGACCTTTGACACGGGGATAGCCGACGGTTGGAAAGAAGTTCTTCAAGTCGACGTTGACGATCAGCGCGTGGCCCACGTGCGGGCGCGCATTGCTGACGATCGATCGTCCGCGCACAAAGCCATGCGCCGCGGTGTGCAGCGCGAGCTTCTCCAAGATCTCGTGCAGCACCCAGGCCTGCGCTGCCTTGAGGCGCGGCATCGGGGCCGAGATCAAGCGCTCGCCGCCGCTCTTTTTGGGGATGCGAAAGCGGACGTAGTGCGAGACGTTCGACGTCTTGCGGGCAAAGCACAAAAAGCGCAGCGCTCCGACGCTGATCTTCATCGCAGACGCCAGCTCCGCAGCGCTTGCAAAGATCGGCAGCCCGTGTTCTTTGAGGCGCTCGGCCTTGCCTTCCCGCTTTCCCAGTCCGGCCGAGACCCCTTCCCCGACATAGACAATGCTGCGCGTCTTTTCTTGCTTCCACGCTTCGGCCCGCGCGAGCCGCTCGCGCTCGCGGCGCTCTTTGGTCTCTTGTCGCTTGCGCTTCGACTCTGCCAAGCGGCGCAGGCGCAGCTCTTTGATCAGCGCTTGCTCGTTGTATAGGTGGCGGTTCTGCTCGTGCAGACGCTCTAGCTGACGCTGCAGCTCTGCTCGACGACGAACTTCGTCCGCGGGATCTTCCGGCAGCGTGCCAGCGGCCGGCCAGAAGCCCAGGCGAATCATCTCTTGCAGGACGACTTCGTCTTTCGATGTGGCGACAATGCGCTCGTAGAGTTCTTGGCGCGTCCGAGGCGGTTCAGCCATGGCGAAGTCCACTAGCGAAGGAAAAA
>CAZKOY010000273.1:0-4730 GCA_964554495.1 uncultured Myxococcales bacterium
CAGCAAAGGGTCGCCTTGAATCGTCTGCCCCTTTTGGTTTATCGAGCGCAGTGAATAGCGATAAATTTCGCCGATCGGCGTCGACAGCGAGCCGAGCTGTGGCGTCACCGCAGCAGGCAGCTCGGCCAAGCGCAGCCGTTCCAAGGTCTGCGACCGCGCGAACAAGACATCGACGCCATCGGAAAACGTCAAAGTCACAAAGGACAAGCCAAACAAGTTGATGCTGCGCACCTTGGCCAGGCCAAAGGTGCCGTTGACGGCGCGCTCGATGGGAATTGAAACTTGGCGCTCGACTTCTTCGGCCGGTTGACCGGGATAGATCGAGATGATGTTCACCTGCGTGTCGGTTGGATCCGGGAATGCCTCGATGGTCATGTCGCGGAATGCGTACAGACCCCAGCCCAAGCAGATCAGCGTCGCGATCAGCACGGCCACACGGCTGCGCAGTGCCGCACGAATCAGTGCGTCAAGCATGGTCTAGTCCTCAAGATCCAGTGCGTTGAGCAGCAGCAGCGCGCCGCGCGTCACAACGCGATCGCCAGGCTTCAGACCGGCGCGAATCTCGGTCAGCTTGCCGCGCTGCCGCCCCACAGTGACCTCGGTGCGATGGAAACGCCCGGTCTCGGTCTGAACGAAGACCACCGCTTCAAGCCCATCGCTGACCACAGCTTCCGTCGGCACCAGCAGCATGGTGCGCGGCGCCGATGGGCCAGCACCGAAGTGCGCTTCGACAAATGCGTTCGGATGCAAGCGATGATCGGGGTTGGGTGCGCGTATGCGAATGGGGATGGTCTGACGCTCGGGATCGACCACCTGCGAGATGTTGTCGATGACGCCTCTTCCGATGCTGTCGTTATCGCCAAGAACGCGGATATCGACGGGATCGCCGATATGCAGAGCGCTGGCGTCCTGCTGCGGTACATCGGCCAACACCAGCACGGTATCCAAGTCGGCGAGCGTGACCACGGGCCGCTCACGACTGGGCCCGACCTGCTGACCCGGTGTTGCTTCAAGCTGGGTGACGACGCCAGCCCGCGCGGCCAACAGCCAGTACTGGTTGTCGCCCTGGGGCTCAATCGACAGCGACTTCAAGCGCGACTCGGCTGTGCGGGCTTGTAGCTCTGCATCGCGCAGGTCGTTGCGCGCGACCAACAGATCATTGCTGGATGCTCCGCGCGCCTCGACCAAGACTTGCATGCGAGCAGCCAGCGCGCGTTTGGTCTGCGCCAACGCGCTGCCCGCACGCAGATCGCGCAGCATGCTCGCCAAGTCACCGCTGCGCAGCAGTGCCAAGCGCGAACCCGCAGCGACCGCTTCGCCCAACTTGACGATGACATGATCGATGCGGCTGTCGAGCGGCGCGTACGCTGGGGCCGTATTGACTTCGAGTGCTGCGATGCGAGCGGTTACCGGGGGCAGTGACAGCGCGGGGCCAAGCTGTACCGGCTCGGTCTCAAACGGAATCGGCTGCGGGGTACCCTTGGCCAGCGTGATGTCCGTCGGGCTGCGCGCAAATGGCGGCTTGCTCTCGGCCCCAGATCCATGGCCGCGAAGCAGCAGCAGCAATACCGTCGCCAGCGTTGCCCCACCCGCACCGGCCAAGCAGCCCAGCGCAAAGACACGCCGGCTGGTGCGCTGGGCTGTCCGCTGATCCGGCGAAGAGATCGAACTAGCGTTGGCGTTGTGCATAGGCTCCACTCAGCTCCAACAGGTCGACACACAGGCGAAAGAGATCACTTAGGGCCGTCTCCTCCTGCAGCAGGAGCTCATCCAGTGCGCGCTGCGCTTGATTGAGATCAGTCAATGGCACGGCTCGCGCTTCAAAGGCACGACGCACATCGCGCAGAATGGCTTGGCTGCGGGGCACGACCTGCTGCTGCAGCACAAGCAGACGTTGTCGTTGCATGGCCACAGCGCGCTGTAGTGCATCAGCGCGAGCGAGCGCCGATCGCAAGGTAAGGCGTCGCTGTTCCTGCAAGCGGTGCGCCTGTGCTTCCGCGAACTGAGCAGCCGCTTGCCCATGATCAATTAGCGCCAGCGGCAGACTCAACGACACGCTCAGCGAGTGCTGCTGATTGCCGGATACGACAAACGAGTCATATAGGTACCCAACGCGCAGAGTTGGATCGGGCAGCGCCTGCGAGCGGGCCAGCTTGTGCTCTGCAGCTGCGGCCTGCACCTGCGCCGATAGCGCTTGCAGATCCGATCGGGAATCGATGGATATCGGGCTCGCCTCGACCCGCGCGATCCAGCGCAGCAAGAAGTGATGGGCATCCACTTCATCCGGGAAGGAATGGCAGGCAAGACCCAGAAGCTCCGAACAGGTGGCCTGTGCTTGCACGACATCTCCGCGATCCGCAGAGACCTGCTGTTCCAAGCGCAAGTACTCGATCTCAGCGCGATCGGCGTCGAGCGGAGGGCCAAAGCCCGTGCGCACACGCTCGCGCGCCAGGCCCAGCGCGGCCTTGGCTTGGGCTGAAAGCCGCATGTCCGTGCCAAGCCGCAGCGTAAGCACAGCAAGATCACCCAGCGTGCGCAGCAAGCGCAGCGCTTGTGTTCGAACAGCGAAGCGGCGCTGCGCCTGGGCTGCCGCGAGCAAGTGTTCGCTGCGTTCGATGCGCGCGTTTCGCCGCACCAAGTCGGGATGCAAGCTAAGCCCGATCGAATAGTTCGGAATGCTGGCGAGTGGGCTTGGCAAATCAGGAGGATTCGTCATGCCCAGCGGCAACGTGCCCACGCCAGCATCCAAGATGGGGTTTTCGATCAGTCGGCTCTGCCGCAGCTCGGCTTGCCGCTGTTCCACGGCGAGATGCTCACTCTGCAAGACTGCGGTACGGTGCTCGACCAAGGCCATCAGCCCGTCGAGATCGACATCGCTTGCAGGCTCAAACGACCCTGGCTCAGGGCTCGCACGCGCCCCGGACAGTGAAAGCAGCGTCGCAAAAGCAACCAGGAGCCTCACCGTGCAAAGCCTGCGCGGACGAACATCGCGCACTGCATGCAACGTGGCAGAGATCAAGCGACAGGCAGTCATGAGCATGTGTTTGGTTGGCGGCAGGATCGAAGCCTTGCGCGACCAGTGAGAAGCAAGCTGCGCAAAACGCCTGTTCGTGATCCGGCGATAGAAGAAGCTGGAGCACGCCACGTGGCTTCGATCGTCTCGGCGACGTACCGCGAGCCAAAGGGTACGTCAAGCTAGCAGCGAGTCGCCGGCTGTCATGGCAGCCAGCACGGAAGCTTGCGCAGTCGGGCGCAGGCCTCATCGTCGATTGGCCGCTCGGCAGCGCGTTCTCCGTCGAGCTTTTGGTTGAGATGGCAGCCGACGAAGTCCATCAGCCAGTCTTTTCGTTCGCGGAATGGAGCTTGGCTATAGACCTTGATGACGCCGCCTTCATGATGATGACGTCGCCTTCATGATGATGACGCCGCCTTCATATTGCGTCCGCTTGGGACCGCATATCTGCGGTCTGCCATGTCACATCAGCGATATCGGATGCGGTTCATCTCTTCACCCAGGAAGTCGGGTGCCAGGTGGGCATAGATCAGCGTCATCTTGATGTCGCTGTGCCCAAGGATCTTCTGCAGCGACAGGATGTTCCCGCCCGACATGATGAAGTGACTGGCGAAGGTATGGCGCAGCGCATGCCACGGTCGCACGTGCGGTCGACAGCCCGCGGCCGCGAGAAGGTCTGGCAGGCCCAGCATGTCGAAGTCGCCTCCCATGCGCGGCGTGCCCGAGACGATGGGGAAGACCAGCCCCGCACTGGTGCGCGGACACACGCGCAGCCATGCAGCAAGGACCGGCGCGACGCTGTCGGGCAGACGAAGATGGCGCGCTTTGCCGCTCTTTGGCGTTCCGCCATAGCTGCGCGCAACGGTGATGCGACGCGCATGCAGATCGATATCCAGCCAGCGCAGACCGAATAGCTCACCGCGCCGCAGACCCGTGTGAAGCGCGGTCAGAATGCAGGCATAGCGCATGTGATCCGCGAGGCCGCCGGCTTCCGTTCGCCGCTCGCATTCGTCCAGCAGCGCCTGCACTTCGTCTTTGTGAAGGAAGTCCAGCGAGGCTGTGCTGGCCGGCTTTTCGATGCGCGAAAGCGGGTTCTTGTCGACGATGCCCGCCTTCTGCGCCCACGAATAGACCGTGTGCAGGAAGTCGAGCGTCACGCGCACGCTGCTTGCTGCGCAGGTCTTGCCCAGCGATTGACGCAAGCGCTCGATGTCGAGGGGCTGCACCAGATCGGCGCGCAGCGTGCCGAGAAGCGGCAGCGCACGCCGCAGCGCCGTTCGCGCATACACGCGATATTTTTCAAGGTCTTTGATCTTGGCTCGCGAGTACTCGCGCAGAAATCGCTCGACCAGCGCAGCAACGGACGGAGGCGGCGGTGCGGGCTCGGGAATTCCGAGCAAGCCGCGCGCAACGCGACCTTCGACCTCAAGCAGGTACCGGCGCGCCAGCGCATGTGTCGGCTGGTGTGAAGCGCGCTGCTTGCGCTTGCCATCGGCGTCGCGATAGCGCACGTACCAGCCCACAAACTTGTCGCCCTTGGTCTTGCGAATGACCTCGCCCAAAAGTGACCCCCAACGGATCGTACCACGCGGGCGTGGTCCATCTGTGGTCCGTCCCCGAGGAGCGTGGTCACGTCTGAGGCCGAAACGGCATGCTGTGCGCCACGCCCCGACACCATCGAAACCCCGCGAAACTGCACGCTTTTTGCGAAGGCGGT
>CAZKOY010000274.1:0-4723 GCA_964554495.1 uncultured Myxococcales bacterium
GGCTGGAACGGCACCAGCTTTGACAACTTGTCTGTGACGCCAGACTGGGGTCTCGGTGCCTGGGTCAACGATCCCAGCGGGGGTCCTGCCGGGCGGCAAGGGCGCCTGGATGGGCTGGCCTACTGGGCAAGCTGCGCCTGCCCAGCCGGTACCGTGTTGTCCTGGCAGGGCGCCAATCCATATACATCGCCACCGACCACCGAGACGCGGTATTTCCAAGGTGGATTTGGCCTGGGATCCAATTGGTGTACGGGCCTAAACCCTGTTTCACATACAGAAGTTGAAGCAGTATCGGCCTGCCTGTTCTCTCGTGTCAATACGCTTGGCCTGCACAATGCCTTGTCGATTCGGGGATTTGAAACCAGCCTGGCGTTGATCGACAACGAAAAGCTCTTTATGGCGTATCCCGAGGCGCAGTACTGGGGCAACATCTGGAACGAAAACCCAACCTTCCAAGACCCCAGCACGGGCTACTACTATCGCAATACGCGCGCCTTTGCCTGCTATTTCCCGACGGGGACCGGCGCATCGACGCTGCTGGCTGACCTGGCCAAGATCATCGGCCGCACCTGTGAGTTTGATGGCTGCGGCGGCGGCGCCCACACCTCGCGAGAGTGCTCATCGAACGGAGGGTCCGACGGCGCGTACTTCAAGGCCTATGCCGATGCGGCAGCGACCATCCCGATCGGCCTCACGCCGGATCCGGCCATCACGGCGACCGGCGCCAACAACAGCGCCATCAACGATTACCAGGACACGCTGACCGGCACGCAGAAGGCGACGTTCTATTCGCGCGACTGGCGTCGGCTGTCGGTGTTCCTCGGCGCCTGGGCGGATCTAGAAACCGGCAACTGGAAAGACGCCGGATACCAGTGCAGCCACACCTGCGCGCCGGTCGATGGCTGCGACTGCTATGACAACTACTGCAACGGGCACGAAGGCACGGGCGGCAATGGCCTGCAGTGCGAGCGCCCAAGCTTCTGCAACAACTGCCAGACCATCGTGCGTCACCCTGGCTGGTCTTGCGGCAATGACGCGGCGTGCAATGCCGGCGACTGCGTCCGCGACCGCAAGCTGACGTATCTGGCGCCAGGGTGCTGGCTGAATATCGAGTTTACGCGGCCGTATGATCTGCTCTCGGGGGCACTGGTAAGCGGCACTGCAAATCCGCATAAAGCCGGGACTTTGCTATTCCGGTATTCGCATGTTGGCCCTGGACCGGCAAGCATCCAAATCAAGGATAACATTCGCAGCATGATGATCCCTGGAGGGGTCTTCCCGCCGACTGGAAGCACGAACACATACAAGAACAAGATGGTCTATCCCATTTACCCTGGCCGCGCGGCGTTCAGCGGCAGCCTGCCAGGGATCGAGATCGCGATTACCAGCGATCCTGCCTATGCCTTCCCCGAGCTGGATTACGCCCAGCTCTTTGTCGGGCCGCCGCCCGATACCCAGCCTCGCGAGCTGTACTGGACCAACAAGTCGGCGTCGTTTAGCGCGGGCGACACGGTCTGCCAGTCGATCCAAGTGGAAAACACCACCGACTTTCAGAAAGCGGGCCTGGTGCGCATTCGGCCGCGGCTCTCTGGCGTGAACCCCGAAACCGAGAACATCACGCTGACGCATAGCGGCGTCACGGCGGCCTACGGCATCGACACCAATGACAGCCCGTGGTCGATGTGGATGGGGGACTTCGCGACGCACGATCCGACGCTGGGGTACTGGCACGTTTGCATCAACGGCGCCAGCGCCGCCGGCACCTTCGACGGAGCCGCCCTCGAAATGGAAAAGCAGTAGCCGACTGCGAAGCACCAAGCCGCGAGCCGTCCTCGGGCCGCCCCCCGAAAAATCCAGCGCAGCCGCTTAGCAGCGCGTTGCAGAAGGGCCTGCGGGCCTCAATCTACTGCGTCGTCGGTGCTCACGTCGGACGCTCCGCTCCTCCTCCTTGCAGCTTGAGGTCCTCGGCTACTTTTTCAACGCGCTGTTAGGGTGCGCGCGGCGTAGCGACCAGGGCCTGCGCCTCGGTCAGCGCCGATCCGTACTCGCGCAAGAGCAGGCTATCGCTGCGCACCGCCGCTTCTAGCTCGCGCACCGCTTCCGCCGCGTGCGCTGCTCTCTCCGTCGCGTCTGAGGTTTCCTTGGCCTCCGCCAGTGCCAGCTGGCCTGCCGTCCCGTGGCAGCGACCATGACGCTCGTTCACTCGATAGCAGCCCGCAAGCGCCGCCCGCAGCCCCCGCCCAAGCTCTGCCCGCTCGGCGTCCTTCGGCCCTCGCTTCTCTCGCTGCCTTCGCAGCGTCTCGGCCAGCGTATAGTGGCTCTCGGCGTAGACCTCGGGGCTGGTCGCTGCTTCCTTCGCCTTCTTCTCGGCCAAAAGCAGCCGCTCTAGCCCGCTTCGGCCCTCTATCTCGTCCCACTCGGCCCGCACCCACTCGCCCTGCGCCGACAGCGTCCGGCACATCGCGTCTTTTTCCGCGACCGCAAGGCACCGCTTCACCGCCTCGTCCAGCTTGCTCAGCGCCTTCGCCGGATCCTGCCGCTTCTTTACCAGCCACCGCGCTGACGATACCTGCGCCAGCGCCGTGTACTGCGCCACGTCCAGCATCCCGTCCCCCGCTTTCCCCAGCGCCTCGCTCGCTCGCTCCACGCGCCCCGCAAAGTCCGACACATCCTTCCCCGCTTGCTCAGCCCGCTCGGCCGCTCGGCCATATACCAATATGTAATTAATATGACACAATGGAAATTCTTTGTTTATTGCCACGCAGCGCGCGTACTCATTGTTCGATTCATTCAATATTTCGATTTGCGCAGATTCCAATTGAATGCCTATTAGAGATTTTGACCGGGCAATCAATATATTTGCATAAGCCATTGTGTAGGTTGAATCCATAGCAAGTGCTGCTTTTTCATATTGAATTGCCTTTGCGAACATTTCTTCCGAAGAACCACGCCCACGGGTCTGAAGCAACGCACCTATCGCGATATACAGCCCTGCCAGATCATTTAATCCCCACAGGAAGTGTGGGTGTTTCTGCACTGCCGGCTCTAGCAGCGCGATCGCCCGTCGGTACAGCGGCTCGGGGTCCTCGCCCCGCGCCTGGGCCGCATCCGCGCTAAACGCATAACAGCCGGCCGCTACGTCTGCTGCATAGGGGTTGTCCGGCTCTGCCTCCAGCACTCCCTCCGTCGCCCGCATGCACTCTTTCACTCGCTCCGCTGAGCTCTGCCCCGACCCCAAGGACGCCATCGTCATCAGCGCGGCATAGCCCCGCTTCAGCTTCCCCGCCACCCGCTCGGGCTCGGCTTCGCTCGCTCGCTCGCTCGCCCCGATCGCTCGCTCGTACGCAGCCTCGGGGCTCTGCCCACGCTGCATCGCCATCTCGATCTGTCGCACCCACGCCTCCGCCAGGCCCTCATACACTTCGCTATCGCTCGCTCCGATTCGGCTCGCTGCCTCGTACTTCGACACCGCTTTTTCGAACCACGTTGCGGCCTCCTCATACTTCCCACTGTCCCGCGCTCGCAGCGCTCGTTCGAATCCGATGTCCCCTTGCAGCTTCAGCGCCTCGTATAGCCACCCCGCATCCCCGTACGCAGCGTCCGCTTCCGACCACGCCCCTTCATAGTCGCGCTGGTAGTACTTGATCAGCGCCTCCAAGTACCGCGGCGCATCCACCTTCTGCGCTCGACTTCGCGTCAACGACTCGATCGCAGGCTGCAGATACCGCGGCTCTAGCTCGCGCAGCCGCTTCTCGGCCCACTCGCCTGAGCCCGACAGTCGCACCCCGTGCATCGCTTTTTCGTACTGCTTCCCCAATACCAAGCCCAGCGCGTAATGCACCTCGGGGCCGGCGTGCCCGCTCTTCAACGACGCCTCTAGCTCGCCCTGCGCTGCGTCGTATTCGTGCAGCGCCAAGTGCCCACGGCCCAGCGCATAGTGCAGCGGTCCCTCGGTCAGACGTCCACGACCCGACAGCTCTCGCTGCAGCTGCGTCATCCGCTGCCGCACCTTCTGCTTTTCCTTCCCCACATTGTGCAGCGGCAGTTGACGCGCGCTCCGCAGCAGCCACTCCATCTGCGCGATCTCTTGCCCCAGGCTCTGCGCCAGCTTCGCTTGCTCTTGCGCGGCTCGCTCGCGCTCGGCTGCGGCGATGCGCGTGCGTATGCCGTATGTGACCAGTCCCACCAGCGACAGAAGCAGCGACACAGCCAACGCCACAAGTGGCTTGTGCTTGCGAGCCCGTCGCCAAAGCCGCTGCCCCAGACCGATGTGTCGGGCCTGCACCGGCTCTCCGTCGAGATAGCGGCCCAGGTCTTCCGCCAAAGCCTTGGCCGAGTCGTAGCGTGCCGACTGTTCCTTTTCGAGGCACTTCAGCGTGATCGCTTCCAGATCCGCCGGGATCTCGCCGTCAACACGACGCAGCGGCGTGGGCTCTTGCGCGATGACCGCAAGCAGCGTGTCCATATCACCGTTGGCTTCGTATGGCGCCCGCCCGACGAGCAGCTCATACAGCGTGACGCCCAAGGCATAGACATCGGTGCGACGATCCAAGTGCTTGGTATCACCGCGCGCCTGCTCCGGTGCCATATAGCGTGGCGTGCCTTCGATGATGCCGCTGCGGCTCTGATCGCCTGAGGTCTCGCGAGCCAGCCCAAAGTCCATCACGTAGGGATGAAAGCCACCATCGGCTTGCCGCTCGACCATGATGTTGCTGGGCTTGAT
>CAZKOY010000275.1:0-4669 GCA_964554495.1 uncultured Myxococcales bacterium
CTCGGCGACCTGGAACTATCCGGTGCAGCGACGGTGTTGCTCGATCACATCAGCCGAGCTGGGACGCTTCAGATCGGCGCACACGCGGGGTATCGCGTGCCGTTTGGTGAGCACCTGTGGATCTTCGCCCAAGCGATGTTGCAGATGCCTTCCTGGGGGCCCGTGCTGCCTGATGTGGAATCGGTCAATAAGATTGACCTATCTCCTCCTGTGGCCGGCACGCTGGCAATCGGAGCGCAGCAGCGCGCAGACTTTGGCTTCGGTGTCGGCCTGACGCTGATGCTCACCAAGTCCGATCTCGAAACCCGCGTCGATCTGCTGTTCCGCCTGCTGAGCTTCGAGGTCGGCCCGCACATCAAGCCGCTATTTCCCCCGAAGCCAAAGCCGGAGCCTGCACCAAAGATCGATGTCGCGTTTCATGCGCAGGGGGCCAGCACCCTATGTCCGCCTGGCACGCAACCTGCGCCGCAACTCGTCGGTCCACCCAGCGCGTCACAGTCATTCGACGCCGTGCAGTGCGTACCCATTCCTCCGCAGCCCAGGCAGTGCCCACCGGGTCTCGTCCCTGCTCCGCCGCCCAGCCGCGAATGCGTGATGCCGCGCCTCGCGCCTCCGAGTCCGCTGTGGGGTCATCCCTGCGAGTTCGTGCCGTTCGATGGCAGCCCCCATCTGCGCGTCGGCCGAATCGATCGCAGCGGCGAATACTGCGAGTGGGACGGCCTGCGCCTGCCGCTCGGCGCGATCATCGCGCCACCGCAGCCAGGCCGCGCGAATACCGAGCAAGCACCGCCCAATTCGCCTCAGCAAGTGGGCGGGCCAGCATCACCCCCATTGGCCTCGGGGCCAGCGCCCAGCATCGGGCACGCACGGCCAAGTTCACGTCCAGCCGTGCCTGTTCCACAGCTCATGGCGAGTCCGGCCAGCATCTCCGCACAGCCAGTGTCGCCGACATCCCCCGCGCATCCGTCCGCAGTCGGCCCAGCTCACGCCGCGCCCCAAGCTGATCACGCGGGCGATCACTACAATCCACAGACAGCGTCGGTGCCAAGCTCGCCGCTCGCATCCGGCTTCGTCGATCGTGGCAAGAAAGCCGCAGAGCACGTCGGGCAGATAGCGCGCGTCGTTCGTGACCACGGCCTCGGTGCGGTCGTGCCTAGCAAAGAGGACATCAAGACGTGGGCGAGTGATTTCAAGCACCAGTGCCTTGATCACATGAAGGACTGCCTAGAGAAAAAGGCTCATGAAGCCGCCGATGAGCTGAACGAGTTCCGCAAGAAATCCCCCGAGGACAAGCTGTACACCGTCGGCGGCTGGGGCTTCGACGCCGCTGCAAGCGCTGCCGCATCGGCTGTCGTTCCTGGAGCGGGCGCAGTCTTCGGCGGGGTCGTGCGAACCGGCGAAAAGGCTGTTGGCAAAGCCCTGGTGAAAAGAGCAGGAAAAGAAGCCCTCGAAGAAGTGGCAGAACACACAGACGAAGCCGCCGCACGCAGGCTCTTGCGCGAAGTGGAAGAACGCGCGAAGAAAGAGGCAGATAGGCGATCGGCGCGGGGCACAGAGGCTGCTCTGCACGGTGAGCAGACTGCAGCAGCGGAGCGAGCGCAGAACTTGGCGGACGGCATCCCTGCGTCGCAGCTAGGACCGAGTGGAAAACCAAAGATTCACGTCAAGAAGTACTCCAGTCGCAAGCGAGCGCAGGATGGTGCCCAGGTTCGAAGTCAGAGAGGAGCGGCGCCCGAAGAACACTCGAACCCCACTATCGGGGAACCGCACTACCATCCAAGCGGATCGCATCACCGAGAACACCATGCGTACCCAAGAGGGAACTATCCCCAAAATGAAGAATACTGATGTCTGGATTAGCCTGGTCGAAGTGCAGCCTCAGCCAGGTAACGACACTCTCGCGGATGCTAAGGGAGCCTTCGTGAATGTAGTAGCGCTTGCTCCGAGCGAACGCGAGTACAAATTCCTCGTCGAAACTACGATGGCCGAATATGGCTTCTCCATCATCAAGTACGCCGATGTGGCGCGGCTCGTCGACTGGAAGAGAACCTACCGGCTTCATCCAGAGCTAGCTCAGCTGGCTAACGGACTGACGAAGGAATTCCCGATCCAATTTGATGAGTTTCAGTCTTATCTTCATGCAGATGAGGCGTAAGATCTCCGCTACTTTCGCTGCAGCCTCAGCAGCTCGTCGGGGAGCATGGGGCTGAAGACGAGCATCGCTCCCATTGCCTCCAGCGTGTTGCCTTCTTGAATCATTCGCAGCGCGGCCTCGCGATCGATCTTGGGTGGGCCGATCAGTAGGTGCTCAATGGGGTCGACAGGTGCCACAGGTCTTACTAGCCGCAAGCCTGTGGGCGTGCCCGATTCCGCCAGCCGCTCGCCTGCGTACATATTGACCAAGAGTCCCAACGCATCGAGGCTGATCCCCTTGCCGGTTGGAAACGTCTGGACCTCCGGCGCCTTCGACAAGCCTTGCGCCACGCGTTCCTTGGGTTCGCTGCTCGACGAGGCCGTTGTCTTAGCTTGGCGTTGGCGGAGTCCTCCCGTCGGTCCTACTCTGTGTCGCGGGAATTGCTCATTCTCCAGGCCGGCGGCGCGCGGGATCAGGCGGTGTGACGGCGCTGTCACGGGGCCGCCAGACCACGACTGTCGTGGCCTGCGTGAGTGAGCTCGGTGCGCCGTTTGTCGCGATTTTTGCCCCGCTTCGTGCCCCCCCCCTCGCTCACACGTGCAGGTCAGCGCTTGGGGACCAAGACAGCGCGACGAACCACATCGGCGCGGTTGGCGGCGCCAATCGCTTCAAAGATGCGGACGACGTGATTGCGAACGGAGTGTGGGCTCAGGCCCAGCGCGGTCGCGATCTCGCGGTTGGTCAGGCCCAGCGCGATGTGCTCGGTGATCTCGCGCTGGCGGGGCGACAGCCGCTGGTCATCGCAGACCAAGCCGATCGGCGTCGATGCGACCGGTGCATCATCCAGCCGCTGATGCAGCGCATCGCCGATCGCGATGATCGCAGCGATGCGGCGCAAGCGGGCAATCTGGACGCGTGAAAACGCATCGGCTCGACGGGACATCAGCACCACCGCACCCACCACGCGCCCGCGCACGACCAAGTGCATCATGCACACAGACCGCTGACCAAACGGGCGTAGCACCAGCGCATCCAAGCGCCGCCGCGTCGGACCGGAAGGGGGAATCGCTTCGGCATCGGTGGCGACCAAGCGACGATTGGCAAGCTGACGCAGCGGGCTCAGAAGATCACCCAGCTCGTCCCAGCGCGCACGCGAACGAGCCAGCAGCCGGGGATCAAGGCCGCGCAGCACCGCCGTTTCCAGCGGCACGCGGGGCGGCAGCGCGTGGATCAGCGCAACATCGAAGCGCACCACTTGTTCCAGCAGCGAAAGCACCTGCTCGCGATAGTCGCGCAGCGTGGCCGCGTTGGCCGCGGCGGTCGCGAACGCGCCCAGATCAACGACATCCGCCATAGGTACGAATGTACTACATCCCCGTTGAGACAAGGAGCGTAGCGTCACAGGGGTCGATGTTGGAGGACGCTATGACCCAGACCCTTGTGCCAGCCAGGCCCGCGTGGCTTGACCCTGCGCTGGATCCGTTTTCACCGCGCCGCTTCGCAACCCCTGAAGGCGAGCTGTCGTATCTGGATGAAGGCAACGGCCCCGTCGTGCTGCTGGTCCACGGAACGCCCAGTTGGTCCTTTGAGTTCCGCGATGTGGTGCGCGCGATCTCTGTCAATCATCGCGTGATTGCGCCCGATCACCTGGGCTTTGGCCTGTCGGACAAGCCCCTGACTGCGCTGCGTCCCGAGGATCATGCGCGACGCCTGCGAGCGCTGGTGGAAGCGCTGGATCTGCGCGACATCACGCTGGTTGTGCATGACTTTGGTGGGCCGATTGCCTTGCCCCTGGCGCTTGATTCGCCACGTCGCGTGCGGCGCGTGCTCGTGATCAACTCGTGGATGTGGGCGAGCGCAGGGGATCCAGAAATCGCGCGCATCGATCGGCTAGTGCGCAGCGCCCTGGGACGCTTCCTGTATCGCTGGCTGGGCATCTCGGCGCGCGTGATTCTGCCGCATGCGTTCGGCGATCGGCGACGCCTGACTCGCATGCTGCACCGGCATTACCTGCAGCCGCTGTCGAGCCGGCGCGCGCGCGAAGGAACGTATGCCCTGGCCTGTGCGCTGCGCGGTAGCGATGCGCACTACGACAGCTTGTGGCAGCGGCGCGACGTGCTGGCTGCGCTACCGCTGACGCTGATCTGGGGCGACCGCGATCCGGTTCTAACCCGGGTCCATCGCGATCGCTGGCTGCAGGCCTTTCCCACGACGCGGCTGATCTCTGTCGCTGATGCCGGGCACTTCGTGGCCGAGGAACGACCCGACGTGATCATCGCTGCGCTGCGCGACTCCGTTTGAGACTCGGCGTAGGAAGCCGCGTGCCGTACGGATCAGGTGGATCACATCTAGGATGGGTCCAGCGTGTAGCTGGATCACATGTGGCGACTGAAGAAAAAGTCATCCGCTGCGTTCGGCGACGATGAACTGCACCCGTTAGCGACATGAGCTCAGCGTGCGAAAACGGACAGAGGTTCGTCGAAACCTCTGCATCCAAAGCGGGCAGCCATAACGCAGCGACCGCGCCGGGAATGT
>CAZKOY010000276.1:0-4666 GCA_964554495.1 uncultured Myxococcales bacterium
AGAAGCTGCACTTCTCATCCGGCCTTCCAAAAAGTGCAGCGATGCCGCGTACTTAGGACGGGGCGGCGGAAACTCGCTGCACAAGGCCACGGCGCACCGACGGGCTTTTGATAAGAGAGTGGGATCACCATGGGATCACGGCACCGTGATACGATCGCCACGCGGTGCTCTAGTGGGCGAGATCATCAAGCGCTTCCGGGACGGCAAGTTCATCGGGTTCTACCTGCGCTGGTATGAAGCGGGGAAGCGCCGACTGATCGCCAGCAAGCAAGCGACCCATGCTGAAGCGCGCCGCATGCTCCTCGAAATTGAAGCCAGAGCGGCGCGCGGTGAAGTGGGCATCGAAAAGCGGCTGGCTTCGCCCCCACTCGTCGAGCTTGCCGAGCGTTTTCTCGCCGAGTACAGCCGGCCGCGCATCAAGGACGCAGCTCGCTATCGTCGGAATGCGCGAATCGCGCTGCAGCGTGTGGTGCCGCTTCTTAAAAAGCGCGCCGATCAGGTGACTGCCCGTGATGTGGCCAGCGCGCGGGAAGTGCTGCGCCGACGGTATGCACCGGCCAGCGTCAAGCTAAGTCTCAACTTCCTAAGCACGCTGTATGCGTGGGCCGTCCGCGAGGAGCTTGCGCCCGCGAATCCGTGTCGCGGCGTTGAGCGTCCACAGACAGAGCACTCCATCGATTTTCTGACGCGCGAGGAAGCACGGCGGCTGATCGACGCGGCGGAGGCACAAGCGACAAGTCCAGCGAAGCGCATGCTTCATCTGTGCATCGTGCTTGCGCTGCACACCGGACTGCGCAAGGGAGAGCTTCTCGGTCTGCGCTGGCAGGACCTGGACTTGGATGCTCGCCGGCTGACCGTTGCGCGAAGCTATGCCAGTACACCGAAGAGCGGAAAGGCGCGTCACTTGCGGCTTCCGAGCGCGCTTGCGCCGCTGCTGTCGCAGTGGAAGAAGCAGTGCCCACCTTCAGCAGATGGCTGCGTATTCCCGATCGGTCGCAAGCGCGGAGCAGTAGGGGGAGCGGCTGTCATGCTCGGACTTCCTCAGCTCATGCAGCGCATCGGACTTCGAACCTTCGCGCATCCTTGGCACCTCTTGCGTCACTCGATGGCCAGTCACTACGTCATGGCTGGCGGCAACATCCTTGGCTTGCAGCGCATCCTTGGTCACTCTGACCTGAAGATGACGCTGGTGTATGCGCACTTGGCGCCCGACTTTTTGGAAAACGAGCTCGACAAGATCAAGTTCTAGGCGCGTCTGCGTCGTTCTATCACCCAGCTCGTCCGCTCTCGCGCATGCGATGATGAATGGATGAGTCCCGCCAAGACCTTCGAATATCGGTTGGTACGACGGATTCACATTGCCGTGCATCGACCGGGGCAGCCCAGCGATGACGAGTGGCGCGAGTACTTGGCCGACATCGGGCGCCGGATCGAGCTTATCGACGGCGTGCTGGTGTTCGCTCCCCACGGAGAGCTCAGCCGAGCGCAGCGTGGCCAGGCCTCGCAGTTCTGGAAGCAACAGCACAAGGTGCCGCCGCTCGCGGTAGTAACCCCGTCGCTTTTGGTGGTTCGCACCGTGGGGGCTCTGCGCTGGTTCATTCCGAGCCAGATTCGGGTGTTTCTGACGCGTGATGTCGGCCAAGCCTACGAATACCTCAAGCTCAGCAGCGAGCAGCGTCAAGCGGTCGAGCGCTGCGTTCGCGAGCTAGCCCGAGAGCAGGGACTGCCGGTTCCGCTCGACAGCTAGACCTCGACGCGGGCATGCAGTCCGGCAGGCGTCGCGGCAGCGATGCATGGTCAGGCGCAATGAAGTAAATCTGCATAAATTCAACTGTGTATGAATTTTGTAACAGTAATATTATTATGATATATAGATGTTTATGATCGTCACTTGAAATGCTACAAAATCCGTGTGATGAACCTCGATAAAATAGTCGCCAATCTTTGTGAATTTGGCCGAAACGGGACGTTGCAGCGCCCCGCGATGGCACGATGTGACTCATCCGAATGGGTTCCGGCCCGCAGGCCACCCGGAAGCCGAGCTGCGTCTGGCTTGGCGCCATTTTCTGACGAAGCAGCGAGGATCGCGATCCGCGCTTGCTGGGGCCGCACGCCCCGAGACCCGCTGCGGCGAGCTATCCCAGCTTCGGGAACGCAAAATAATTTGAGATATGTCTAGGCGTTTCAAAGTGGCTCCTGTACGGTCCCCGTACTTCGAGCGCAGAAAGTAACTTCACAGAACGGCTTCTGATCTGGCGGTTGGTGGCAGACAAATCCAGCCCTTCCCTCCTCACAAAACATCCCTTGTCCGCATCGCAACCTGTTGTCATACCCGCTGCATAGTTCCGTCGGCGATTTTCGGCAGGTGGCCGCTGTGTGGATCCAGCCAGCGCAGACATGCCGAAATACCGAGTCGGCTATTTTGCATGGTAGCGGAATGAGCTGAAGCTTTACGACGCAAGAGAGGCGCCAATTCCTAGACCCAATAAGGCCACCCAGGCAAAGCGTTTGCGTGAACAACAAAGACGCGACAAGAATCAAGAAAAACAGGAGCGGCGCGCTCAGCGTCGCATTGAAAAATCGACCTCTTCGTCAGGTTCCGACGACGCAAACGACGTGGATCCTGATTTAGAAGGAATCGTGCCGGGTCCTCAGCCCCTGCGCGAAGAATAAGCAGCCAACTGGCTGCGTCAGCTTGGTCCGTGCGCGTCCTTGCATTCGCGAATACTGCACAGCCAAGACATCACCCACCGCCGTGGTGGGTACAGGAGAATCAAGTGGGTAAGAAGCTATATGTTGGAAACTTGGGATATCAGGTAACGGGCGCTGACTTGGGCGATCTGTTCGCGCAGTTTGGCGGCGTGGCAAACGTGCAGGTTATCGAAGACCGCGATACCGGCCGAAGCAAGGGGTTCGCCTTCGTCGAGATGTCATCGGACCAAGAGGCGCAGGCCGCCATCGCTGGCCTGGACGGCAAGCAGCACGAAGGCCGCTCGCTGACCGTCAATGAAGCCCGCCCCCGCGAGGACCGCGGTGGTGGTGGCGGCGGCGGCTTTGGCGGTGGACGTGGCGGCGGCGGCGGCGGCGGTCGTTCCCGTCGGTACTAGCGATCAGTTGCGATGGCTGCAGGTCACGTTGAATGTCAGCTCGCAGGGCTCGCTGCCCGACGGCGCGCACGACGTGGCCCCGATGTAGCGGTGGACGACGGTGAGGCGGAGCATGTCGGGGCCGAACTCGGTAAGCTGAGCTTCGGTCCCCATGAGCGCCGTTGCACTGCCGCAGCGCAGGTTGCCGCTTGTTAAGTACCTGAGCGGCTCGCTCTGGGCGCCGAACTGCACCGTGCCCCAGGGAACGTCGGGCGCGGCCGTCAGCGCGGCCGAAGTCGGAGCCGAGAGCGAGATCACGTCCGTGCCGCCGCCTGATAGCTCGATGGTCTTCGTGCTCGTTGCGAGCGGTACTCCGCAGGTGTTCGTGGCGACGAGGGCCGTGCAGTCATAGGTACCAGACGTGACGGTGGCGAACCGGCTGGAACACCCAGCGAGGACCAGGACAGCAAGAAGCAGCGTACGCATGGCGCGACTCTAGCCGTTCCGTCACTTGTCGCGCACGAAGATCATCAGGCCGCATGGACCCATCGACCCATGGTTCCGTGGCCATGAGCGATCGCGCTGCTGGGGCTCTGAGTTTCAGTCAGCGACGGGTCGCGCCGCTGAACTGCCAGGCTTCGGCAAGCTGGGCTGCGGGGCGGTCCACGATTGGATCACAGTGGGCGACCAAGATGCGTTCGAGCGGAAGGCTCGTCATGCCATCGATCGCGTGCGCGAGGGCAGCGCTTGCATGCGTTCGCGAGCGCACGTCGGGTGGCACGCAGACCTTGCCGTAACACCCGGTCAGCCGTGCTGCCCAGCGCCATGTGAAGTGATCCTTGGCACAGGCCGAGATAACAAGGTCTGCGCCGATCAGCGAGCCGGTCGGGCGATGGAAGAACACGGTCTCATCGAGGAAGGGGCAGCCATCGAGCGCCAGCGCAGCGAATTCGGGAAGGGCTGCGCGAACGGTGTCGGCATGGATCTCTTGGTGGAGTTTCAGGGCTGGGTTCTTGGCGGCGGCGGACTTCGGACCCAGCACGGTCGCCGAGGGGTACTTTGCGGCGAACGCCGGGGTGGCGAGGTGATGAAAGCAGTTTGGCACCACCAGGTACGCGATCTCGCCGAGCGCATCGAGCGCATCGCAGAGCTCGCGGCTGGGCTGCGGGGGGCTGTGGATCAGCAGACGTCGGTCCGCGAGTCGCACCACGGTGCTGCGAGCGCGAAGACGCACACCCGCGAACCACACGGCTCGTTCGCTGACCCAGATCGCGTCGGGAACTATGGTTGAAAGGACCATCGGCTAATCATATCCAGGGACGCGCTTCGGCGTCACATCCTGATTAAGTCGCTTTGGCAAGCTGCGGCAACAGACCGGCTGCGACGACGCGGACAAAGGCAGTCCTCGCCCGCGTTCTGAACATCCGACGGTCGCACTTCATAGACACCACCAGCTTTCGTCGCTGGTATCGCCGACTGGTGACAGTGAAATGGAGTGGGATCACAGTGGGATCACAGGCAGACCCGCTGCCCCGGTCTAGCGACGGTCCACAAGCGCTCGCGAAAGAAGCTGCACTTCT
>CAZKOY010000277.1:0-4648 GCA_964554495.1 uncultured Myxococcales bacterium
AAGTCCTGCCGGTCGGTGGTCAGAACGATGGCAAGGTCGAGCCGCTACTCATCGATGAGCTGACCTTCCGTCGCTACTGTGCTCGCCATCAGCGGGTCGCCGATGCCGGGATCGCGATCGTGCCGGAAGACAACGAAGACATGACCGGCAGCTACGCCATGGTCGATCCGGCCGGTCGCTTCTTCGATAACACCGCCGGCCAGCACCACTACAGCCGTCCGATCCTCGATGTCGGCATCAACGAAGCCTGGCGAGATATTCGCTTTGACACCCAACGTTTCGAGGAGCGAGGCGGTGTCTATGACTGGCGTGACCCGGCAAGCAACCCCCTCGTCCAGCTCCGGCTGGGTCGCTAGGTGCGAAAGGAGCAACCACCATGGGCTTTCGCAAAAGCACGACCTGTATCGGCAAGACCTCGCGACAACCAGTCACGGAGTATGACTCCGAGTACGAAGCGCAGGACGGCGCAGCGCACGCCCGAGTGGCTTATGGGCAAGACCTCGTACCTTACGCATGCGGCAAGTGCCATCGCTGGCATCTCGCCCCGCGGAGTCGCCAGACTCCCAGCACGACCTGCGGCCACTGCTTGGGGGCGGATGGCAGGCCCAAGGCTGCATACGTCACAGAGCGAGATGCCGAGCGGCGGGCCGAAATCCTCCGAGCTGAGCGCGGCATCGACCTTCGCGCGTATCCCTGCGACTTCGGACAGGGCTGGCATTTGACTAAGAGCTGACCCAGCCTCGCGACTCGCCCGCGTTCGGCAACCCAGACTCGTCTACCTACGGCCGCACAAGAGCAGGCGCCGCCCCCTGCACCGACCAGGATTCGCCCGCGGCCCCTGCCCAATAAACTGGTGTGCCCCTTCTGTCACGACTGTTGCGTTGCTTCGTTTGCTCCGGTCGTTTCCCCCTACTGCTTCGGAGGCTCCTCAATCACCGTCTCTCTCGGCTCCCCGCCAAGCTCGCGGATTTGGTTTTGCAAATCCAGGATTCGTCGCCCGTTGCACCAGTCGTAGTACTTGTAGAGGTCGGTGCGGATCTGAAGCACGCGCTTGGCTTCGTCGCGCTGGGATTCGGCGTGGCCTCGTCGGATCTCAAGCTCGATGAGCTGTTTTTTGAGGTCGGCGATTTCGGGGGGCGGGGATTCCTGGCGGGCGCGGAAGGCGCGCAGTGCGGTCAACTCGGCTTCCGTGCTGGACTTGTAGCTGGCGAGTGCTTGGTGGGCATTCTTGGCGGAGTCTTTGATGGCGGTCACCGCATTGGCGAGCGTCTCGCAGACGGTCTTCGCCTGGGCAAGTCGGTCCTTGTAGTGAGCGTCTCGCTCGTCGGCCTGCTGTAGTAGGGCACGGTGCTGCTCGGCCTGGGCCTGATAGGCACTTACCTCCTGGCTCAATCTACCGGCATCGTCGGTCAGCGCCTTCAATTCCTTCTCTTGCTCTGCGATGCGAGCCTGGGCGACGTTCAGCGACTGCGCTTGTTCTGTCTGTCGTCGCGACGCGGCTTGCCGAGCAGCGATGAGCCGCTGATGCACGGCGTGCGTAACCTGGATGTGCTGCGAATAGAGCGTGCGCACCTGCACAAGCTTGCGTCGCAGTCGGGCGACGCGACGGCGGGCGTGGTTGTACGCGGCACGCTGGTCGTCGGCTTCGCGGGACTTGATGGCCAGCAGCCGGCCGATCTTCTCGACCGCAGCCTCGGTTCGGCAGACCCGTTCCTGCGCGATATCGCGCTCTGCCCGGACCGTGCGGGCATCGTGGCGCGCAAGGTCGCGCTGGCGGACGACGTCGCTAAGCTGTCGGTCCAAGTCGGCGATGCGCTTGTTCTGTGCGGCGGAGGACTCGCGCGTGGTGGTCAGCTGGGCGTGTAGCTTGTTGTGCCGCTCGACGCTGGCTGCGGCATCGTGGGCGGACTGTTCAGCCTGGGCGGCAAGCTGCTGGCGCAGCGCAGTCAGCTCCGCGGCTTGCTGGCGGATCGTCGCCTGCGCGTTGGCAAGCTGCGCGTGCAGCGCCTGTGTCTCGCGATGCTTGGCGGCCAGGGCGCGCAGCGGACTGTGGGCCAGGCGGCGATACCACAGCAGCACCCAGGATCGCGTTTCGGTCGGCGTTCGCGACCACGCCCAGCGGCGGCGTAGCTCGGCGGTAGACGGTCGCCCCTTCCGACGCGCCCGCGACGCACGCACGCGACACGTTGAGCCGCAGTAGCGCGTGTCCTTGCGCTGCACCGCAGGCAGCCGGACGCTACAGACCTCGCAGCGATCCACGCTCGGCATCGGCCCCCCTTTTATCCGTTACTGTACCCGCTTCCCCCGCGACATCGCAGCGCTTTTCCGCGACATCGAAATCCCCCGCAAAGTCGCGAGGATCGATTTTTCTCGACGGGCGTGCGCCCTTCCGCCCTTGCCGACCCGCCGCGCGTGGTCTATCTCCCCGCGCCCCGCCATGACTGTGTCGATCGAACATCAAGCGCCGATTGAGCTGTGTCTGCGTCACCCCGATCTGCTGCCCAAGCTGCTTGGCCTGTGCGGTCAGCCGATGCCCGTGGAGACGGTTGCAGAACCCTATCCCGCCCGCTTCAACCAGATCTCCGTCGAGGAGTGGGAAGCTGACGGGTCAATGGTTCTGAAGCAGGGGCAAGAGCCCGTCGGGGCCGTGGTGCTAGAGATCCAGCGCCAGCCCGACCCCGACAAGCGGTTTAGCTGGCCGCTGTACACCGCCGCGTTGCACGCCAAACATCGCGGACTGCTGAAGACGTACCTGCTGGTTGTCGCGACCAACCGCTCGACGGCACGCTGGGCGCAGCAGCCGATTGCGACGTGTCAGCCGCAGGCCCCCTTCCGCCCGCTTGTCGTCGGCCCCGACGATGTCGGGCGGTTCGATTCCGAAGAGGCAGCCCGCGCCGACCTGCCGCTGGCCATGCTGTCGGCGGTTCTGCACGTCAACGATGCAGGCGGCGAAGTCGATGCCGTGCGCGCACTGCGCGCGGCTGATGCCGTCGCCGGTCCTGATGCTGCGGTCTGGTTGTACGGCCTGCTTCGTGGCATCGTTGACGATGCGCGGCTCCTACTGTTAGAGGAGATGATCAAGATGCTGAACCCGTGGGCCAACTTCAAACCCCGAACCCCGTCAGAGCGCGAAAACTACAACGCCGGTCTCGCCGATGGTGAAGCCAAAGGCCAAGCCAAGGCGCTGCTGCGCATCCTCGCCTCCCGCAGCCTGAGTGTGACGGAGGAGCAGCGCGGCCAGATCATGCGCTGCGACGACACCAACCAGCTTGAGCGCTGGATCGAACGCGCGCTCTCAGCCCGCTCGGTTGCCGAAGTCCTCACCGACTGACGCCGCGCCCTACAGTTCCTTCGTCCCCGCGTAGTACGCCTCGAACCTTCCCTCCAACACCTGCTGCACCTGCGCCGGCCACCAGTGGTCGCGGCCCTTTGGCGTTCGATACCCCGCTTCTTGCAGCAGCACCGCCAGACGAGGGAATCCCGGCCTCTTAAACGGCTCATCGGGATGCACGCGGTGGTGTTCCTGTTCCATGTTGCGCAGGAGCCCGTCCAGGTACTGCTTGGGGGTCAGGTACTTCGTCGGCTCCGTCGCGCGCAGCAGCTTCCCAACACTCGACTCCGTGAACCGCTTGCCCTTCACCGGCAGCCAACCCTGCTCATTCAAGATGGATGCAATCTGCGCGTAGGTGTGGCCGTGGTTGCGTAGCTCCATCATGCGGGACTTCAGCTCTTCGTCGCTGTGCGCACGCTCGTTGTGGGCTTTCGGGGCCAGCCAGCCCTGCCTCTGCGTGATCAGATAGAGGAAGCTGCTGCGCCACCGCTTCGCGCGTGGGGGACGAACACCCTCCGCATTCAAGCGCGCGGCGATCTCAGGAATTGGGAGTCCGGCATCGACCCACGCTTTGACGCGTCGCAGAACTGCCTGTTCCTCGGGATTCTCGACGAGGATCTTGAAGCGAGAGCCATCCCCCCGTGGCACCTTCATGAATCCATACGGCGCTTTGCCGTGGCGATACCCGCAGGTCTTCATGTGGCGCAGTGCTTCGCGCGTCCGCTCTGCTGTAGCCTCGCGCTCCATCTGCGCAAACACTAGAAGGATGCTGACCAGCGCGCGACCCAGCGACGAGTCGAGGCGTATCGACTCCCGAATCGCAACCAATTCCTTCTCTCCTGATTTGAAGTACGTCTCGTACAGCTCGCAGAAGTGGCGGATGGAACGGGACAAGCGATCAAACTTCAGCACGACGAGAACCTCCGCCCCGCGCTGCAAAGTCCGCAGCGCATCCTGAAGTCCGGGTCTGTCCGATTTCCCACCCGACAGAACGTCGCGGTGAATCTGCACCAGCCGCAGTCCGGTCATCGCGCAGTACTGTTCAATCGCCGCCGTCTGCGCATCCAGCGACAGACCATCTGCTGCCTGCATGTCCGTCGAGACGCGGATGTAGCCAACCGCTCGCCGCCCCGTGGCGTTCCCGTTCGTAATGTCGCCGCGCGAATTCCTGTAGGTGCCCTGCGTGCCTTGCATGACCGCTCCTTCCGTCGCCCGTTTGTCGGGCCATGTCGTTCGGAATGGGAGCGGTTTAATCGAGCTAGACGATGGTCCCACCCGCTCCGACGGCCCAGACGTTGTTGGCAGCCATTCCCCAGA
>CAZKOY010000278.1:0-4619 GCA_964554495.1 uncultured Myxococcales bacterium
TTCTTTACCGCTGTCGACTTCATGGCCAAAGAGCTGCAGAACCTGCGCGCCGATGCCATCGCCACCAGCGCCTATTACATCGTAGAGACGATGGGCCGAAAAGCCGGCTGGCTGTCGTACGGTGTGGCGATTGCCGGCGAAGCGAACTTGGTGGTGGCGCCGGAAGATGTCGGCGAGACCTTGGGACAGAATGGCCGCCTCGATCTGCACAAGCTGGCCGATCGCATCATCGATCTTGTGGCCGTGCGCGAGAGCCGAACCAACAAGCACTATGGCACCGTCGTCTTAGCCGAGGGCTTGGCCGAGCTTCTGCCCGAAAACGCACTCGATCAGACGACGCGCGATGAGCACGGGCACATCTCGCTAGGCAAGGTGGATCTTGGCAAGCTAGTCGCTCGCATCGTTTCGGACCGCTATGAGGCGCGCACTGGCCGCAAGAAGAAGTTCACAGGTGTGCAGCTTGGCTATGAGTCGCGCTGCGCTCCGCCACATGCCTTTGACGTCATGCTCGGCAGTCAGCTTGGCATCGGCGCCTATCGTGCGCTCGTCGAGGAAAACCTGAGCGGCTACATGGTCAGCGTGCGCGGCCAGCTCGATCTGCACTACGTCCCGTTTGCTGATCTTGTGAACCACCAGACCATGAAGACCGAGGTGCGCTTCATCCAGCCAGGATCCGACTTCCACCGCTTGGCTCGCTTCCTTGAGACGCGCGTCGATCCCGAACGCGAGTGGCTGCCCGGTCGCCGCAAAGAGCAGTAGTCGTTCGTCCCCCAAGGGGGCTGTCTTGTGCCAAGCTTGCATCTTGC
Organism: uncultured Myxococcales bacterium; assembly: GCA_964554495.1. Taxonomy (GTDB): domain Bacteria; phylum Myxococcota_A; class Polyangia; order Palsa-1104; family JAEUJZ01; genus JAEUJZ01. The sequence goes on from CAZKOY010000278.1 coordinate 807, forward strand.
GATGACGAGCAGTGGCCATATCCAACGTGTCGTGGTCTTGGGGGGCGGAATCGCGGGCTTGGCGGCGGCTGTGGGGCTGTCGCGGCGCGCCGATCAGGTCGTGCTTTTAGAGCGCGATCACTACGCTTCATCTGACGAGGTTCGGCCGCACACCGCACACGGGGCGCACGCGCACATCTTGCTTGCGGGCGGGCTCTCGCGGCTGGCGGCGCTGATTCCTGAGCTTCCGTCGTGGCTGGATGCGGTCGGCCGCCCCGAAGGAGATCTGTGCCTGCACACGCGCGTCGCCTACGAGGGGCGCTGGCTGCCCAAGGTGCGCTCGGGCATTCCCATTCGACCGTGTACGCGCGGCGAGGTCGAGTCACTGCTTTTGCGCAAGGCGCGCACCTGTCCCAACCTGCAGATCGTCGAAGGGGCGCGCGTCGAGGGCTTCCTGGGGGACGCTCGCGTCGAGGGCGTGCGCTATTCCGGTCCGAGCGAGACCCAGGATCTGCGCGCCGAGCTTGTCGTGGACGCTACCGGCCGCGCCTCGCCCTCGCATCGCTGGATCGCCGAAAAAAGTCGTCAGCCCATCGTCGAGCAGATCGTCGACGCGGGGGTTGTCTATTCCTCTGCATGGTTTGAGGTCTCGCACGAGATTCCCGATGACTGGATCGTGATGGCAACGCTGCCCGCTGTGCCCACAAGCCCACGTATGGGAATCGTGGTGCGCTTCGCAGGCGGGCGTTTGCTGTGCTCGTCGGCTGCCTACGGTCGTCCGAAGGCGCCACAGAGCCACGCCGAGCTTCTGCAGCAGCTTGGCGATCACTGCGCGCCCGAGCTGCAGCGCCTGCTTGCCGCCGGGCGTCCGACGTCCGCCATCCTCACCTATGGCAACACGCAGAACCGCTGGCGTCGCTATGGCCGGCTCGACAGCTTCCCAGATGGCCTGGTGGCGCTTGGCGACGCGGTGTGCAGCTTGAATCCGCGCTATGGCCAAGGAATGACCGTCGCTGCCTTGAGCGTGGATTGCCTATTGAAAACGCTCGACGATTATATGTTGCAACATAAAAATCTGGTTGGATTCTCGCGTAATTTCCAAAAGCGCTTGGAGCATGCGCTGCAGATTCCGTGGCAAATGGCGCTGCTCGAAGATCGCGGCTGGGCCTCGATTCTGTCGGGACGAACGCTCAGCCATGGCGAGCGCTGGGTGCAAGCGGGGGTGCAGCGCGTCTTGACAACGGCCTTTTCGGATATCGACACATATATCCGTTTTATGAAGGTCGCCCATCTGTTAGAGCCGCCCACCGCGATGCTGTCGTACGCTACAGTTGCCAAGATCGTTGCTGGCGGCCAGCCGACCGGCGCCGCGCCACCCCAGATCGGCCTTTGATGCGGCGCCGCTAACAGAAGCTACCACCGTCGATGGTCAGGGCTTGGCCGCTGATCTTCCGGCCGGCTTCTGAGATCACCAGAAGCTCGACCAAGGCCGCGACCTCTTCGGGCTCGACCATCTGTCCCAGGGGAATGCCGGCCTGTAGCTGTTCAGGCGACAGCCCCAGGGCCGCCATGCGCTCTTCTGCCATCTGCGTGCGCGTCCAGCCTGGGCAGATGGCGTTGACGGTGATGCCGCGCGGCGCCGCGTGCTTGGACAGCGCGCGAGTAAAGCCGAGCACCGCGTGCTTGGCCGCGCAGTACGCTGTGGCATCGGGCACGCCGAACAAGGCCAACACCGACGCGATGTTCACGATGCGACCGCTGCCATCGGGCAAGATGGGCAGGACGTGCTTCGCAAAGTAGTACGTCCCGTGCAGGTTGGTGGCGAGGATCTGGTGCCACAGAAGATCGGACACCTCGGGGGCTGCATCGGGCGAAAGTGAGTTACTGCCCGAGAGTCCCGCGTTGTTCACCAAGGCATCGATGCGACCCAAGCGCTCGCGCGTGGCAGCGACGGTGCGGGCCACCTGCTGCGGATCGCTGACGTCGCAGCGCAGCGCCAAGTCTGCTCCAGATTCCTCGATCTCAGACGAGCGCGCACAAGCCGCCACGCGCCACCCCAGTCGAGCGAAGCGCTTCACAATCGCAAGGCCAATTCCACGAGATGCCCCGGTCACCAAGATGACGTGTCGAGAGTCGCTCATTGCAAAACGAACCTTGCCGCTTCGGCGCGCACTCTGGCAAGCGTCAAGGAAGTCGAGCAGCCAGCCAGCGCGAATGCATGCGACGCGTGGCGGACCAATCGCTCACCACGTCTTTGGATCGAGCCAGCGCTTGATCCAGCCAGGTCGCGCGATCCGTTTGCTCGTGAAGCAAGTGATCCAGATCGATGTCGACTCCGCTGCGACCGCCACTCCGTCGTAGATCGTCGACACGCTGACCCATGGTCGACATAAAGGCGCGGTCGAAGGCTCGCACTTCGGCGATGAATGCATCGACAGGCAGGCTCCACTCACCCGATACCTCGTGCCAGATCGGCGCGGCATCGGATCGCTGCGGACGCGAGCGAAACACCAGATTCATGACGTCGGAATCACGCCACAACCACAGGCGCGGAGCGTCGACCAAGTGTCCGCTGTCGAGCCGTCGCGCGTGCCAGAACGAAAGGCCCGCACAAAAGGCTTCATGGGTCTCGTCATCGCGGTCCTGCGCTTCGTCCTGGGCACTGGCCACGGCTGCAAGGAACTGCTCAGGATCGCGCAGCCACGCTGCGATGTCTGCTGGCACGGGCTCAAGCGCTGTCGGCACCAGATCCAGCACGTCTTCCCACAGCCGCACGACCTGATAGTCGACATACGGCAGACCATCAAACGGACTGCCTGGATGCACACGAAACAGCTCATGCCCGTCGAGATCGAGCCAGTACCAGCCATCGCTTAGCCCAAACCAGCTAAGCGTGGGGCGGTCTGGGCTGCCCCATGGAACGATGGCGTCGGTCTCGCGTAGACGAAAGTTGAACAGCATGACTCGCCTTGGCTGAAAATCATCGCAGCAAGCAGCGCGCACGGGGCCCGCGCGAAACCGCGAGCGACCACCGGCCGCACACATTCTCGTCGAGCATCGGCAAAGAATGGGTGCAAGCAAGCGCGCACCATATCGGGTTACCTTCGCAGCGAGCGGCGGCCCCTGGCAAGCCAGATTCAGCAAGCGTCGACGAAGCGCGCGAGTGCCCACGGCTGTCGTTGCTGGATATCGATCTTACTGCGAGCGCTGGTTCTGTTGCCGGCTGCGCAGGATGGTGGCCCCTTGACCAACGGCAAGGACATCACCGTCGGGAAGCGCCGCGATGCCGGTCAACGTGCCGATGGTACCGCTGTCGAGCAGTGCCCAGGTCGAGCCATCAAAGCTCAGCATGGTTCCGCTTTCGCCGACGGCAAAGATCTGCGTAGCGCTTGACCCAGACAGCGAGAGCAGGGCCTTTGCTGTCAGGCTGCTGCCCTGACTATGCGGGGACCACGTTGAGCCATCGAAGTGCAGAATGCGGCCGCTGTCCCCAGCCGCCCAGATGTCTTGTGTACTAGCGCCCCAGATCGCGCGCAGATTTTCTGCAACCCCCGACGGAGCCGCCACTGCCGAAACACCATTCCAAAATAGGACTGTGCCGCCGTCCCCCACGATCCACAGCGCCGTGGCCGAGCCTCCCCACAGCGCCCGCAGCGTCTTGCCCCCCGCAGCAGGTAACGCCGTCGCGTTCCACGTCGCGCCATTCCCTTGTACCAGTGCTCCCGCCGCTCCCACCGCCACCACCACGCCCCCGCCCGCCCAAACCCCAAACAAATCCACCACCGTCCCCGTCCCCCCCCCAACCACCTGCGCACCGTCCCATTTGAGGATGGT
>CAZKOY010000279.1:0-4593 GCA_964554495.1 uncultured Myxococcales bacterium
AGGTAGACGACCGCTACCAGTGGGCGAGCGAGATGCAGGACGATCTGGCGGACTTTCTGGCCCTGACCGAGCCGGTCTACAACAACAAGCAGCTCTCGATCTGGATGCGCGAGAACTTCATGGCCGAGCTCAAGAAAGAGGGCCAGGTTCTCGAAGAGCAGCGCAAGATTGGCAAAGAAGCGATGGCTGCGGGGCCTGGGGCGGCGAAGTCCGGCCCTCCCCTCTCGGCCAAGCTGCGGCCTCCGACGCTGGCCCCTGGCTCTGTGCCACCTGGCGCAATGCCGGCCAGCGCACCGAGCGCCTCGTCCATGCCGGCCAAGCCTACCAGCCAGCCAGCCGTCGCGGCCGACGAAAACGAGGGCCACACGCTCATCGAAGAGCCGGCGGAAGAGATCGCCGAGCCGGACAGCGAAGGGCCTCTGTCCAACGAGAAGACGTCGATTGTCGAGCCAGGGCAAGAGCCAGGCCCTGAGCTACGAGGCGAAGCAACGCGTGTGCTCGATCCAAGCTCGGATCCGCAGCCTGGCGGTGGCGAGATGCCCGGTGCGGCGACGGTGGTGTTTGATACCAACGCGCATCCTCCGGCCGCGCCGGCCCCTGCGCCAGCCCCGATGCCGGTCATGCAGCAGCCGATGCCGATGGCGATGCCGATGCCGATGCAAGATCCCTACGCTGCCGCAGCGGCCGCAGCAGCGGGGTATCCACCGGGGCAGATGCCGATGCCAGGTCAAATGCCGGGGATGCCGGCAGGCGTTCCGGGGGGCTACGCATCGGCCGTGATGTCCGCCATGCAGATGCCGGTAGCGGGCCCGTATGGCACCAGCCAGTTTGGCGCCATGCCTGGAGCCGGTAACACCGGCATGATGATGCTGCCGCAAGGCGGCATGATGCCGGGTCAAGGCATGGGCATGTTCCCCGGCCAAGTGGCACAGCCCGCCAAGAACGCGCTGCTCAAAGACATCCTCATCGGCGTCGGTGTTGCCATTGCCGTCGTCGCGCTGGTCTTGGGAATCAAGTTCGCCTTGGCCCCTGGTAAGGGCACGGTCATCGTCAACATCGTGCCGCCACGCACTGCGACGATCTACATCGATGGCGCCGAGCATGGACGCGCCGATGCCAACGCGGCCTACGTCGTCAAAGATCTGCCGCGCGGCAAGCACTTGATGCTGGTGCGGGCCGATGATGGCGAAGCGCAGCTTCCCTTTGAGCTGGCGTCCGAGCTAATGCAGCTTGCAGTGCCGCTCTCGGCAGCGGGCTCTGCGCCCCAAAACTCCTCGGGTGCATCAGGCACAAGCGCGACGCAAGGCAGCGGCACGCTTCGCTTGAAGCTGCCCCCGGAAGGAGCGCTGGTCTCGATCAACGGCAAGCTGGTCTCGGACAAAGATGTAAAGAACGGCATCTTGGTCCCGGCCGGCGTGCCCAACGACGTAAAGGTCAGCAAGGCTGGCAAGCGAGAAGAACGCTTCACCGTCACGCTGTCACCCGGACAGGAATTCGAACGCACCATCGAGCTGAAAGATGGCCGCGGTCGCCTGTCGATCATCACGCGCCCCGGTGGCGCCGAGGTGCAGATCAACGGTCGCGTCTATGGCAAGTCTCCGCTGACGATCGATGACCTGGATCCATCGAAGCCAGCGAAGGTAACGATCAAGCGGCGCGGTGGCTCGCTGACCCGCGTGATCAGCTTTGATGCAGCACTTGAGCAGACGCTCGACATCGAGCTAAGCAGCGGCAAAGAACGCAACAGTGAAGAGCGCAGCAGCAGTGGTGGCGGCGGCGGTGCAAACAGCAGCGCAGCCTCTGCGCAACCCTCTTCCCCTGCGGGCGCTGGGGAAGGTTTCTTGATCGCCAACACCCATCCGTGGGCCAAGGTCTTTATCGACAGCAAGGACACCGGCAAGACCACGCCCATCGGTCCGCGCGATCGGATCCCGCTCAAGTCCGGCAAGCATGTCGTCACGTTTGTCACAAGTGACAAGCGAGTCAGCGTCGAGGTCAACATCAAGGCTGGCGAAGAGACCAAGCTGGTGAAAGACCTCAACGACAGCAACTAAGAGCGCAAGCTCTACTGCCCGATTCCATCGTCGAGCGCTTCGGTATATCCTGCTCTAGATCGGCGTCGCGCTGATTGTTGGCTGGGGGATTGATGAAGCGGCGAGACTGCAGGCCTGCCGCCGCCATGCGGCTGCTCTTCGTGTTGTTCTGTCTGGGGCTCGGCTCTCAGGCTCGGGCCCAGGGCGCCAGCGTCACGCCGCCGCTCGTGGTCGTCGATCCCAAGGCGACCGATGGCCCCGAACCGCCCCCCGCTGGCTATCAGGCGCTGCCAGGTCCCGACGATCCCGAGCCACCACCCGCAGGAGAGACGCCGGCTGCAGCCGATCCGGTCAGCTCTGCTGAGCACTTGCGACGCAGCGTGGAAGCCTTCCAAAGCAAAGACTTCCTCCGCGCCGCCACGGAATTACAGGCAGCGTATCGGCAGGATCCCAAGCCGCTCTTGTTGTTCAACATTGGCCAAGCCTATCGCCGTGCCGGTCGGGCGCAGGAAGCGCTCGACGCGTATGAGCAGTTCATGCGCGCCGATCCCAAGAGCCCGCTGCGGCCCGAAACCGAAGGCTACTGCAACGACATGCGCACATTGCTCGAAGAGCAGAAGCGCAAGGCGCAGGTCGAAAGCGCGCTAGCAAGCGAGAAACAAGCCGCGGTCGAAAAAGAAAAAGCTCTGCGCACTGAAAAAGAACGCGCGGCTCTGGCACAACAGAAGCTAGTGCAAGAGCGCAAGCGTGCAGAAGATGAGCTCTCGCGACAAAAAGCTCGCCGACGACTCATCATCGGACTCAGCGTTGGGGCGATCTCGCTGGCCGTGCTTGGGGGAGCTGCCGTCGCTGTAGGCGTCGCACTGCGCCCCAAAGATCCCACAACCGATGGTGGCTTTGTAAACGTCAGCTTCGCGCTGTCGCGCTGATCGACAGTCGAGCATTCCCGCACAAGACCGAGGAGGAGGTCATGCTGTTTCTACGATCACTCCCGCTTCGCGTTTGGTTCCGGCACCTGCTCAGCGCAATCGTTGTGTGGGGACTTGCCGCGTGTTCTTGGCCGCCATCGATCGTGGTGGTCATCCCCGCGGTGCCGGCGCAGACCTCTTCTCTATCGGTCTTGGTCAGCACGGGCAACAAGCAGGCCGTGGAAAATCCCAGCCTGGATGTCACAGCCTTTGTCGGTCAGGCGTATCGATTCGGCATCCATCCGCCGCTGTCTTCGCTGGGTACGTTCTCTGTTGCCGTCGCGGCATACGACAAGAGCGGCTGCTTGCTCAGCACAGGTGTCGGCGAAATCGAGCTGAGCGCGGCCGACAACGATGGCTTCGTCTATGGCCGGCCAGAACGAAATCTGCAGATCCCGCTGGACGCGCCGGCCGGTGACGCGCCCATGGGCTGTATTGCTGGCTCGCCAGCCATCCGCTCGTTCGCGCAGAGTGAAGATGATCCAACGCAAGCCGTGATCCTCGGCTGGGGCTTTGCACCCGGCGTGACGGTGACAATCGATGGCGTGCCCGCGCTGAGCGCCAACCGCAAGGACGCCACACGCATTGAAGCGCGCCTGCCCATAAGTCCGATAGAAAGTGGCCTGCGCTCTGCTCAGCTTGTCATTCGCAACCCCGACGCGAAAAGCGCCAACAAAGCCGTGTCTTTGTACAGCGTCGCTTTCGCTCCGCGCGAACGCAGCACCCACTCGTTCGACAAAGCGCTGGATCCCACGTCCGTCGCCGTGGGTGACCTCAACAAAGACAACAGCCCTGACGTCGTAGTCGCTGGCTTGCGCGACACCACACAGGGCTTCGTTGCCCTGTTTCTCAACCAAGGATCGGGCAAGCTGCCCGCGCAGCCGACTCTTCTCGAATTCCCGCGCACCATCGATGATCTGCAGCTTGCCGATCTGAACGGCGACAGCGCTCTGGACATCGCGGCCATCAGCGCCGGAGCGCAGCAGCTCATCGTCTTGCTGAATGACGGCGCCGGAAACTTCAACACCGCCTCGCTGCTCAGTATCGCTCTGCCTGCAGGAAGCTTGGCCGTCAGCTTGGCGGTAGGCGATGTGCTTGGCGATGGCTTCCCCGACATCGTCGTGCTCTCTAGCGCCTCGCTGAGCAACCCAGCGCTCGTCTACTTCTTCCTTGGCAGCTCGACCGGAATGAACTTCGTCGGCGCTCTTCAGCTCCCGGTCATCCTGTTTACCAACGTGCAGATCCGCGATATCGACAACAACGGACGCGATGATCTGATCATCTCAGAGAGCAACGCGGGACTGCCGCCCACACCCGTGCTGGGCAATGTTCAAGTCCTTCTGTCGAACGGCGATGGCACGTTCAACATCAAGCCGCAGCTAGCCACGGCCGCCAGTTACTACCACCTAGTGACGGCGATGCATCTCGATGACGATCCGCTGCTGGATCTAGTCGTCAGCGGCGCGTTCTCGACGACGCAGCAGCCGGGCACGGTGCTGAGTGTGTTCGTAAATCAAGGCTCAGGAAACTTCCCAGCGAATCGCAGCGAGTTCAGCACAAGCCCGCAGCCCTTTGCGATGGCGCTGGGCGAC
>CAZKOY010000280.1:0-4580 GCA_964554495.1 uncultured Myxococcales bacterium
CCCACGGCGCTGCTGACTTCGTCGAGAGTCGCCCCACCGGCTAGGCTGCGGGTGACGAAGCTGTGGCGGGTGGCTTGATACCAGGTCAGGGAAAGGGACAGCGACTTGGCGACTCGCTCCCAGCAGCCTTCGATGTATTCCTTGCGGTAGTGGCTGGCGCCTCGGTTGGCGCAGGGGAAGACGAAGTCTTCCGGGCCGGCGCCTTGCGCGCGACGCTGGGCCAGCCAGGGACCGAGGAACGCGGGGGCATCATCTGGAGCGGGGGCCCACTTCACCTTGCCGATGCCGGCCTTGTCTTCTTTTAGCGGGCCAGCGTAGGAGAAGCGCACGCGGATCGCGCCTTCGGCCATCCCCTCTAGATCGGCCATGCGCAGGCCGGCGATCTCGCCGGTGCGCAGGCCGGAGCGGTTGCCCAGGTAGAACATCAGCCCGACGGGCTCCGGCAGGGCATGGATGATGCGCCGCACGATCGCGTCATCGTCGAGCCACGGCGTATCGCGCTTGTGGGGCTGCTGGGGGCGCTTGCCTGTGGGGATCTGCTTCACGGGGTTGATCGTGGTGTGCCCTCGCTCGATGGCCCAGCTAAAGAAGCGGCTGAGCAGGTTCAAGCAGTGACGCATGGATGCAGGCGCCAGCTTGCCGTCTGCGCGCAGGCGATCCAGCCAGCGCATGACGATGGGCAGGGTGATGTCCTTTAGTGCGCGGTCACCGAACGCAGGCAACAGATGCCGGCGCAGTCGGCTGCGATCGTCGGCTGCGTTGCGGTTCATCAGCGAAGCAGCCCACGTTTCCATCAAGTCACGGCAAGGGGGTTCCTTGTCTGGTGTTTCGATCCCAACCTTGCCAGCGGCGATGCGGGCCGCGATCTGGTGTGCGTACGCTTCGGCCTGCGCTTTGGTCTGCTGATGACAGGGACGCGATACCCAGCGACCGTCGCTATCACGGAAGCGCACATACCACTGGGGATCATGCTTGCTGCCTCGGTTGTAGACGTGAGCCATGGCCTATCTCGAAAGCGCAGCGCGCGCAGCCTTAGCCGAGTCCATGAAGCGGCAATCCACGACACCGTCAGCGAACGCAATCGACACCAGCGCGAACGCCAGAACCGAGCGGCGGCGAGACCACTCGACAGCCACGCGCAGTGCTCCCTCATCGCGGCGCATCGCCAGCACGCGCCAGATCTTCCGCGGGCCGGCGGTATAGCCGTGCAACGTGTCCATGGCTCGCCGCTCGCCCGGCTTGTCGATGTGGAGCAACGCGGCAATGCGTGGCGGACTCTTCCGCAGCGACGGGGAACGACGACGAGAAGACGCACTTGTAGCAAGGGGACCAAAGCACATAAAGTGCCTCCGTTCGCGTCAGACCGTTACTTGGTAGGTTGGGGTCCGGCGCGGGCTGTGGGCTCGATCGTTTTGCCGACGGTCGAGCCTTTTTCATGTCCGGGGCGACGTGGCCCCGTTACCTGTTGTTACCTTGAGTACCGATTGATTGCAATATTCTAGCCACATCAGCGGCGATCTTTCCAACCAACTAGAGCGACGTTCGGACAGCGTGCTACCGAGAGCCGTGGTCCGTGGAAGAAAGAACCCGTTGCACTTTGGGCTACCTCGCCGTCTGAAAAAAGCCCGTGATGCCGCAGGCTTGAGCTTTGACAGCGTCGCCCAACTAGCCGGCATGACGGATGGAAGTTCCGTCGCGCATCTGGAGCGCAAGGCCGGACACGTCCCCAGGCTCGATACCGTGGCCAAGGTTGCCGCAGCGCTTGGGATGTCCCCCGCGTTTCTGGCATACGGGCTCGATGCGGCTCCTGTGAAAGCAGGGGCTGAAACCACGATCGGGATGCGACTGCGCACAGTCCGGCAGGAACGCGGCTTGACCATGCGTGCCCTGGCTCGGCTGGCGGGCCTAACAGACACGGCAGTGCGCAGCACAGAGAGCGGAACATCCGTCCCGACCGTTGCCACGGTGGAAGCCTTCGCTCATGCCCTGGCTGTGTCGCCGGCCTGGCTGGCATTCGGCGTCGAGCCACAGGAGTTGCCAGCAAGGCGGCGACCTCGCGCGACTGGCTTGTCATCAGCAAGAGCCTGACCACCTGCGTCTCTCGGGTCGAGGAACCGGCGGCGGTTTGGGTCGATGCTCATTGGGCTCTAGCCCGTGCGCGATCTTCTCCTCGTCGCGCTTGCGAAGCGCAGCCAACATGGCGTGAGACTCTGCGGTCTTATCGCGGATCATCCCGGCCTTCGCGCACCCATCCATGATCATGCGCAGCCGAGTCAGGTCGGCAGGCGACATGGTGCGCAGCCGCATCAGCGCATGGACACAGAGAAGCAACGTGTCATTGCACCAGCGCATCGCATCGATCGGATTGCCGATCGGGGGCTCGCGCTGAGCCGCAAAGATCGCGCCAAAGTCTACGGGCTCAGCGGCAGCGGCTTTGCGGCGGGCCTTCTCTGCGCCGCCAAGCTCTTTGCCGGTGGTTAGGTCACGCATGGGCATAGGGGCCAGCCTCCGTTAGAGCAACATCGAAAGGTCTGAGTAAATGCCGATCTCGCTGTCGCTGACTGCGGCAAAAAATCGGGCTGATGCCCAGGGTGCCCAGGGCAGCCTTTGAGCCCCCCCGAAGTTTTTGCGGTTGCCAAAAAAAGGCAGTCAAAGCGACCTCGCCAAAAAACAGCGTCCCTGGGGTGTGGGGGGCTGCACTAGGTCTCGCTTGCCCGTAGCCTGCGAGATCAACACCCTTCCTTCCTCGCTGGAAAGGCAGCGCGATCTTGATCGCCAGGGGTGTCACATCGGCGTCACCGTGACGCACGCGTGACGTCTGCCTTCTATACGTCTCACGGTCTCTCGTGTGACGTCTCAGTGACGCGCAAGCGTCACGTCTCTGTCTCTGTGACTTCGCGGTGACGCTAAGAGACGGCGTAAGCGTCACATCGCTGTCACCGTGACGCACGCGAGACGGGCTCCGCGGCGTCATCATTTTTGATCCTTGCGACGCTGCCGATAGTCATGGGTTCGCCGAGCCCCATCGCTCTTCGCCGTAGCTTGGCTCTCGCGAAACCACGCCAGGCTGACAAACGGATCCGGGTCAGCCCAGACAAGCCAGTTGCTGTGTACAAGCTCTTCTGCGACGGGCTTGATCTCATCCCATGGGCCACTCACAAGACCGGCGATTCCGCGCAGCCCAACGTTGCCTAGCTGTATTACGCCTTCCTGGTCGCACACGGTCATCAGCGAGCGATACAAGCCCCTCGCTTGCCAGGAGAGTAGCTTCCAAGATGCGGCTAACGGCGGCGGCGTCTCCCTGTGGAGCTTTACCCAACCGCTGTGGGGAAACACGATCGGGACGGCAGGCGGGCTCCTCTGGTCGGCAGGCGAGGCGTGTAGCTTGGCTGCCTCATAGGGCTTGGTCTTGTCCAGCGGGTTGAAGCTGGCGCCCTGCGTTCGCCTACGGTCGTTGTCGTCGGGGGCTTTCTTAGGCATGGGCCACCTCGACGTAACAGCGAGCATGCAGCGATTCGCCAATCTGCCGCTGATAGTGCTGCCCGGCATCATCGCTGTGCGTGCGAATGACCACGCGGCAGCCGTCAGGGATGCGTCGGGCAATCGCGGGGGACCATGAACCGGCGAGCACTCCCAGCGTTGCAGGGGCCTGTCCCCGCTCTCGAAACCCGGAAGCATCCGTCAAATAGTCCGTGCCACCTTCAGCGATTACGAGGGTCGGCGGCTCGCTCCCTTTCCACCCTGACGGGATGCCATGAGCCAACACGTCCCGCGCGAGCCCATCGGCCATCACTAGCCCGGCGCTGCTATGGCCAGCAGGGGATAGGCCCTTGGGGTCTGCATCGGCGGCGAGGGTGCGCGCATGCACGCTGACTAGCTCACCGCGTGCGTCGAACAGCGGAATGATCAAGAGATGCCCTGATGCACGCCAGCTTCCCCATGGAGAGCGAGCCCACGCAGGCAGTGGACCATACGGAGGCAGGCAGCGCGCTAGGTCGAGATCAGCGATGAGCGCAGGGTCCAGCGCCCGACCGAACAGCGCGAGGGCCAGCGTGCAGTCCTCACAGACCGGCCAGCAGCGGGCCAGCAGATCGCGTACCTCTGCGATCGGTGGATAGGAGGGCGGCGGCGCTAGTCGCGGCGGTGGAATCGCAGGCAGCGATCGCGAAGCATCCCCAGCGATGCCGCAGCGTGCAGCCAGTACGGACAGAACTCGCGGAAAGTCGGCCCGCTCATTCAACCCCAGCACAGCCGCAGCGAGGTTGATCACATCGCCGCCCCTCTTGCAGGCGAAGCAGTGCGCTTGCAGGGTGCCATCGGGCCCACGGCGAACGCTACATGACGGCGTACGCTCCTCATGCCAGGGGCAGAGCAGCTTAAGGCCGCGCCCCTCCCGCCTTGCTCGATCGCGCAGCCCCAGCACTTCCAGGGCTGTCTCAGGCTCCACAAGCAGGCGCTTGATGGCGTCAGGGGTCGGTGTTGGTTTCCGGTTCACATTCGACGGAGTAGAGAGCCATCGGCCCGCCAGCCGGGCGTTTTCGTTTCTGGGGGTCATGGTTCACCCCCTTTCCCGTCGGCGC
>CAZKOY010000281.1:0-4565 GCA_964554495.1 uncultured Myxococcales bacterium
CGGCGGTGGCTGTGGCGGCGGTGGCGGTGGCTGCGGCGGCGGTGGCGGCGGCGGTGGCTGCGGCGGCGGTGGCGGTGGCTGCGGCGGCGGTGGCTAACCCAGTGCCACACGAAAGGCGGATGCCTGCACCGCACTTCTAGCCGCCCCGCTGCGCCGAAGACGACTCCCTGAATCTGTCTGCATCCCGCTGGCTCGGCAAAGTACACTGCCGACATGAAGTTCACGGGAACCGATTCCTATGTTGCGACGCCGGATCTGATGGTGGCAGTAAATGCCTCGGTCACGCTGGGGCGTCCACTGTTGGTCAAAGGCGAGCCGGGTACCGGCAAGACGATCCTGGCTGAAGAAATCGCCCGCGCGCTTGGCCGCCCGCTGATTCGCTGGCACATCAAGTCGACGACCAAGGCCCAGCACGGCCTGTATGAGTACGATGCTGTGGCCCGCCTGCGCGACTCGCAGCTTGGCGATGCCCGCGTCCACGATATCCAGAACTACATCGTGCGCGGCAAGCTGTGGGACGCCTTTGTCTCGGACCAAAGGCCCGTCCTTTTGATCGATGAGATCGACAAGGCCGACATCGAATTCCCCAACGATCTGTTGCACGAGCTAGATCGCATGGAGTTCTTCGTCTATGAGACGCGACAGACCGTAGTCGCGCGGCAGCGACCGATCGTCGTCATCACCAGCAACAACGAAAAAGAGCTGCCGGATGCGTTCCTGCGCCGCTGTTTCTTTCACTACATCCGTTTCCCCGACGCACCGACCATGGCCCGCATTGTCGCGGTCCACTACCCCACCCTGCGCGCCGATCTTCTGCGCGAGGCGCTGACGGTCTTTTATGAGCTGCGCGAAGTGCAGGGCCTAAAGAAGCGGCCTTCCACTTCAGAGCTTCTCGACTGGATCCGCTTGCTGGAAGCCGACGGCGTTCCGCCCGATGCGCTGCGTCGCGGCGGCGAGCGCGGCATGCCGGTGCTGTATGGCGCGCTGCTCAAGAGCGAACAAGACGTGCTGTTGACCGAGATGGCGCTGTCGCAGACCCGCAACCGCGGGCGCGGCTAGGTCGGGTCGATAAAGGATGTTTGTCGCGTTCTTTCTCGATCTGCGGCGCGCCGGCCTGCCCGTCTCGCTGACGGAATACCTGACGCTGCTTGAAGCGCTCAAGCAGCGAGTCTGCGATCCATCGATCGAGAGCTTTTACTTTCTGTCGCGCGCCGCGCTGGTGAAAGACGAACGTCACATCGACAAGTTCGATCGCGTGTTCGGCCACGCCTTTCGCGGCCTGGCTGCCGTCGAGGATCCTTATGCCGAGATCCCCGAAGAGTGGCTGCGCAAGCTGGCTGAAAAGTTCCTGAGCCCGGACGAGATGGCGCGCGTACAGGCGCTGGGGGGATTTGACGCGCTGATGCAACGGCTGCGCGAGCTTCTGAAGGAACAGAACGAGCGCCACCAAGGCGGCAACCGCTTCATCGGCACGGCTGGCACGTCGCCCTTCGGCGCGTACGGCTACAACCCCGAAGGCATCCGCATCGGCCAGGATCAAAGCCGCCATCGCAAAGCGGTCAAGGTCTGGGATCGCCGCGAGTTCCGCAACCTCGATGACGATGTCGAGGTCGGTGTGCGCAACATCCAAGTCGCGCTGCGGCGCCTGCGCAAGTTCGCGCGGCAAGGCGCAGCCAGCGAGCTCGATCTGCCTGGCACGATCTCGGCCACCGCGCGCAATGCCGGCTATCTCGATCTGCAGCTTGTGCCCGAGCGCCACAACACGGTGAAGGTGCTGCTGCTGCTCGACATCGGCGGCTCGATGGACGATCACGTGCGCGCCTGCGCCGAGCTGTTCACCGCCTGCCGCTCTGAGTTCAAGCACCTAGAGTCGTTCTATTTTCACAACTGCATCTATGAGTCGCTGTGGCGCGACAACACGCGGCGCTTCAAAGATCGCACACCGACGCTCGATGTGCTGCGCACCTATCCCACCGATTACAAGCTGATCTTCGTCGGTGATGCGGCGATGAGCCCATATGAGCTGATCCAGCGCGGTGGCAGCGTCGAGCACTGGAACGAAGAGCCGGGCGCGGTGTGGCTGCAGCGCGTGCTATCGGTGTATCCGCATGCAGTCTGGCTGAACCCGCTGCAAGAGTCCGTGTGGCTGCACTACGACTCGATCCAGATGGTGCACAAGCTCGTCGGCGGACGCATGTTCCCGCTGACGCTGGCCGGTCTGGATGCCGCGATTCGCGAGCTGAATCACTGAGCCGCGCTGAGCGCATCGAAGATCGCCTGCGCTGTCGGCCGCTTCTCGGGTGCGGCATCCAGGCAGCGCTCGATCAAGTCGACCATCGGTCCCGGCAAGTCGGGGCAGCGAATCGAAAGCGGCGTGTACCAGCGCTGCCCACTGCGCAGGTTGAGCAAGATCGGTGGCTGCGGCGATGGCAGATCCCCCGTCAGAAGCTCGTATGCGACGACGCCTAGGCTGAACATGTCCGATGCCGGACGCGCGAGCTTGGCGCCTTTGACCAGCTCAGGCGCCATGTAAAGCGGCGTACCGATGATGACACCAGTCTGCGTGAGCACGCCCTGCGAGGACGCGGGGCCACCGTCGAGCGTCTCGGGCAGGTTCCTGACGGGAACTTGGGAAACCGCAGGTATGTGCGAAGCTGACGCTTCCGACTTTTTCTTGGCCGCGATCGGCTCATCCAGCGTGACGTTGTATAGAGCCAAGTCGACATCCGGCGTGGCACTGGCCGGCTTGCCTGGATCCGTTTTTTCGTCGCTGGGAACCAGCGCAGACACACCGAAGTCCGCGAGCTTCACCTGAAGATCGTCCCCCGGCGCGAGCAGGATGTTCGCAGGTTTCAAGTCGCGATGGACAATCCCCGTTGCGTGGACTTGCGCCAAAGCGGATGCGATCTGACGGATGATCGGCAGCGCGAAAGCTGGCTGGCCATAGCGGGCTTGGCGCTGCGCGAGGGTCCCGCCTTCGACAAGCTCCATCACCAGATACGCCAGGCGATTGTCCAACAGATCGACATCGACGATGCGGACCAAGTTCGGGTGATTCAGGCGAGCCAGAAGCTGGCCTTCGCGTGCAAAGCGCGCCAAGTCCTGCCGACGCGCATGGCCCGATAGGACCTTGGCGGCCAGGTGTTTCCCGTCGCTGATACGCATCACCTCATACACCACGCCCATGGCGCCCTGGCCCAGGATCTTGAGGATGCGATAGCGCTCGTTTAGCACCGTATCCACCGCCAGAATCGGCACCGCATCCTGCGATGAGCTGGCCCTGCCCAGAAGCGAATCGATCATCGACTTCGATCGCGCTTCAATCTGGTGTCGAAGCTCGGCGTTAAGCTGCTCGATCTCGGCGGTGCGCGCCTGCAGCGCGCGGTACTTTTCCGACAGGTCGGCCTTGGTCGAAAGCAAGTCGGCATACACGCGCTGGAAGCGGAACAGCAGGATCAAGCCCAGCGACAGGACGAAGGCCCCGTGTCCAAAGTGGGCGAAGGACGTGCGCACGCGCGGCAGAAGCCCAATCGCCGCCAGCATGTCGTACGCCGAAAACAGGGCAGCCATCAGGAAGCCCAAGCTGAACACGCGCGCATCGCGGCTGCCCCGCACCAGCGCCACCGTCACAGTGATCAGCGTGTAGACCAGCGCCACCAACGCCAGAAGCTGAAACGGCAGCAAGGTCTTGAGCAGCGGAACCATGCCCAGCGCCACCACCAGCCAGGCCGCGGCGTCATATGCCAGCATCAGCCAGGCAAAGACCGGCATCAGGCGGAAGGGACCGCCCCCGATCACGTGATTCAGAAAGAAGACCAGGCACGGGATGCACGAATAAAAGGCGAGTAGCTCTAGGTGGAAAAAAAATAGCGGATGTTCATTCACCCAAAAGCCGCTCTTCATGCGGCACAGGGCGTACAGTCCGACAAAGAACGAAAAGCCGCCATAGCTTAGATACGCGCGGTCGCGCCGCTGATTGGCAAACAGTGCCAAGCTAAACAAGCCCACCGTCAGAAGCAGGATTCCGACGACGAGCAGGCTGATATCGCGGCGAAACAGATCCGACTCTAGCCGCACGCGCGTCCCGATGCGCTGCTGTCCAAAGAGCCCGATATTCAGGTGTTCTGAATAGATGCGTAGCGCAAGGACCGATCCAGGATAGTCCCGCGCAAGGCTGGTGCGACCCAAGGGAATATAGTGAACGGGATAGCCCAAGAAGCGTCGAGCCCAGGCACCTTCGCCGTCGATCTGGCCGAAGTGATAGACCCGCTGACCATCCAGGAAGACCTCGCACAGCTGATCGATGATCTCGATCTGCAGCGCCGGGTCTTGCACATCCGGTCCTTCCAAGCGGGTGCGCAGCCACAAGAAGCGCTGTCCTTGTCGACCGGGCGGCGTGCCAGCGCCGGAAAAATCCTGCCAGCCGGTGTCGGATCCCGGCCGCGCCCACTGCAGCGCGCCGCTCGGCTCGCGCGGCGAGTCTCCCCAGCGGTACTGCCAGCGTCCACGATAGTCGACGGCGGCGCTGGCCACGTACAGGACTGCAGGGGGCGGCTCATCGCCGT
>CAZKOY010000282.1:0-4520 GCA_964554495.1 uncultured Myxococcales bacterium
TGTCCATGCGTGCGATATTTATGCAGTTGTTGATTAAAGGTTCGAACATGTTCGCCTCCGCCCTTAAAGAACGAGTGCTCTTTATGGCCATGCGCCTCGTAGATGCGCATTTTGTTGATCATGTCGGCGTAAAGCCAGCACATCGTCTTGTCATTTATCGGATACACGGACTTGCTAAACGGGGAATGTTTGAAAGCTGTACCGTGATAACTTAAGAACTGATAGCACAATTGAAAGCCGATCATTCCGGGGCCAAGCAGCGGTTTGTGGGGCTGTGGAATGCTGTTGTGAACCCCCGGCAGCGGCAGCCACAAGTGGTTCCACTTTTCGGCGATATCAAAGTCATTTTCTGCAGTCAGCGCCTCACCATCAAAGCGCACAGAATCGAGATCCACCGGATGAAAGCCATCCCGCTTTTCATGCATGGCCAATAGCACAATCAGATTCTTAACATTGGGCGGAATATTGTGCGAGTCAGCGTTTTTGTAATGACTATCCCCTGGCACGGGATCTACCGCAAATAGGTTGACAGGAATATGTTTCAATTGTGGATCTTGCCATAGGCGATTTGCGATTTTAATACAGGTAACGCCACCGCGGCTCCACCCTAACAAGTTGATGCAGCGAAGTCGCTTTGAAACATTCCCGTGTTTAACAAATTTTCTACGAATCACCGCAAGCGCATGCTTGACGTTGGACCCGACGCCTTTTCCTTGTACGGTCGTATGCAATGTGCCAAACGGCATTTTGGCATAGCTCGGATTCAACAGGCCGCGCGACTTGGGGGTCAGGGTGTCGACGTCGGGGTCGAAGTCACCGGCCATCAGGTGCAGATCCCGCAGGTTGTTGCCTTGCACCTCGACGTGCGCCTGGCTGCGGTACTGCGCGTCGTACACGTCTTTGGGCACCCACTCCGAGTGGCCGGCCGGCCCGTCGAGGATCAGATAGTCCTCATAGTCGCTGCCGTCGGCACAGTTGTGCATCACTTGCACGATGTCCCAGGCTCGGCGCCCGCGGTGACGTCCCGTGCCATGGCAAAAGACCGTGAAGCTGACCGGCATCTTCCCCCCCCTTGGTGACAAGCCACGCTGCCGTCGCAGCCCGCTTGCCGATTTAGAGCCGTCATTGTCGCACGCCCGCCGCCATGCGGGATCGGCCGGCAGCAAGCGGCCAGTCCGCCTCGGAGTTCGCGGCGGGTTCGAGCGCGATCGGCCCCGCGGGAAAAACGCGCGAGCGCGAACCAGGGGCCGCAGACGAAAGGGGAATAGCAGACGCCGGGCGAGCCGGAAGAAAGGAGGGGACGGGCCGCGCGAGAAGCGACCCGCAGCGACGGGGGGCGGCCGAGCTTACGGGATGTCTTGCGTGAGGATCAGCGTGTACGGCGTCTTGGCCTGGCCCGCGACCTTCAGGCAGTAGGTGATGGCCGAGCTAACCGTCTCTTCCTGACCGGCGGCGCCATTGGCCATGCGCATGCCGTTCACGCCGACGGGGGCGGTGCAGTTCATGTCCAGAAGCTGAACGCTGAGCGAGCCGCCCGTGT
Organism: uncultured Myxococcales bacterium; assembly: GCA_964554495.1. Taxonomy (GTDB): domain Bacteria; phylum Myxococcota_A; class Polyangia; order Palsa-1104; family JAEUJZ01; genus JAEUJZ01. Next base: position 1,541 of record CAZKOY010000282.1, read on the forward strand.
TGGTGGTGGCCGCAAAGTACAGCGTGCCGTTCGTCGCCGGCTTGAGCGTGATGTAATCGGCGTCGCTGGCGTCTTCGATCATGCCGTCGGTGGCGTAAAAGGCCTTGTCGACCGCCAGGTTCTTCAAGAGCGGATTGGCGGGCGTATCCGGCGTCGTCGGCTCTTTCACCGAGATGGCAGCCCCGACGACCCGCTTGGGCAGGATCGTATAGCTGTGATTGGCGCTGCCCGTCAGGTTGTCGGTGTACACCGCGAAGTACAGGTCGCCGCCCTTGGGCACATAGGTAAGGAAGTTGTGTGCGACCAGAAGGCCCATCATGTCGATGCTGCGCGAGGTATCAAACGGCATTCCCTCGGCAAAGCGGCCGGTGGCTGGTGCCATCTGACCGATGACGCGCGGCGGCGGTACAGCACCGAAGCGCAGCGCCGAGCCCAGCGGCATGCCGTGCAGGCGCGTCAGCACGATGTAGTTGTCAGCCGGCGTCGAGAACTTGTACAGCGTCGTCGAAGATGGCGCCGGAATGCTCTGGTTCGTCGAGTCCGACTTGTCATTGAGCGCGGTCGGCGTGCGTGCCGTCACCTGCGGCGTCTTGGTATCCATCGGATCCGAGATGAAGTTCAGCGACTGACCGAGCGGCGTCTGACTGGTCAGGCCAACTTGCAGGCCTCCAGCCGGCGGCAGCGCATCGACCAGCACCAAGCCGCCAAACGTCGTCGGATCGACCACCGCATTCGCCGAGGCTGGCGCCACCAGGCCCACCACGCTCGACAGACCCAGAAGCGAGCGCGTGTTCATCGGATCGAACAGGTTGTCGCGATAGTCCAGGTTGCGGAAGCGGACCGTCGCAAGCCCGCCCTGCGGCACCGAGGCCGGCATGTTCTGCCCCAGCGGTAGCTCGGCCATCAGCGTCGGCGTGACCACCACGCCGCCCTGCACCGTCAGCTTTTCTTCGGCGCCGCCCATGCCCGCGCCGGGCGTCGTCACCGTCAGGTCCTTGTTGCCCATGGTGGCCAAGGCCGTCACATCCACGGTGACGCGCAGATACGTCGCGCTGGCCACGTCCACCTTGGTCACTTTGATGTTCATGTCGTTGAAGGCCACCGTCGTCGTGCCGGCCTTAAAGTGCGTGCCAAAGCCCGACACGACCAGCGTCGCCGTGCGCGCTCCCGGAACCATCGATGGCGTAATCGCCGAGATCGACACATCCGTGCTGCCGGTGCCAGAGCCCCCCGGCAAGCCCATGGACCCCATTGGTCCCTGCGGCCCGGCTGGACCCGTTGGACCCTGCGCACCTCGTGGACCCTCAACCGGTTCGCCGCAAGCCACGATGCTGCTGGCCAAACAAAGCCAGCCCAGCGTCTTCTTCATGACGTACTCCCTTTTTCGTTTGGGTTCTGATCGAGCAACGTCCTGACCGACGGGCCAGGCTGCCGCGACCTATTAATGCAACGAAAAAGTGTAATCCATATTTCGGATATTTTTCTACACATTCTGCCCGCCCTGCGTCGAGCCACTCTTTCGCAACGCGGCCGTCCAGACGTGGCATCTAAAGGGCTGTTCACCCGCTCATCGTTAAGGAGGCCCCTCGTGGTGATGCCCCGTTTTCCCTCGGTCCCTGCGGCTGCTGACCTTGGCCAAGGCCGTCTTGTCAACGCCAAGCTGGCGCTGGCCAGGCGCGGTCTTTTTCATCGCTGCGGCGCCATGCGAGCGCTCGGCCTGGGCCTGCTTTTGCTGTCTGCCTGCGCGCCGACTGAGCCAGCGATCGACGAGGGCAAGATACCCACCGGGCCGTCCGCCAGCGGCTGTTTCGGGGTGCCGCTTGCGCTGCAGAACGCGCGCTCGCACACGCTGGGCGACACGTTTTATCTGCCCCAGGTGATCCGCAAAGATGGCTGCCCAACCGATGCGGGCTGGGACGTGCAGACCGCGCCGGCCGGCAGTCGCAGTCGCGTGTTTGCATCCGGTGCGCCGCAGCCTCGCTTTACGCCCGACGTCGCTGGGACGTATGTGCTTTCGCTGTCCGGCGTTCCCGGCAGCGAGCAGAGCCTGCGCGTCGTGGCCCGCCCGCCCGCCGAGCGCTTCGCCAACCACTACCTGACGCCGCTTTATGGCCTGACCCGCGTCGGGGACGAGCTTTGGTCCGCCAACGGCGCTGCGTACACCGTGACGCGGCTGAAAAAAGACGGCACGGGCTATCGCAAGCAGGATGAGATCCCCGTCGGATCGTGGCCGGCGGCGGTCATCGGCAGCGAGTCTTTGCCGCATGTCCTTGTGGCGCAGCGTGGCGCCGACACCGTCGGCTTTATCGATCGCAGCCGCGGCGTCTTGGAAGACGCGCTGTGGGTCGGTGATGAGCCCACGGGCCTTGCGCTGTCACCCGACGGAAAGTGGCTGTATGTCTCGCTTGCGACCATGCGCCAGGTGGCGGTGGTCGATGTCGCCGCGCGTGAAGTGGCCGCGCGCATCGACGTGGGCTTTGACCCGCGCGCCCTGGCGCTAAGCGCCGACGGCAAGCGCCTGTTCGTCGCGTCGTACCGATCGGCCAACTTGCAGGACGGTCCGATGGGCATGCGCAAGCCAGAAGACGACCAAGACATTTGGATCGTCGACACCGTCGAGCGCAAGGTCACAAAGACCATCCTCAGCGTGGCGGCCGACCTGCGAGCGCTGGCTCTTTCCGATGATGGATCCGAGCTATATGTCGCAGCCAGCGACGGGGACACCGTGCCACCGCAGAACGAACCCACGGCCAAGCCGTTTGTCCATCAAGCGGTTGTGATCGCGGCCGATCCGCTGGCAGCCGACTATGGCCAGGTGCGCAGACGGGCTGATCTGACGCGGCAAGACAGCGCCAAGGGACTGCCCTTCGTTCACCCGGCTGGTGTGCTTGCCGTCGGGGATGCGCTGTGGCTCAGCGCCGAGGCGTCTGGCCAGGTGCTGATCGTCGATCGCGCCACGCTGGCCGAGCGCCGCCGCACC
>CAZKOY010000283.1:0-4506 GCA_964554495.1 uncultured Myxococcales bacterium
GCTCGTCGGGCAGCAGCAGTGGCTGAACCCTGCGAGCTTCACGCAGGAGCTTCAGCACGTCGCTGCGCGTCCAGTGCCCCGGCTCCGAACTTGGGGCCGCGTATCCTTCGGCATCCAGCCAGCGGGCGATGACATCGCACGGGAAGCGACGCTCGCGCAGGGCCACGGCGCGCTGAAGGGCGACGCTGCGCAAGCCGATCGCCGCCGGCAACAGGCCCACCTCACGCAGCCTCGGCACCGCCAGCCAGGCGCCCGGAAATCCCGACAGCGCACGCGAGGTCAGCAGATCGCCACGCGGCAGCGGCTCGTCGCTGGGCACGCAGACAATCAGCAGCGCATCGGCCTTGCCTGCACGGAAATAACTCAGCGCGGGGTAGTCCTCCGGCCGACGCTTCGGCATGCCAAGATCGACGCAGAAGGCGACAAGCTGCGCATCCGAGTCCCGACAGCGTCGCCGAATCGTCGCCTCCAGCTCGCGCACCTGCGCCGGAACAAGGTCGATCCGCAGGATGGCGTGGCAGACAATGCGCACAGGAAAGCGAGACATGCGCGGCATGATCCACCGCCTCTACCCACTGCTCAAGCGGATTTCTCGACGGGAAAGGATGGGCTCGCCTGCCTGGCCGGCGGGCTGATGCGGGTGAGCACGGGCGAGCCAGGCTATGCGCGGCGATGCTCCCTGCGGTGACCGCTGGGCCCCTGCGCAGCCGCAGCCCAGTCCATCCGAGTCGAGCTCGAACGCCATCGTGATCTAACACCTTCCTGGCACGTCACCGACGCGCATTGGGTGTACGCGTGGCCCTGCGTAGGTCACCCCTTGACCCCCCTTGGGGGGCGCGATACTACCTTCGGCGCTGCAACCGATCGGATTCTATCGGTGCTTGGGATGCCCGTCCCGCTTCGTCGCTTGGCGATGCGTCTAGATCAAGATGTCCAGGCCGAGTACGACGAGTTGGAATCGCTAATCTATCCCACAGAGCAGGAGGTCATGCTGGTTCGCAGCGTGTCGCCGCGCGCGATCAACTTCACCGGTTACGCGCTCGCTCGCTTTCAGCACGCCCCCTCCGCCCGCAGGTAGGGGTAAGCAACCATGGGGCGACATGCTGAAAGCGAGCGTGCGCACAGCGCTGAAGCTGTACATGCGCCGACAGCAGCGTCACAAAGTCCGACGTGCTCCGGGTGGCCGCGAAAGAACGAACTCCCCCCCTTCGGGGGCCCTTCGGCGCAGGGATCGAGTTTCTACGCAAGCAGGCGAAGCGCAGGCGATTGACACTGCAGGTGGCGACCCTCAATCTGGGGCCAGTAGGCTTTGGTGTGGGCGGACGCTCAGATCGAAGTTCGAAAAGATAAGCACCGCAGGCAGCCACACGATAATTCCGCGACACGCTCGTGCATCGCGCGATGACGCATGCCACCATGAATGAAGGAGAGAACAGAAATGCGCCAATTCCTCTTAGGGCTGTCGGTCTCGCTCGCGTTTATCGCGGGTTGTGTTGCCTCTCACATCGCGCGAATTGCCGTGCCGCCTGCGCACGCAGGTTCGCCGACCCAGAAATGGGAGTACTTTTGTCAAAAGCACGTCAGCTTTCCCTGGGAGCGGGAAGAAGGTATGTCGAAGCTCAATCTAATCGGAAAGGAAGGCTGGGAACTCGTCCTCCAACTTAACGGCCACGACTCCGATGTCTTTTGTTTCAAGCGACCTGTGAACTGAGCCTGGTCATACGCACATCGGCGCATGCTGCGCACACGCAGCTCCAACGCCGGCGTCAATGTCATCCATGAATAAACGTAGAGGTGAGGTGGCCAGCGCCCCCTTTGCGCCACACCGAGGCTGCGACCTCTGATAACATCTGGAGGTTATGATAGGCGCATCGCGACCTGACCCCCTGGTCGGCAAGCTCCTGGGCGGACGCTACGAGATCGAGCGTCGGATCGGCGAAGGAAGCGTCGGGGTCGTCTATCAGGCTCGCGATCGGCAAGCGCAGAAGAGCGTCGCCATCAAGGTACTGGATACTGCGTTATCCGAGATTGGAGCCTCGACTTGGGCGCAGCGGTTTCGCACGGGAGCCCGGGCCGCGGCGCAGCTTCGGAGTCCACACGCCACCTTGGTGCTCGACTTCGGCGAAGCGCCGGAGGGGCTTTATCTGGTGATGGAGCTACTGAGCGGTCGGTCAGTCAAAGAGGAGCTGGCGCGAATTGGCAAGCTCCCTCCGCGCCGAGTGCTCGATATCCTCGGTCAGGTCGCGACCGCGCTCGTCGAGGCACATGGCCTGGGCATCATCCATCGCAACCTGTCACCCGAGAACATTTTTCTGACTGAGCGGGGTGGAGCCGATTTCGTCAAGTTGCTTGACTATACGATCGCCAAAATGGACACCCCTGGCGGTCAAGCGGCGACGGCTGCTGGCACTGCGGTAGGAAATCCGCTCTATATGAGTCCCGAGCACATACGGGGTGCCGCCGTGACGCCCCGTTCTGACCTGTACACGCTCGGTGCCGTGACCTTTGAAATGCTGACAGGGCAGCCGCCGTTTTCGGGCCAGACTTCGCTGGAACTCTTCGCTCAGCACATCGGCCAACCTCCGCCAGCGATGCGCGGCATTCCTGACGGCATCGCACGCCTGGTCTTGCGACTGCTCTCGAAAGATCCACAGCAACGGCCGGAGAGCGCCGATGCATTGCTTGGTGAAGCGGCCGTGCTGCTGGCTCCTCCGGCGCCCGCTCCCGCCCCGCCCCACGCCCCGGCTGTTCAGCACGCGCCGCCATTTGTTGTCGCTGCTGCGGATCAGCAGACGTTGACCGGTAGTGACCAACTTGGTGAGCCACCTCCTCCTGTTGCTCAGGTAAGCGGCATGGGGGCGCCCGCTACTCTCCGGCTTCAATCGGTGCGGCGTGTGACCCAGCCCGACGGCGACATTGCACACTCTGCGCCGCTTGCCCCATCGGCCGAGCTGTTGGAACCAGGGCAGCTGCTTGGCAACTACCAGATTATTCGCAAACTCGGCCAAGGCGGTATGGGAGCGGTCTTCGAAGCCGTACACACAAAGATTTCCCGTCGGGTGGCGATCAAACTTCTGCACGTCCACCTCTCCTCGCGTCCGGAATTTGCCTCTCGCTTTGTGAATGAGGCGCGCTCGGTCAATCTGATTCCTGATCAGGGTCTGGTCCAGATCTCTGACTACGGCCAAATGCCCAATGGCGCTCCCTATATCGTGATGGAGTTTCTGGAGGGGGAGACTCTGGGCAAGCGGATCGAGCGCATGGGCGGACGCCTTCCAGTCGAAGATGTCATCCGTCTCGGGGGACAGGTCGCCGCCTCACTGGCTGCGGCACATAAGTCGAACATCACTCACCGCGATCTGAAACCCGACAACGTGATGATCGTCCCCGACACTCACATGCCAGGTGGCGAGCGGACCAAGCTGCTCGACTTTGGCATTGCCAAGATTGCCGAGGGAGTGGAACCAGAGCAACTCCGGACCGCAACCGGCGTGGTGATTGGTACGCCCATCTATATGTCCCCCGAGCAGTGCCGCGGCGACAGCGACCTCAATCCCCAATCAGATGTTTACTCGCTGGGAGTGATGCTATTTGCCATGCTGGTGGGTCAGCCTCCCTTCTCGGGCACTGGGATGGGCGACATCATGGGCAAGCATATCCATGTGCCGCCCCCGTCCCTGCGGAGCCTCTCACCTTCGGTCCCAAGCAAGCTGTCTGCGTTGATCGACAGGATGCTGGCGAAGGAACGCGCTCAGCGCCCTTCGATGGCAGAAGTAGCTGACATCCTGGGCGCACGAAAAAGGAGTCAGGACTCGCTCGCTCCGCTGGACAGCTCACCCGTTGGTTGGGAACGCAGTCAGGGTAGTTTCACAGTCCGCAAGCGGCATCTGCCGCTGATGCTGCTGGCGCTGGCGGTAGCTCTGGGAGGTGTCGTGCTGGGAACACGCGCGGTCTTGCGAAAACAGGAAGCACCGCCAAATTCGCAGACCACCGTGGACCCAGCCCTGGCGGCGAAAAGAGCTACCAGCCAGGAGGCCCCGCCTGCTGTGCCCTCAGCGCCTGCGGTGGCCCCCCCTGCAGCACCTGCGGAGACAGCAACGCCGCCAGTCCTCAAGCCCTCATCCAGCCCAAAAAATACCCGTCCCATCTCGGCACCAACACCGCCGCCGCGACCGCCTGGACCGAGAGCAAAGAAACCCCCTATCCAGTTTGTGAAAGAATGAACGGGAAATGCCGGTATCGCAGCGTGATTCGTGTGCTGCTGTGTCTATTCATCTGGGCCAGCCTCACAACACGAGCAGATGCGGGTAAGCCCACCGCTGTCTCGACCGAAGCCTGCTCGCGCGATCCACAGTGCCTACAAGCGTATCAGACGGCACGCAGCGGCTCCATGGCGGGCCAGTACGATGCAGCGCTCGTAAACTACCAGATCGCGTACGCCCGCGTGCCAGCCCCCTTGTTCCTGTTCAACGTCGCCCGCATGCAGCACAGGCTGGGACGTCTGAA
>CAZKOY010000284.1:0-4501 GCA_964554495.1 uncultured Myxococcales bacterium
CGCGGGGCTTTTCAAACGCAACTGCGCTTGGAGCCTTCGATGCCTTCTCGTCTTGGTCCTTGGTCTGTTTCTCGTCGTCGTTCATGGGTGCTCGTCTTGCTCTGCGCGGTGCAGGGGACCGAGCGGTTCGCCTTCGCCGCGATGCTGCCGCTGTTCGTTCCGTTTGCGCGGGAGCAGCAGGGCATGTCGGCAGCGATGGCGCTGATGGTCCTCTCGATCTTTCAGGCGCTGTCGTATCTGAGCGGGCTTCCTGGTGGCTGGCTCGCGGATCGCAAACTTGGAGTCCACACATCGACCGGACTTGGCGCCGCGTTGCTGACGCTGGCGTATGGTTCTCTGGCGGCAGATCCTGCGTCGCTGTTCTGGCCCGCTCTTGCGCTGATGGTTCTGGGACACAGCCTATTTCGCCCGGGCCTGCATGTCCTCCTTGCCCGCGCCATGGGCGTCGAAGAACGAGCGAGGGAACGCGGCTTCTTGTGGCACTACCTCGCCGCGAACATCGGCTACGCGCTGGGCGCACTGTTTGGAGAATGGGCCCACGCAACCTTCGGTTGGGGAGCGCTGTTCTGTGGTGCAGCGATGGCCTCCCTGCTCGGTGCTGGCCTGCTGCTCGCGTCGCCCACAGAATCAATCGACACATCGGAGTCCGCTCTGCTCGGTGCGCAGCCAGCAGCCGAGGAGGGCCAAGGGAACATGGCCGCGGTCTGGCTACTCTGCTCGGTTGCCGTCGTGTTTTGGCTGACCGCACAGCAGCCAGCGACCTCGTTGGCCGTCTTCGCGGCGATGAATACGCAGCAACAAGTCGTTCTGTTTTCGCGCACGATGCAGATCGGCCCCGGCCACTTCGCAGCGCTGCATGGCTTGATGGTCATCGCGATGCTGCCAGTGTTTCTGCGCCTGCATCGGCGGCGCCAGGCACGCACACAATCAACGGTGCTTCCGCTGCTCTGGGGCTACGTCGCGACTGCCGCAGCGTTTGCGTGGATGGCCGCAGCGAGCCTGCAAGGTGGCGACACGGGACGAGTCAGCAGCGTTTGGCTCATCGGCTGCTACCTGCTGCTCTCCATCGCCGAGATTCTTCTCGCCCCCCTCGGAATGTCGCTGGTGACTCGCCTGGCCCCACGAGACAAAGCCGCCCGCGCCGTGGGACTGTGGTTCGCGAGCAGCGCAGTGGGCAATGGGCTCGCTGCACTGCTGGCTCTTGGCTGGGATCGATGGCCGCATCATCGCTACTTCGCGGTGCTCGCGCTGGTGTCACTCGGGGCCGCCGCGACCCTGATGCGTCGGCGTCCGCTTCTTGGCTGAACCCAGGGGTATCGGACCCGCACCCTTTGGCCAAACGTGAACGATGAACCCGCCACAAGTCTATGACCTGCTCCACGAGGTCTGCGATCTAGGCTTGCAGCCCTCGACGCAAGTAGGTCTCGTTTTCCACGTGGAGCTGACCGCTTCGTTGTTCCTCGACAAACACGCCTTGCCGGTAGGGCTCTGCGCGAAGCTCGTAGCGCATAGCTGAGGCTTTTCGCGCTGCGTTCTGCTGCGCCAACTCCAGTTCGATAGCCCGTTCATCGTGGCGCCCTAAGTGCTTGCCATCCGCCATTGGGGAAACAATCCCTGATCTGCCTGCTGACCGATGCTCGGTGACCGCAGGCCAGAGTGTTCACGGTCGCCGGCGCTTGGGCACGATGCGCGCTGCGTGCGGTTCATCTGACGATGACGGCTCTGCATCTGCACCCTACACCCGTTGCATATCGTCGCGGATGTGCCAGTGGGCTGTCAGTGGCACGGCGTCCATGCGAAGGATCACACCGGCCGCTGCATCGGCCGATGCGCCGAGCCTTGCGTCCGTCCCAGCGTCCCGGCTTTCGTCCCGGCATTTGTCCCGGCATTCGCCGTTGCACTCGGCGTGGCACTCGGCGTGGCACTCGGCGTGGCACTCGGCGTTGCACTCGGCGTTGCACTCGGCGTTGCACTCGGCGTTGCACTCGGCGTGGCACTCGCCATAGGGTATTGTTACTTAGAAGTCTGCCTAACTGCTTGGATCCGTGGGTCATTTAAGTCTGATTAGTGCCCACTGCGTAACGCTTTGGACGCGGCGAATGGCGCGGCGAGTGGCGCGGCGAGTGCCACGCCGAGTGGCGCGGCGAGTGGCGCGGCGAGTGGCGCGGCGAATGGCGCGGCGAATGGCGCGGCGAGTGGCGCAACGAACGGCGCGGCGAACGTGACACCGGACGTGTTCCGGGACGTCGCGGCGACCGCCATTCCGCGCGCAGACGCTACCGTCGGTTAAGGCCGTCCCGGGCAGTAGCAGTCCAGCGCGTCGCGGATGCGGCCATTCTGGCTGGCGATGGTCTGCGTGCCCTCCCAGCTGCCTGAGAACTTGTTGGCGCCGGCCGGCGTGCTGGCGGGGCCCCACTCGCTGAAGTTCTGGGGGGGGCCGGGCTGCGTCGCACCTGCCAAGGATCGGCCGTGGAGCCACAGGGTGTAGTTCGTGGCACTCGCTTCAGAAGGGGAGAACACAGCCACGACACAGAGAAGCGAGCGAACGAATGAACGCATGGACGACCTCTTTCGAGCGCCGCGCCGCATGACCCTGAGCGGACGCAAAACTAGAATTGCTACAGGTTCCGCCCATGGGCCGAGCCCAATGCGTCGTCGCCAAGGCGCCGACCAGCGACCCATCATCGCGGCACAGCGATCAACCATCGCGGGGTCGCGGTCAAAAATCGCTGGGCAGCGTGCAGTCTCGGGGACGGAGCGCATCGTCCAGGCCGCCGCGCGTATTCGTGATTGCGTACTCTTGGCCGTCGGTCTCGAACGTCAACTCCACCGTACGAATACGCGCGTAGCCAGTGAACGCCCTGCTTTTTCAGCTTGGCGATCGTCTGGCAGTGCGGATGTCCCAAGTCGTTCGGCGTCGCAGCGCTGATCAGCGCGTACTGCGGCGCGACGTTGCCCAGCAGGCCGGTGGCGGTCGCATTGCAGCTTCCGTGGTGGCCGACCTTCAGCACGTTGGCACGCAGCGAACCGGCCCGTTCGTTCATCAGGATGCGTTCCGATTCCGTCTGCGCATCGCCCGTGAACAGCTCCGCGAAGCGCCCAACGCGCAGATAGGTGATCGCGGACGTGTTGGTTGATGCCGGTGCCGTCCGCCATTGGATAGGAAACACTGGCGACGTTCAGCACGTCCAGGTGCACCGATGGATAAGAACCCGCGCTCATGCCCTTGCCCAGCGTCTGATAGCGGCAGGCAGCAGCGGTCTTGAAGCTGACGTAGCCGGGCGGGGTGGGTTGGGGCCTGCCGTGAGCGATGCGGGGGATAGGCGCGGGGGCGCCCGATGGGGCGAAGCGGACCGGGTGGGGGCTCGCGGTCGGGCGCCGCCGGGCGGGCGTCATAGTGGCGGGGGATGAGCTGCGGTCGGGCAGCTACGGCCAGGGTGCGTTTGCGCGGCCGGGGCTAGAGGGTGGTCATCGACGCGTGGACAAATCCGCCGCGGGCGAGGGGAGATTGGGAAGATCCCACGACGCAGAAACGTACCGAAGCGTTCAAACACCAGGTTCAGGTGAGGCGACGGCAGACATCAGAGGCGGGGAGTACGGACGGAGGTCTGTGTCGGGCGGATGGGACGGCGGGATGCAGATCGAACGACAGTGCCGCCCAGGGCGGGAGATGTAGTGTAGGCGTTGGCCGCTTGGCCCGTGGATGATTGCCAGATTGGGATTGTGGACTCACGTATTCAAACCGCTTGGGTGCTTGCCTGATCGCTAGGTCGACATCGCAAGCAGTCAAGACATCCCAAAGTGCTGGCCGGCGTCCCGGACGTTGTCCGGTGGACCGGACAGAACCACGACCTGTCACTGTCGGATTCCACCGCTCGCCGACGGAATGTGAGGTTGGCATGTGATGTGATTGGCACGCTCCGGTGTTCGCTTCGACATCGGAACCCCGGACGAAAACAGGCTGCTCGACCGGATCGACGTTCCGCTACCAGCGTCGAGAGCCGGAAAAGACGCTGCTGCACCGCATCGTGCGCGAACACCTCGCCACGTTTCTGGCCGACGCGGCCGAGCGCTATCCCAGCGGCGACATCCCCGCCAACATCCGCGCCGAGTTTGAGCGATATCTGCGCTGCGGCATTCTCCGCCACGGCTTCGCCCGCGTTCGCTGTCCGACTTGCCGCGACGAGCTGCTCGTCGGATTTTCCTGCAAGAATCGCGGCGTGTGTCCGTCCTGCTGTGCAAGGCGCATGGCCGACTCGGCGGCGCACCTTCGAGACTGCGTGTTCCCGTCCGTCCCGGTGCGACAGTGGGTCTTCACCCTTCCGAAGCGCTTGCGCTTCCTTCTGGCGTGGCGTCCCAAGCTCGTCAGCCTCATGCTGCGGCTGTTTCTGCGCGCGCTGTTCGCCTGGCAACGTCGCTGCGCCAGGAAGCAGGGCATCGCGGCTCCCTTGTGCGGTGCCGTCTCCTTCGTTCAACGATTTGGGTCGGCTTTGAACTTGAA
>CAZKOY010000285.1:0-4491 GCA_964554495.1 uncultured Myxococcales bacterium
TGCCCTTGAGCTTGATCTTCTGCCCAGGGTCGGGAATGCGTTTGGCGGTGACCAGGATCTTCACGGTTCCACTCCTCTTACGGACGGTCGGCCACTGGATAGCACTAGATAGTTCTAGATACCACTAGATAGTTGCGGGAAAAACAGCGACGTGCAGCGCAGAAATGGCGAGGGAGTTAGGCGGGCGACTTTGCAGCGGTTTCGGCTGCACCGTGGTTGCGACGAGGGCCGGCCAGGGTCGACGATGAGTCCTCGCCCGCTGCCGCGAACTCGCCCCGTCGAGCCCACAGAAGGACGAGGCCCGTGCCGCCCAAGACACCCGCCGGAAGCTGAGCGGTATCGGGGACATGGAAGGCCATAGCCCCCGCGACAATCGCTAGCAGCGACAGCACAAGAGCCGGAAGCCAGGCCACGCTCCGACGCTGAAACAGGCCCACGGCGACCGCGAGGCACAGGGTGGTCAGGCCTCCATAAATCGCCAGGTCGCTGGCCACCGCGGCCACCTCACGATGGACGTACGGTGCGCGCAGAACGGCGAAAAACAGCGTCCCGGCATAAAGAAGAAAGCAGCACCCGACCATATCGGGCGCCACGGTGCGTCGGACAGACATACCGGCAGCCTATCGTGGATGCTCGTCCCTGTCACCCATCTGCACGCGCCGCCCGCCCCCGGCCCTGGCTCTGTTGCCAACGGCACATTCTTGGGAAGACGCGACCAGCCAGCTTAGGTGCGCGGCGACGCAATCGGCATCAGATAGACGTGGCCTTTGTCGGCGTCGACCCAGATCTCTTGCCCTTCGGCGATCAGGCGGGTGGCCTGGCGCGTACCCACCACCGCTGGCAGGCCGCGCTCGCGCGCCAAGATCGCCCCATGGGAAAACAGGCCCCCGCTGTCCGCCACCAAGGCCCGCGCTCGCCACAAAGCCGCTGCCCACGACGGAAGCAGCGCTGGCACGACCAAGATGGCATCGCTTTCCCCATCCACCGGACTCGGCAGCGTTGGCTCTGCCGAAAACAGGTCGCGAATGACGTGGGCTCGACCGCGCACCAAGCCCGCCGGCCCTGGTACGCCAAAGCCGCGCAGCACGACCGTACGAGGCGGTGTCCACAGCGGCTGCCCTCGCGACAGACGCACCGGAGGCACCATGCTGCGCGCATGCACACGACTCTTTTTTCCATCGCTCGATAGCCCGCGCAGCCGCTGAGCATCTCCGTCGGCAAGCAGGCGCACTTCAAGCTCGTCGTCTTCGCGCTCACCACAGGAAAGCGCCGACGCCGTCCATGGCAGATCGAAGATGTCGTCGGTGAAATCCAGCAGGCCGCGCCGCAAAAGCAGAGCCCCGCGCCGCAAGAGAGCCCAACGCACCAGGCGCTGCGCACGAAAGAACAGCGCGTCGTCATCTTCCGCGATGCCCTGGGCCGCACGCGCCAGAGGCAACAGCTTCTTAAACGCCCCACGAGCCATGCGCGGCAGGCGATCCAGCAAGGCGGCAAACGCTGCGTGATACCGATCTTCGCTCTCGGCAAGCTGCTGGCTGGGCGGCGGCTGAGCTGAAAGCGCAGTGGCCATGGCTCGCACGCGCTCGGGCCGCTCGTCATCGCAGGGAGCGGCCACATCCCAGCAAGCCGCGAAGGCCCCATAGCGCGCTAGATAGCGCCGCAGATCCGCCTCGCGCGACCCTGGCTGAGCCAGATCCCACAGCATCTGCAAGCGCGCCACCGACGTCGCGGCTGCCCCTGCCAACAGATCGCCATGCTGGCTCAGAGGCTCGCCGAGGTTGCTGCGCAAGAGCTGATCCATGTGCTGACGCGCTCGTCGCAGTGCCGGCGACAGCTCGGTGACATAGTGACGATAGACCGCCCGGTAGGCATCCCAGGCCTGCGACAGAGACAGCGGACAGGCCGCAGGATCGGCGAGATATCGCGCCTCCAGCGCTCCGTCCGAGGCCAGCAGGTCCTGTTCTAGGGGCTGCAGTCGAGCCGCGCAGGCTGGAAGGATTTCGTTATTGTACCGCTCGGCCAAGCGCTCGATCGGCAGCACCGGCAGCGAAGCACCCGGCACTTCGGCATAGTACAGGTAGCCATGAATGACCGACTGCCGCAGCCCAGGCGTTAGGTCGGCGACGCCCGCAACCAGCGCAGCTTGCGCTTGCGACAGCGGATCGGGGTTGTGCTCTTGATCCTGCAAAAAGACCAGCTCGGGATCGGCGCTCTGCGTCCACAGATCAGGCGCGCTGGCCATGGCTTGCGGCGTCGCGGGCGCCGGCCGGACCTGCAGAAAACGCACGCTGCCGTCTGAAACCAGCGCGTACTCGACATACGCGGCGGCGGGCTCTGTCAGCTGAAATTCGTCTTGAATCTGTGCCGCCAAGGCCCGCGCACCGACGGCAAGCGGCGATGGATCATCGGCAGGCAGAACGTGTGTTGTAACCGTTGCCCACTCGGGCGTATCAGCGGGGCGCTCTTCGCAGGTCGCGCGGGCGCTGCTGTCGAGATAGACGACGCCCAGCTTGTCAGCGACCACCATCGGCTGGATCAGCACGGTCACCGTCACAGGGCCGCCGCAGTACGTGCGCACAAGCGCACTTTCGCCCGAAGCTCGAACTGCCGCGATCGCTTCGCCGATGTCTTGCACTTCGACGTTCGTTTTCGTCAGAAATAGCCCGGCCGCGCTCGCTCCCGGCAGGTCTTCGTACATCGCAGAAGAGCGCACGGCAAAGCGCATCACGGGCGCCGCCGCGAGCAGCCCATCCATGGCCTCGGCCCCGCCATACGACTCACGCTGCGCCACGTCCGCTTCACTGAGCTCGATCAGAGCCTTTCGTAAGCCTTCAAGCTCGATGGCTTCGTCGGGAAGAAGCAACAGACCGTCAGGAATCGGCAGCCCCTGCCGAAGCGCCGCAGCGAGCCGACGGGCCTTGGGACCAATCGCTTGGCTGGTTGCTGAACCGCTATCTCGAAGCCGCAACATGAACGATCGCAGCGTACCGCTCGCGGTCTGCTTTTGAAACGCTTTGCAGCAGCGCAAAAACGCTTCCGCAGCGGGCCAGCGAACACCGACCGTCCGACCGGGGCGGCCAGCAAACGATCTTCTTGCTCTTTGAGAACAGACCGGATATGAAAGGCGGTCTCATGGTCCTCGCGGTTCGCAGGACCGTGAAAATGTCTGCGCTCTGAGGACTTACAAGACCATGAAGGCCGGAATCCACCCCCGCTACACGACTGCCACGATCACCTGTGCCTGTGGCGCCGTCCACGAGACCGCTTCCACGCGCGGCAGCTTCACCGTTGAAATTTGCTCACGCTGCCACCCGTTCTATACGGGTCGCCAGAAGCTCGTCGACTCCGCTGGACGCATCGAGCGCTTCCAGAAGCGCTACCAGCTGCCGGCCGGCGGTGCAACGCCTGCCCCCGCCCCCAAGGCAGCCTCCAAAGCAGAAGCAGCCCCGGCGGCGGTCAAAGCCGACAAGGCGGCGAAGCCCGCAGCCAAGGCCGACAAGCCAGCCAAGGCTGACAAGGCGGCCGCGAAGCCCGCAAAGCCCGAAGCCAAGGCCTAGCGCGGTCTCTTCCACGGGTTGCCTTCGCTAGGCGGCCCGACTCGCTGCTCGGCGCGCGTGCTGGTTTGCTCGTTGCCCTAGAAAGGGCGCCGCCCGTCGCAGCCATTTACCATCCCCCTTCTCACCTTCCGTGTCACACCCATGTCCATGTTCGACAAGCTAGCTGAGGTCGAAGCCCGCTACGCCGCGCTTGAGACACAGCTCGCCGATCCCGAAGTGCTGGCCAAGCAGCAGACGTTTCAGAAGCTGGCCAAAGAGCGTGCCGATATCGCTGAGATCGTCGACAACTATCGCTCATACAAGCAGACGGTGAAGGCGCTGGAAGAGAACGCTCCGCTCTTGCGCGAGAGCGACGCTGAGATGCGCGCCATGGCCCGCGAGGAAGAGACGCGGCTTAGCGCTGAGCGCACAACGCTAGAAGAGCGGCTCAAAGTCCTGCTTCTGCCCAAGGATCCCAACGATGAAAAGAACATCGTTCTGGAAATCCGCGGCGGCACGGGGGGGGAAGAGGCGGCGCTGTTTGCCCGCGACCTGTTCCGCATGTACTGCCGCTATGCCGAGCGCAAGCGCTGGACGCTTGAGATCCTGAGCCTGTCTGAGTCGTCTTCAGGCGGCATCAAGGAAGTCGTGGCGATGATCAGCGCGCCGGCCGGCGGGCGCGTGTATTCCGAGCTCAAGTACGAGTCGGGTGTGCATCGTGTGCAGCGCGTCCCCGAAACGGAAGCGCAGGGCCGCATTCACACATCGGCTGCCACCGTCGCTGTTCTGCCCGAAGCCGAAGACGTCGACGTCAAGATCGAAGAAAAAGATCTGCGCATCGAAGTCATGCGCTCGGGTGGTCCGGGTGGACAGTCGGTCAACACCACCGACTCAGCCGTGCAGATCATGCACATCCCAAGCGGCATCATCGTTCGCTGCCAGCAGGAAAAGTCGC
>CAZKOY010000286.1:0-4453 GCA_964554495.1 uncultured Myxococcales bacterium
CCACCTTGCGAATGATTGCGTTGCCGGTATCGGCGACAAACAGATTGCCGGCGCCGTCCGCTGCCACACCCAGGGGATGCTTGAAGGGGGCGGCGGGCTCCAGCGGCGGAGGGCTCCCGCAGGCCAGGAACGACAGGATGCTGAGATTGCACAGCCAACGTTTCATGGACTTCTCCTACTCGGGCGAACCTCGTGTGGGTCGCTTCGCCCCACGCCGTGCGCAGGTCTGGCGGGCTGTGCCCGATGGGTCGCGACCGACGGTCCGCTGACATGCACGATGTGTTCCTCGCTGCGCTGGGTTCGTCGCAAGAAGCTCAGCGAATGTGCTCAGCCGAGGATCGCTCCGCAGGGACTGCCGACCGTCGCGCGGCTGCTGCAACGAATGCGCAATCGCATGCTGCTGACCTTCTGTGCGGCTGGGCTCTGCGCGCGTCGACCGACGGAGTGCCCAGCCATCACCGCGCAAGCAAGGCCCAGACGCAGCGATGTATGGAAGGAGTCACCGGTTCGTCAGCCGGTTCGGTTCCGAATCTTCAGGCGCTACGCAGCCGATCTCGGCAAGGACGTCGATGCGGCGTGACAACGACGGCTGGGGTCTGGCGACAAGCACCGTGGCTCTGGAAGAACCCACGGCGGCGAAAGAAAAAGGAAGATGCTTCATGCATGCCCCCAAACATCCGCCGCTGCCCTGCGCTTGACCGACCGCGTCCGCAGGCCTGGCGCGATGTCCTGCGATTTTGCCAGGGGTCTTGCGGGGTCGGCATCGAGGAACCCGGGCGGCCTTGACAGCGCCCCCTCGCTCGCCGAACCATGTGCCGTCGGGCCACGAGCCCGCGAGGCGGCCATGCAGCAGATCGGCGGGCTTGACTCCTTTTTCCTAAACATCGAAAGCAACAACTGTCCGATGCACGTCGGAGGCCTGGTCATCCTCGACCCGCCCGAAGGGGCCGCGGCGAACAATCCAGAGGAGGACAGCGGGTTCTCGCGGGTCTTCCGTCACGTCGAGAGCCGCCTGCACCTAATTCCGCCCATGCGGCGTCGCTTGCTGCCTGCGCCGCTCGGCCTGGATCAGCCGTACTGGATCGAAGATCCCGACTTCGACCTGGTGCACCACGTCAAGCACCGCGCCCTGCCGCGCCCCGGCGACGATGGCAAGCTGGCAGAGCTGGTGTGCGAGCTAGCCAGCGCACGCCTGGACCGCAGCCTACCCCTGTGGGAGCTGCACTTCATCGAAGGTCTTCGCGGCGGGCGTCTGGCCGCCATCACCAAGATGCACCACGCCGCCATCGACGGTGTCTCGGGTGCCGAGATTCTCGGCAAGCTCCTCGATCTAACGTCCGAGCCTGCAGCGACCACGCCGACCGCGCCCTTCGCGCCGCCACCGCCGCCATCGCCCTTCGCGCTGGCGATGCACACGGCTCGCTCCCTGGCTCGTCGACCGGTGGCCGCGGCCAAGGTCCTGCGTGACACGTGGCCCGTCCTGCAGTCGGCGGGTCGCGAGCTCCTGGAACGCGGCACCCTGACGCTGGGCGCTGCTCCTGGGGCCAGCACGGCCGGCGAGGCTCCGCGCACGCGCTTCAATCGCCAGATCGGCCCGCGGCGCTCGTACGCGTTCGGCTCGCTGCCGCTTTCGGAACTAAAGGCCATCAAGAACGCCTGCGGCACCACGCTGAACGACGTCGTCCTGGGGGTCTGCGCCGAAGCGCTGCGTCGCTACCTGATGGAAAAAGGCGAGCTGCCGGACCGCCCCCTGATCGCTGGCGTGCCCATGTCCACGCGCGCGGACGAGGGCCGCGGTGCTGGGGGCAACCAGGTGATCTTCCTTCGCGCGTCGCTGCACACCAACGAAGCCGATCCCGTCGAGCGACTCCGCCGCATCAGCCGCGAGATGCAGGTCGTCAAGGATCGCACGCGAGCCTTGCCGGCAAACCTCATGGGCGACTGGGCTCGCCTGCCTGCACCCGCGCTGATGGCGCAAGCGGCGCGGCTGTACGAGCTATTCGGCGGCCAGGACTACCACGCCCCGACCTTCAACGTCGTTATCTCAAACGTCCCCGGGCCTCCGGTGCCGCTGTACTTCGCCGGCCTGCGCGTTCGCGCCAACCACCCCATCAGCATCCCGTTCCACGGCCTTGGCTTCAACATCACGTTGATGAGCTACTGCGGCAAGCTGGACTACGGCTTGACCGCCGCGCGCGAGGCCATGCCCGACATCACCCGCTTCGGCGCGTTGCTCAGCGAGTCGCTCGCTACGCTGCGTGCTCAGGTCGCGCCAGCCGGGCGCTAGACACAGGAGTCGTGCCATGCCCCGCGCAACGTCGAACGGCATTGAGATCGAGTACGAGACCCTCGGCGATCCAGCGGGTGCGCCGGTTCTGCTGATCATGGGTCTGGGGGCCCAGCTTGTGCGCTGGCCCCAGGCCTTCTGCCAGGCCCTGGTGGATGCGGGCCACTACGTCATCCGCTTCGACAACCGCGACGTCGGTCTGTCCAGCAAGATGAGCGGAAAAGTTCCCCTGCTTGGCACGGCGCTGCGGGCCGTGGTCGGTCTGCCTTCCGCGCTGCCCTACACGCTGCACGACATGGCCGAAGACGCTCGTGGCCTGCTGGATGCCCTGTCTGTGCCCAGCGCCCACGTTATCGGTGCGTCGATGGGCGGCATGATCGGCCAGCTTCTGTGTGCGCTGCACCCGAACCGAGTCCGCAGCTTTGTCTCGATCATGTCCTCAAGCGGCGACCTGCGTCTGCCTGGGCCCAGCCTCGATCTTCGCATGCGCCTTTTGCGCCGGGCCCCGGCCAACGATCGCGCCGCCCGTGTCGATTTTGTCGCGGACATCTACCGGCGCATCGGCAGCCCAGGCTTCCCGATCCCGCTTGAAGAGCTGCGCGCCCGCTCGGCCCGCGAGCTTGATCGCTGCGACTATCCGGCGGGATTTCGTCGTCAGTTTGCCGCCATCGTCGGTTCACCAAGTCGCCTCGCGCTGCTTTCGCGCATCCGCGCCCCGACCCTGATCATCCACGGCGCGGCCGACCCGCTTGTGCCGGTCGCTGCCGCCCATGATCTGCAGCGCCGAATTCCCGGTGCCGCGATCGAGATCATCGACGGCATGGGGCACGATCTGCCGTCGGCGATCCTGCCGCGGGTGACGCAGCGGATCGTCGCCCACCTGCGCCCCGTCGAGCGATCGTAACCCCGCAGCCCCAAGGCACGTCGCGACCAATCTTCAGCCGCCACCGGCTGCATGCGGAAGGAATGCCTGCGGGCATGTGCGGTCGACGGGCCTGAGCCCTCAGGCAGTGCCGATGTCTGCCGAGGTCTCGATCACCACGTCCAGTAGTAGCGACCGTCGGCGGACCACAGCGAGGGAAAGGTCTGACGGATGGTGAACGCCGGCCCCAAGCCGCGGGCAAGCTGCTGCGTGCGATCGATGCGCTTGGCGAACGCACTGCCGTTATCGTCCCACCACTCCTCATGCTGGCTGATGCAGGTCTGTCCGCGAAAAAAGGCGTTGGCACAGGGCGCCGGTGGGCTCCAGCGCTGGCGATGAGTGAAGCGAACGGTAAACGTACTGCCGTCGGGATTGGGGCCCTGAATGGTGCCTTCGGCCAACAGGCAGTAGCCTTCGGTGGGCACGTCCCACTTGGCATAGTGCTGCCGCCCCCCGTCGTCGGGAATGGGCCGCATGTCCTGACAGGCGGCATCGCCGATGGACTCTTGTGTCACACGCTGCACATTGCGCGTCGGCAGGCCCGTCCCATCGCTATATCCGTCGACCAGGACCCAGCTACGGTCGGCCGAGATCTGGAACTTTTCGCCATAGCTCGGCGGCCATGAGGCGGGGTCGCCCCAGGCGATGTCGGATGTGCTGGGGCTCTGCGGTGACCAGGCCCACTGTCCTGCACGCGTCGAGCCGGACCAGAACTGCCCCGCCGATCGCGAGAACATGCGCGCATAGTCATCCCAGGTCTCGGCCTGGGCGTGCGCCATTGGCAGCGCGATCGGTCCACTCACGATGGAAACGAACAACAACACGCTTCGTCGGTTCATGAGGGCTGGACCCTAACACAGTCCGCACGTCCGGCACTCCTGCCTGCAGCTCGTGGGAGAGCGCGACGTGCACTCGGACCATGAAGACGATGGCGAGCGGTCTGGAGGAATTCCGGGCCAAGCGCGGTCACGCAAGCCTACGCAGCGGGGTCGCTGTGTTCATGCGGCGCGCGTGCGGTACGCTCGCTGAGCGGGAAACAGTCTGGCCAAGGAATTCGCTTTCGCGTAGGTTTTCCGACGGGAACGGAAAGAGATGGGAGCGATGCCTTTTGTCGAAGCGGGAGCCGCGGCGTGTCCGTGGAGCAGCTGGGACCCCGGCACGGTGCAGTTCTGCGAAGAACGACTGTGCGCCTGGGTCGTCGAGCCCAGCAACGCCTGGTCGAGTGTCCTTTATGTCGTGCTCGG
>CAZKOY010000287.1:0-4410 GCA_964554495.1 uncultured Myxococcales bacterium
TAGACGAAGTGCAGCATGAAGCGCGAGACCTGCCGCACCGAGTCCGAGATATCGCAGAGGATGCACAGGCGCGGCTTTTCGACGCGGCGATGGCGCAAGCGCAGCACAAAGGGGGTGCCGCCTGTGGCCAGTGCATGACGCAAGGTGCGACGAATATCAAGCCGACCGCGGCGCCGCTGCTTGGGCCGCAGCGAGGCCTGCGTGCGCAGCTTTTCGGACAGGCGCTCGACCTCGCGACGCAGACGCGATAGCTCGTCCTGCGACATCTGGGCAAACGGCTTGTGCATCAGCAGATCGCGCCGCATCTCTTCGGTGTAGCGCAGGTTGCGCTTCTCGAATTCGTTGCGGACAAAGGCCCGCGCCGTGCTGCGTAGCTCGCTGAGGTTCGCCTGCAATAGATCGACGACCTCACCGCCGCGTCCGCCGCCGCCCCCGCCGGACAGCGCGGACTGAAGCTGCGCCCCAAGCTGCGCGATCTGCGTCTGCGCATCGCTGAAGCGAAGCTGTTCCAAGATGCGCTGCGTGAAATAACCAATCTGCAGCGGGTTTGCCAAGCGCCCAAAGTCGACCTGTGCCCCCGAAAGGCGCAGCAGCATTTCCAGATCGGTGCGGCGCAGGCCAAGCGCCATGCGCGCCGTCGGGTCCAGCTTGGCGGCTTGGTCGGCCAGAGCGGCCAAGATGCGCTCTAGCTCGTCTTCGCTGAAGCCGCGCGCTCGCAGCGCCTCGACCAGCGGCGCTTGGGACGAGCGCAGGATCTGTCCCGGCTGATAAAAGAACAGATCGAAAAGCTCATCGAACGCGGTCTGGTCTTCCTGTCGCTTGACCAGCGTGCTCGATAGCGCGCTGCGAACGGTGTCGCGCTCGCCAAGTCCACAAAGAGACAGCGCTTGCACGGCATCCATGACCTCGGCCGTCGATGTGCGCACGCCGTTTTTCCGCAGAAGCGCGGTGAATTCATGCAGCCGATCCAGCACACGGGAAGCTTACTTCAGGCGGGACTACATCGGAATCTTGGCGAGCAGGCAGATCTCGTCGTCCTTTTGCGATACCGAGATCTCGGCGGCGGCTTCATAACGAATGCGGGCTAGGCCAGCCTGCGACTGGCCTTCCTGCGACTGGCGCTCTAGGCAGCGGATATAGGCATCCAGCGCATCGCCTTGGCTGACTTCGCCGACAAACGCGATCAGCGTCTCGCGCTGCTTGCTGGTGGCGCTGTTGGTGACGCTGATCTCGGCGCAGTTGCCGAGCAAGCGCAGGTCGTAGCGCGCCCACAGCGTGGACGCATACTTGGTCGCGTTTTCCAGAAGCTCAGACGTCGTCATCGCGATCTGGTCGGCCGTCTCGGGCACGATGGACATGCCAACACAGAACTCGCGCACGAACTGGCGCAGGTTCTTGATGTGTACCCAGACTGGTACCAGCTCGATATGGATCCAGGGGGGATTTCTCGCCAGCATGGTGCTACCGCAGTGGCTCAAGCCGCAGGAACGACTGGGCGACAAAGGTCAGCGGCTTAAGTCCCTTGGCCTGCCAGGTGATGCCCTCGTCGTACTGAACGACGACGAAGTAACGCGACGGCTGCTGCTGTTGCTTGATGGCGAGCAGCCAGTTGACCAGCGCCTTGATGCCCGCTGAGTTCAAGAATTCCAGGCCGGTTACGTCAAGCTGCACCAGCTTCAGCGTCGCTTTCAAGATGGCGGGATGAAGCTTGCGCACTAAGAACTCATCCAGGGCCGCGGCCGCATCGCGAGCATCCGAGTCGCCGCGCAGGACAATCGAGACCGAGTTGTCGGTGTCGAGTACCTCCGCGGTTAGCGCACCAACATGCAGTGGTTCAAGTGACAGCCGGTTCATCGTTGATAAGTCCAGAGTCCACGTGCCGATGGGTACTTAGAAGGCAGCTTCAAGATTGCACGTTCTCGCTTTCGAGAGCAACAGCAGACTGCGGGCTATTTTCCCCTGGGTCTTCACGCAAACCGCGTGCGTCTTTAGGTCGCGCCCGAGCCGCTTAGATTGCGCGCCACAACCAAGGTCTGATCGTCTTCGAGCTCGGCTGTACCGACGAAGCGCCCGACTTCGCTAAGCAGGGCCTCGCAGATCTCTTCGACGTTTCGGCTGGCGTTGCGCTGCACGGTCTGCCGCACGCGCTTGTCGCCGAACTGATCGCCGCCGGGGTTTGCCGCTTCGATCAGACCGTCGGTGTAGCAGATCAGCATATCGCCTGGGCCAAAGGTCTGGGTGTTGGCCTCGAACTTCGAGTCGCGGCTCGATCCCAAGGGCGATCCCGTGGCGATAAGCGGCACAAAGGGCTTGGCGCTGTCGTTGGAACGGAACAGCAAGGGAAATGCCTGGGCGCCGCTGGCAAAGGTCAGGGTGCCGGCCCGCGTGTCGATGATCACGGCGAAGCAGCTCATCGTGAACTTGCCTCGCGTGGTGGCGCAGATCGTCTCGTTGAGGCGCGTCAGGATCAGCTCGGGCCGCACATTGCCCTGCATCTCTTGATAAAGCTGCGAGGCACAGCCATAGGCCATCGCGCCGACCACCGCCGATCCGATGCCATGCCCGACCACGTCAGCCAAGACCAACAGAGTGCGGTGCTCGTCGATCTGATAGTGGTTCCACCAGTCGCCCGAGAGCTTGCTGGCGCTGCGATACACACCGCACATCTGCAGGGGCCCGCGGACCGTGCGTCGCACTTCTGGCATCAGCGTCTGCTGCACGACCTGCGCGTCTTTTAGCTCCTGCGCCATGCGGCTTGCATGTTCGGAGTCCTCGGCCTGCGCCTGCTGCAAAAGCTGCACTTGTTCTGCCATGGCATTTAGGCGCTCAGCGACGCCGGCATGATGAGGAACATCGGCGGGATCGAGCCGCGCATCGAAGTGTCCCATGCCCATCTGTTCGACGATTTCTTGCAGCTTGACGGTCTCAAGCTGCTGCTTGCGCTCGGCGCTCAGCATCATGCCCAAAGCGACACCCAGCCCCAAGAGTCCCAGGCCAATGGTCAGCCACACGGGGACGCGCGGCGGTGCCATGGCCAAGATCACCTGGCCCAGATCGTCTTCGACGCTGGCCGTGTTCAGGACCAAGAACAGCGTGGCCATAAAGGCCTTCTGGTGCGTAAGCGGCTGCGCCACCAAGACGCGCTGATCGGCGCGTGCGTCCACCGAGCGCGGAATGCGTCCCGCCGCCAGCGACTCGCGAACGACCTGCGCCCCAAGTCCCGTGAGCGGCTTGGTCGCGCGCGAGGGATCCGAGCTGGCAATGACCGTCATCTGCGCATCTTGATCGACGATGCCGACCTCGACGATCTCGGGATCGGCCTGCATCGTCAGATCCAGTTCGTTTTGGATCAGGTTGCGGTTGCCTTCTGACAGCGCCTGTGCCAGCCGAGGTCCCAGACGGGCAGCGCGCTTTTCAGCCCGCATCTTGACCGACTTGTACGCCACTTCATGCGCCACGCTCTGCGCACGCTTCACGGGGTTGTCGGTCAACGAGAGGATCAGCTGCAGCAACAGGCACAGAATGCCGCCGCCAGCAATGAGCAGCGGAAGACGTTGCTCAGACATGGGGAGCCTGCTTGATGGAGGGTTGGCAGAGACTAGCTATCCAAACGTCGCAGCACCATCACTGTGACGTCGTCTTGTCGAGTGCGTGACCAAGCCATGACATCGTCGATAATGCCGTCGCGGATCTTCTGAGCCGATGGCATCGACGCGTTCCCTTGGCGCAAGAGCATGTCGCGCAAGCGATCCAAGTTGTACTGCACGTTCTGCGGGTTCTTCGCCTCGGTTACGCCGTCGGTATAAAGGACCAGCGCATCGCCCGGACGCAGTTCGAACTCGTGTTCTTCGACGAAGGGGCCGATATCGTCTTGCAGGCCCAGCCAAGTACCATCGGTCGGCATCGTCTCGACCTGATGCGTGGCGCGACGATAGACCAGGATCGACTCGTGCGCGCCGGCATAGCGGAACTTGCCATTGCCGTCGTGCTTGAGCAGCACCATGGTCATGTAGTTGTCGTCATGCATGCGCGTTCGCAGGTTGTCATGCAGCGCCGCATTGATGACGCGCAGCACTTCGCGCGGGCTATAGCCCTGACCAATCTCTGGGCTCTGTCGCGCGATCGCCGACAGCATGCTCTGGACCATCATCATGATTAGACCTGGCGTGACGCCATGGCCCGAGACATCGCCGATCGCGATCCAGTTGCCCGCGGAAGCCGAGTGCAGATCATAGAAGTCGCCGCCCACCTCTTCCGCTGGAACCATGCGCGCCGCGACATCGAAGCCATCGAGCGCTGGCTGTGCCGGCAAAAGCAGTGTCTGGATGACCGTGGCGATTTCTAGCTCGCGCTCCAGTCGTTCTTTGGAACGCAGCTCTTCGCGCGAGATGCGCAAGCGCGCGATCATGT
>CAZKOY010000288.1:0-4380 GCA_964554495.1 uncultured Myxococcales bacterium
ATGCCTATGCCGATGCCTATGCCCATGCGACGACCACGATTTCGTGGTGGGGCGGGCGTCGCTTTGGCGGGGCCTGGAACTGCTAGCGAAGCTGCGCTGCGACGGAACGTACGCTGGCCTCGGGATCGCGCAGGGCAGCGCGTCGCAAGGCACTGCGGCTAAGCCGCGAGGGAATACGCGCAAGCGCTTGCGCGGCCGCAATGCGGGCTGGCACGCGAGCATCCTGTTGCAGGTGTTCAATCAGCGATGGCGCCGCAGCGTGTGCCGCAAGCTGTCCCAGCGCGGCCATTACATCAAGCTGCACCATGGGGTTCTTCAAGCGCCGACGCAGCGCTGGCAAGGCGCGACGATCGCGAAGTACACCCAAGGCAAGCACAGCATCGCGCACCTTGCGGTAGTCCGCGCGTTCCTCGTAGCGATCCATGAGCGCGACCAGCGTCGAGACAGCTAGCGCGGGACGCAGCGAGGCCAAGGCCTGTGCGGCCGCAAGGCGCAGATCCAGATCGGCGGTCTGGCTTTTGGCGATCCGCTCGACGTGTGAAAGCGACGCACGCCGAGCCAATCGAAGCGCGGCGATGTGGCCACGCGCTAGCACCTGTGGATCGCGGTGCTGCAACCAAGCCGAAAGCCGCGACCGCAGCGCGCCCGAAAGCGGCAAGCGCAGCACGAGCCGACTGGCTTCATCGTGCAGCGTGCCCTGATCCGGATCGGCGATCAGATCGATGAGCGGGCCGGCTGCGGAAGGGTCACCCAAGCGTGCGCGCAGAACAGCAAGCGGCGGCGGCGTGTCGCCACGCATGGCGAGCAGGCGCAGCGCGCTGTCTTTGCGATCGTCGAGCCACGCCAGAAGCTGACTGCGCAGGGCGGTGGTCTCTACGAACTGCTGCCGCGATCGATTGATGCGCTCGCTGGGATCGCTGGAAAGGTTGTACAGCGCGGCGCGATCGGTGGCGCGATCCCAGATCAGCTTCCATGGGCTTGCGACGATCATGTGCTGCTCGCCTAGCGACGCAAATGCCGGCCGCATCGGCAGCGACTGTCCACGCAGAAACGGCGACAGGTCGCGGCCATCTAGCTCGAACCGCGAAGGCGCGCCGCTTTCGGCAAGCAGGGTTGGCATCACATCGACCAACTGAACGGGTTCGTCGATGACACGCGGGAAAAGATCAGGGCCGGCTACAAGCAGCGGAACGCGGATCTGCTCTTCGTGCAGGTTGGTTCCGTGCAGGCTCTCGCCGTGTTCGTGAAACGCTTCGCCGTGATCGGCGCTGATCACCCACGTGGTCTTGGGGCGCTGCGCGCTTAGATAACCCGCCAAGCGGCCGAGTGCGGCGTCGACCACGACTAGCTCTTGATCGTAGCGATCCTCGGCGCGGTCGCCGAAGTTGGGCGCGCCGCCTGCTTGGTATGGCTCGTGCGGTTCGAACAGGTGGATCCACAGGAAGGCGCGCTGGGGTCGCAGCTGTTCGAAGAACCGGATCGCTTCGTCAACGCTCTGGTCCGCGCTGATGTAATCGCAGCGGACGTGGCGAAAGCCAAAGTGATCCGCCTTGTACGCCGAAAGCACGTGCGGGTCGGTGACGAAGACGGCCGGTGGATAGATCGCAGCGGTGGCCCAGCCGCGCTCAGCTAGCTCGTGTGCCAGCGTTGGCAGCCGCGCGTCATTTAGCAGCCGGTGCAGCGGTGCGAAGTATCGGCCAGTGAGCAGAGAGCTGATCGAAAACGAGGTGTGCGGCGCTTGCGCATAGGCTCGACGAAAAAGCACGCCTGCTTGGGCCAAGCGATCAAAGTGCGGCGTAGTCGGGCGCTTGTAGCCATACGCGCCCATATGTTCGACCCGGACGCTGTCGATGGTCAAAAGCACCAGCGTCTGCTGCGGTAGCGCGTTGGGCCCAAGAGCAGGGGTGGTTGCACGGGTCTGAAGCTGACCCTGACAAGCGACCAGACCCAGCCAAACGGCCAGCCAAACGCAGCAGCGCCACGAGTCATGTGCAACGCGTCGTGGTCGAAGCGCTTGCACGCTCCGCAGACTGTTTCTTGGCTGCGTGAATAGCGGTGGGCAAGACGTCCAAGAGGACCGAGAAGACATCGCGGAGGCGCGGCGTGAAAAGGCTGGCTGCGTCTAGGGCATCAGGCGGCGCATCACCAGCGCTGTGCTGCTGCCCTCTTTGCGGCTGTACAAAAGCAGCGCGCCGCCTCCGTCGCTGTCTGCCACGGGCAAGAGCTCGTGATCGCCGCGCGTGAGTGGGCCTAGCAGCAAGCGCTGCGGTGGCTGAGCACTGGTATCCGAGAGCACGATCCGCGTAGCAAAGAGCTCGCTGCCTTGCCGCGTGTCTTCGGCAGTAACCAGCAGCAAGCGGTCCGGTGGCAGCAGAACCGAGCGTGCTCGGGTCACGGTGCCCTGCGTGTAGAAGCGCTTCTCAGTGCGCCATCCCATGCGCTGTGCATCCATGACGATGACTCGCCCAGCGGCCGCATCGACGATCAGCAAGAGATCTCCGCTGCGGATGAGATCGCGCGTCTCGCTTTCGCCACCTGGCGGCGGGACTGTGCCAATAATCGGCAGCGTGTCTTCGGAACCCTTGGGGACGCGCAACACTTGGCGTGCCACGGCCAGATAGTCCCCGTCGGGCTGGTGCAGATACAAGCTGGCATCGGCGGCCGCTGGGACGCGTCGACTCGACTGCAGCTGAGCCTGCGCATTCAGCGTGAGCAGCAGGGCATAGCCTTCCTTGGGACAGCGCAGAAGAGCGTGCAGGTGCTCGCCTTCGCTCTGCAAAAGCGCCGGGGCAGCCTGCGTGCAGGGCTGCGGCAGAGGAACGGCAACGCTACGCACTGCGGCCTCGCCTGCTGGCGCGTCTTTCGGCTCGCTTGGGCGGGGCGATATGTGCAGCGCAAAGGACATCACATCGTCAGAAGAAGCCGCCCCATTGGTGGCTGTCGGACTCGACAGCCTGGCCAAAAAGACCTGGCCAGCCAGCCATGCCATGTGGGCTGCTCGTGGGACAAAGCTCGCGGCGGCACGCGGCAGCGAGGCGGATAGCGTGCGATAGCCGCTGTCCGATGGGTCGCGACCCAGCAAAAAGAAACGAGACGCAGCGGGCGTGGCGCCGTTGACGGCAGGCTCCGCAGGCTCGGCAAAGATGCGAAGTTCGGCTGGCGCGCTTGCTTGCACGGACTGCTCTGGCGAGGCTTCGTGCTCGGTGGGGGGGCGTGCCGTCGGGGTACGCGGCTGACAGGCAATGCACGACAGCGCAGAGAGCGCCAAGACGAAGCGAAGGGAAGATGAGGTCATGAGCACGCACGGCTCGTGCGATACGTCTAATGCACGAGGCTGGAACGAGGGGATGGATACACCGAGTGACTCGGCAGGCTACGGATGGCGGCCTCGATCGCGCGAATGCGCTCTTCGGCCAGGCGCTGTCGCGCGATGTCGCCCCGCTGCAGATACAGGTTGCGCAGGTTGGCGAGCATCCGCGATAGGATGGCGTGCTTTGAGGCCGGCTGGACTTCGTCTGGGCGAGGTGGGCGCCGCTGACCATATACGCGGGCCAAGAGCTCAGACAGGCCTCCCACGGTCATCGCGCGGCCGGTAAATGGATCGATCAGCACGGACTGTTTGCCGTCGGCACGCAGCAAGAAGTGGCCAGGAAATGACACACCGCGCAGCGGAACCGAAAGGCGGCGCGCGACCTCCAAGGCCACCACGGAAAGAGAGATGGGAATCCCCAGACGTCGCGCTAGCACTTCATTTAGGAAGCTGTTGCGCGGGTCGTCGTACTCGTCGGTGTTGCCGCGAAATCCCTGCTCGTCGACCAGGTACTGCACCAAGGCTGCGGCGCGGGCGGTGCCGTCAATCAGTCCAGACAAAGCGGGCTTGGCAAGCGCCGCCAGATCATCAAGCTGAGCGCGGGCCGCTTCGATGTCGAGCTCGGGGTACTCGGGGGCGGCGATCAGCAGGGCCGCTTGCCCCAGATCGATTTCATCGTCGGGACGCGCGACGTGATGCGCAAACAGCGCCACATGCAAGCTGCTGTCGAGTGGATCCATCGAAGAGGTGGGCCAGAAGAGGCGAGGCCAGACGGGGCTGCGGCTACTTGGCTTTGGCGGACGGACCTTCGGTCAGGCGATAGCCAGTCAGGACCGAGGGAATGACGACCATCTCGCGGTGACGCTCGATCACTTCGCCGGCCGAGTTGGTGATCTCGACGCGAGTAAGCGCCATGCTGATCACGTCGCCGCTGTTCGGACGTACGGTGGCGACATAGCCAGTCAGATGATGGCCGTTCTCAAAGTCAAAGGTGACCCGGTGGCTAACCAGATCGCGGAGGCTTTGGCTCGTAGACATGCGCCCCTTGTACCATAGAATCCGTCGCTGTC
>CAZKOY010000289.1:0-4315 GCA_964554495.1 uncultured Myxococcales bacterium
GAGCGGCCGCGCTGGGTCTTCACGATGTGCATGCAGAGGCTCTGGCGCGCGCGCAGGCGCAGTCCTCCTTCGCCCTGCTAGACGAGCATGCGGCAAAGCAGGCCGAACGTACGCTGGCCCAGGTCTGCGAACAGCGACTGCGAGCCGTCTCGGAAATCCGCAAGCTCAATGAGCGACTGAAGGAAGCGGATGGGGCATTTGCTAGGGCGCGCGATGCGCAGCAAGAGCGCCGGCAAGACTTGGATCAGCGACTGACCGAGGAAGCGGAGGCGCGTGATGCACAATTCGTAGCGCGCGATTCCTTGGCGAGTGCGTACCGGATCTGGAGTGGCCACGCTCGCGAGCTGCATCCGCTGACAGCAGACGAGGTGGTTGCAGCCATCCCGGAATGGATGGAATCCGGACAGGGGCCGAGCCCTGTGGACGAAGCCGTGCGCAGCGCAGCGCAAGAGGCGTCAGAGCGACTGGGGGCACAGGCACAGGCTGCAAAACAACAGACCGCAGATGCTGCGGCCTCTTTGGCTGCGCTCCAGACCGAGCGTGAGCGCGTCGCCAGTGCTCGACATCTAGCGCCTACCGCACCGCATACCCGCGATGCCGCGGCACGTGACCAGCGTCCGGGCGCCCCGCTGTGGGCACTTTGTGACTTTCGAGAGGACGTACCGGCAGCCACGCGCGCGAACCTGGAAGCGGCGCTCGAAGCCGCTTCGCTGCTGGACGCATGGGTTTTGCCCGACGGCAGATTGCTTGATGCGGGGACCCATGACACGGTCCTGACGATCGAAAAAGGAACGAACAGCACACGACATCTGGGGGAGCTGCTTGTGCCTGCAATCGATGCCGAGAATGCCTGTGCCGCGGCCGTCTCGGAAGCGACCGTTGCCGAGCTGCTTTCGCAGATCGGACTTGGCGAACAGAGTGCGGCGATCGGAACGTCTGTTTGGATCGCGGAGGATGGGCGCTTTCGGCTCGGCCCCCTGTTCGGACAGTGGCAGAAAGCTTCCGCGCAGCACATCGGAGAAGGCTCGCGGGAGTCGCATCGTCGACAGCGACTCGCTCAACTGGACGCGCAGATCGCCGCGGCCGAGATCACGCTGACCGCTTGTCGCCAGGCCGAGGCGTCTGTGCGCACGCAGCAAGAACAGGCACAAAAGGAGCTATCAGTTGCTCCCGATAGCCGTCCCTTGCTTACGGCTATTGAGACCCTATCCCGCGCAAGTCGCGAGTCGCAGGCAGCACGGCTCCGCTTTGAACAGGCCGAGGCGCGCACGGTTGCTTGTCAGCGGGATTCCGAGCAGAGGCTGATCGCGCGCAATGAGCTGGCAAGAGATCTCGGGCTGTCCGAATGGGGCGACAGGCTGGACGAGCTAAGGGAGCTGATTGGAAAGTACAAAGAAGCGCTGAGCAGCCTATGGGCGAAGTGTGGTCTGTATTTCACGAGGCGTCACCACGCCCATGCGCTTGCTCAGCTCTTGGAAGACGCCCGAAAAGAGCAAGTCACCCGACGTGAGCACGCTACAGCAACGCGTGGTCAGGCCACCGCGGCGCGACGTGCTTATGAGCTTCTTGAGCAGACTGTGGGAGTGGAGTTTCGGCGGATTCAGGAGCTTCTTCGTGCTGCCGAGGAGCGGCGGATGGAAGTGCGCCGGCTAAATGACTCCGCAGTCAAGGACAAGGAAGTGGCGATCGGCGCTCACGCCAAGGCTGCGGGGAATGTAGCGCACTACTCAGACATCATGGCTCGCCATTCTGAGCAGCGCGCCAGGGCCATCGCCCAGCTGCAGACACTCGCGGCGCAGCGGCTTCTGTCGCTCGCGGTGCCCGAAGTCCAAGCGCCGGGCGAAGAGTGGTCCGTGCGCAGTGCGGTCGAGCTAGGACGCGCCCTTGAGCCGAAGCTAAACAAGATCGATGCCAGCGATGAAGCCTGGCAGCGGCTGCGGAACGACATTTTCCAGCGCGGCAAGGCCGTTGAAGTAGCGCTCAGCAGCCATGGCCATCAAGCCTCGCTCATGGAAGCGGACGAAGTGTTCGTGGTGACAGCGCAGCTTGGCGAGCGCATGGTGTCGATCGATACATTGCAGGCATTCTTCGACGATCAAATTGACACGAGGCAGGCGCTGCTGAGCCAGCGGGAGCGCGAGGTGTTGGAGAACCACCTGATCAGTGAAGTCGCACAAGAGCTGCATGATCGCATTCAGCAAGCAGAAGCCCTGGTCCGCCAGACCAACAAGGAGCTGGAGTCACGTCCGACGACGATGGGCATCAAGCTACGCTTTGCATGGGGCCCAGGCGATACCGCGCCAACCGGCCTTTCTGACGTGCGAAAGCTCATGCTGCGGACTGTCGGGGCATGGTCTCCCGCGGACCGTCAAACGGTGGTCGCATTTCTGCAGCGACAGATTCAACGCGCCCGAGAAGAGAATCCGACCGGCACTTGGTTGGAACAGCTCAGCACAGCCTTCGATTACCGCGCGTGGCACCACTTCGTCATCGAGCGATACCAGGACGGCGTCTGGCAGAGGATGACCAAGAAGAGCTTCGGTACGGGCTCTGGCGGAGAGAAAGCCATCGGATTGACGCTGCCGCAGTTTGCCGCGGCCGCAGCGCACTATCGCAGCGCCAGTCCACATGCGCCGCGGCTCATCCTGCTTGATGAAGTGTTCGTCGGTGTAGACCGCGAGATGCGTGGCAAGTGCATGGCACTCTTGCGCGACTTCGACCTCGACTTCGTGATGACCAGCGAGAACGAGTGGGGCTGCTATGCGACTCTGCCCGGTGTTGCCATCTGTCACCTGACGGCGCGGGCAGGCATTGATGCCGTGGCCGTGTCGCGCTGGATTTGGACCGGGCGAGAGCGCCGCGCCGCGGATGTTGTGCCTCCCCCGATGTGCGTGCCCGATGCATCCCCCAGAAGTTCCTCCGACAACGACGTGGATCAGCTAAGCGGCGTGGCCCGGTGAGTGGCGAGTCGGCTGCGATAAGTGGCAAGGATGAACGACTGCGCCAAGTGCTCGGGGGCCGTGACCTTGCTTGGATTATCGAGCGCGCGCGCGGACGACTCGAGCGAGGAGAAGCACTCACGGGTTCCATTCGGCTGAGCAGCCCCACCGAGCCTCAACGCGAGGCGTTTCGCAGACTCTTGGGCAGAGGACAGCTTCGCGGTGAGGCGCTGGTTGTTCGTCTGGAAGAAGTGAATGAGCTGCTACGGAGTGCCGAGCTCTGCGATGGGCTGGAAGCGGCCATCGTGACCCTGACAGGCAGCGTAAAGAACCTGCGCGCAGCGCGCGACCACGAAAGACAAGCGTGGGCGGTTTTGTTCGAACGCTGCCGCGACGCTTGGTCCGAAGCGCCGCGCCTGTGCACATGGCTTGAGGAGCTTCGCAAGACGGGGGGCCTGACGCGAATTGCCGATAGCGATCTGAGGGTCGCGCAAGAACTCATGGTGCAGATCCAGCGACTGATCGCACTGCTTCCCGCGGACAACCTCACACTGGCCGAGATCGGCACGCGTCTCACCGGCGATGCGCATGCGCTCGATGCGGACCAGCCACTGGGGAAACTGGGCCTGCAGGCCGCTGCGGCGTGGGCTGGGTGCGAGCAGACGAGCGATGTCGAAAGCCGTCGCGAGACCTGGGAACGGGTCGGTGTTCTGGTCGACACGATCTCTGCACCGCTTCTGGTCTTGAACCTGCGGTCGCACCGCGATGAAACGTCTCTGACGGACCGCCTTCTTGATCTACACGCGCGCTGCGGAGAGCCGGCTCGGCTCAGTGTCCGCATGCTGCTGAGTCATCCCCCTCTGTTCTCACGCAGCCAGCTCGGCCCCCGCGTCTTTGTCTGCGAAAATCCGTCGATTGTCGCCGCTGCGGCAGATCGCTTGGGTGCGGCGTGCGCTCCTCTGATTTGCCTCGAAGGGCAGCCTCGCACAGCCAGTCGGCTGGTCTTGTCTGCGCTGCGCGCCGCCGAGATCACGCTCTGCTATCACGGGGACTTCGACTGGCCGGGCATCGCCATCGCGAACCTCATGCTTCGTGAATACGGCGCTCATCCATGGCGCATGTCCGAGCGCGACTACCGCGATGCGCTCCCCGGCAAGCCGCTCAGCGGGCGCCCAGTCGAACCCAGCTGGGATCGCGCACTATTTGACACCATGCGGACAGCCAATCACGCCGCGCATGAAGAGCACGCGATGGAGCATCTGCTGCACGACATGGCGACGCTCCGATGATGTGCCGCTGCAGAAGCCGCCCGGCGACGTCCAGATCAGAAACCGACCGCCCGATGACACGTGGACCAGCGTGGTCCATTTGGTGTA
>CAZKOY010000290.1:0-4314 GCA_964554495.1 uncultured Myxococcales bacterium
GATCCCCAATTTGCCGTCGATCGTCCACTCTCTGCGCCCTCGCCGACCCCACACGGCCTTAGTGGGCAACGGACGAAGTTAGTTGACGGTCGGCGGGCTTGTGTTGAGGAATCCGCGCATACAGCCCACATCGGGGCGTGCTGGCTGCTTCGCTGCCAGTAAGATATCCAAGGCTCCCGCCGAGTCACCGTCGAGATTCAGGGCGACGACGTGTTTCTTTCCGGGACACTCCGCAGGAAAAGAGAAGTGCCAGGGAGCATCGTTTGAGTAGCCCGCCCCCTGCCTATTTGTAAAGACATGAACCCGGCCCGATTCCGCCGGCTTCGCCTCATCGTTGGTTGTGACGATGAGGTCTGAATATCCGTCTCCGTTCAAGTCAGCCGCTGCAATGTCCGTGGGGCTGGCGTCCAGAAGAAGCGCGATGTCCAGAACGGGCACCACGGCCGATTCTGTTCTACGATACACGAACAATTTGTGCTCGCTGGGTTGAGCTACAATAATCTCGTCTAGACCATCGCGATCAACATCAACAACCTCCAGGGCAGATGGATTTATGCATATATTGTGAAATGCTGGAGAATTTGCAACCAACGAGGTGTCGAAAGTTCCATTTTCTTTATAGTTGAACAATATTCTCATATTATCAATCTCGGTGATATTAAATATCAGCATATCGCTCAGCTTCTGCGTGATGTTCCGAAGGCGTGCCATCTTAAAAAAGGCTGTCTTCGATTTTGCTGATTTTGTATCCCTCATGAAGAATCCTCCCTTACCATCGTTAAGATAGTAAGTGACGTAATCCCTGCCTGATACGGCAGTTAGATCTAATGATACTAAAAAATCTTGCAGACCATCTCCATTTATGTCATTCGTTTCAACCTGCATAGGAGTAACTGGCAGCCCGGGATGGGAGTCGCTTTCTAGGGGGAGCGCAGCCATTCGTGTAAACGACGAACCATCGTTATGGAATATCGAATAACTGTTCGTCCCTTTATTGACGACGACGAGGTCGTAGTCGCCGTCGTTATCAAGATCCGCGCTCGAAAGGGAAACGGGGACCAGCGACGGATCATTGGGAAACGCAGCCGATGGGTATTTCTCCAAAACGCCGACGAAACCGCTCGTTGGGGTCCGAGTGTACTTCCTAAGATAAACGCGCCCTTCTATGTCATTGGTCCAAGCCACGGCATCAGAAAACGTCGCGCCCGAACTCCTGGGAATGACTACCAAATCGCTCAGCGCTTCATCGCTGCCTTCCTTGCGAAAGACGATGTCTAGGTTGAACGATGGAGTGCGCGCGAAGTAGCGCAGTAGATCGGTTCGAGAGTGCTGACTCTCATGATTGCGAGCCGTTACCGTCACCGGTCCGAAGCCCGCTCGCGGAGGTGTAATCAGCTTGATGCGGGTCGATGACACCACGTTGATGGTAGCTGGAGTACTGCCGATGGTCACGGTGGTGATACCAGGCCGAAACCCCCATCCTGTGAGTTCGAGTTCCTGTCCACCTTCTAGGGAACTCAAGCCTGGCTTGGCACTGATGAGTAGCGGGTCTCGGACCCCACAGGCAGGCGGCGATAGTGCGACCAACGTGACCTCTGTAGCCCCTGCGGTCTCTGCTAAGACAACGCGCTTATCGGCAGTCGCCAGGATGCAGCCCTGGCCATCTAGTTCTGTGAATGCAGCGACCCCGATATTCAGCTCGCCGGTAAGCTCCCCCGGAAGCCTCAAGAGAAAGTGCTGCGCGTCTGCAGCGTTGTCCTGGCGATTGAGCACGGGAAGCTCGTTAGCGGTGCGCTCATCTCGAGAAATTATCACTTGCAGTGAGCCCGGCTGAAGCGCAGCGATATTCGTCACATATACGGCAAGAAATGATTCAGACCTGCAGCTCAGGGAACCAAGCAGCAAGTAAACAAGCAGAAAAAACTTGTGCATAGAGGACCTCCCGCGCGCTCCATAGCGCAACGTGTTATGTCTGTCGCAGATCAGAAATGCACGCTGAGTAACCCGAGCCCCTCGTCCTTGGAACTGAGCCCTACGCCCAGACCGATAGCGATTCCGGCGAGCGCCACCGCCCCTACTCCAAGGCCGATCCAGAAGCCCGGACGGCGCGTAATGCGACGGCGGGCGATCTCCGAGCGCATGAGTGCATCATTAATCCGCTGCTGCAGGAACTCGTTTTGCGCTGTGAGTTTCGCGGCAGTCTGGTTGCGCTCTGCAGCTAGCCGCTCAGCCTCTGCCTTCTCGCTGTTTAGGCGAACAACGTCGCGGCTGGCACGCAGCGCGCTAACGTACGCCTCGGCTTCAGGAATCAGCGGCTCCGCCTCGACATGCGGATACGTCCGAGCATCGCGCAAGAACGCTTCGTAGCTAAGCTGCGCCTCGATGAGACGCTGAGCCCGACGGTGAGCCTGGGCGATGTTGAACATCAGGACGGGCTGGATATTCAACAAATAAGCCGATTCATACTCCTTGATAGCCTCATCCCAGCGCTGCTCTTGAAACAGGCGAATACCCGCCTGCACATGGGCAACGAATCGCTGTTTGATTCCTCTTGCCCCTACGTTTGTTGAGCCGGAATCAGCCGCGTGTGCATCAATCGGAATCGCAAGCAAAAGGCCGATCAGGGCCATCCGCATTAGCGACCTAGCGAGCGACGGGGACATGGAACTCGATAGGGTGTGAGTTGCTCATTTTGGGCGTCGGGCTGCGTCCTGTTGCGGTCGGACGCGTGACTGGTTTGGCCGCTGACTCGGGGCGCGGGGGCGGCGATTCTATAGCGCTCGCTTGCGGTGCACTGGGCTGCGCAGAACCAGACAGCGAGTCGCTGCCAGTCGAACCACCCACAGGTGGTCCTGGTTGCGCGGCCAATGCCGACTGAGGCACGCCGCTCGCCGCTGGCTCGATTGGCGCGACAGCGGCTGGCTTTGGTAGCCCCCAAGGACGCATCGTGCCTCGCAGCACGATAATGCCCGCAGCTAGGACGAGTCCGGCTACCACGAGCAGCAGCAACGGGATTCTTCGTCCTATCTGAAGCAGCCCCGAGTCATCGCCTGTGGCCTCATGCACTTCCTCCTCAGAAGGACGTGGAGCCGCTGGAGCCGTCGCGCATGCCGCCTCGCATTCGGCAAGTGCCCGCGCCAGGACACGAGGTTCGGCGTATCGATCAGCGGGATCCTTCTTGAGCATGCGCAGCACAACGCGTCTCAGTGGAACGGGCACCTCCCGCGGGAGTGATGGCGGCGGTTTCATGACATGCGCAAACAAGACGCTAGCTACGGTGCTGCCAAGAAACGGCGGTCGTCCGGCAAGCATCTCGTATAGGACTACTCCGGTCGCATATTGATCTGCTCGACAGTCGACGTTGCGCTTCGCATCCACCGCCTGCTCCGGTGCCAGATAGAGTGGAGTTCCCATCATGGCGCCCGTCGTGGTCAGCTGATCCTGGGCGGCAGTCAGGTCCTTGGCAATGCCGAAGTCCAGTATCTTGATCGCGATGGCATCCTCGGCCGATCCGCGCAGGATACGGATGTTCGCGGGCTTGATATCGCGATGCACGAGCCCGATGGCGTGTGCTTCCACAAGGACATCGACGATGCGGCGCGCAATCAGTAGCGCCACGCGCGACGGAAGCGGCGCTTCCTGTCGAATGAACAGGCCCAGATCGACGCCCCCCACCAGCTCCATGATCAGAAAGAGAATGTCGCCTTCGACGCCGAAATCTAGGACTTCGGCCACTCCGTCGTGTTGCAGACGCCTGGCCAGCACGGCCTCGCGCTGAAAACGTTCACGGACCTTGAGCGAGGTATTCGACTCGGGGAGCAGGGTCTTAATCGCAATCTGACGCGGAGGCTGACCATCGAGCTGAGTGCCTCGGTAGACGACGCCCATGCCGCCCGCACCGAGCACTGCGTCGATGCGGTAGCGTCCGCACAGCGTGCGCCCGAGCAGCTCCTCAATAGTGGCCGCCATCTTTTCATCTTGGCACTGAATCTAGGGAACTCAACACCGTTTTCCTAAGGAATGGAGTCGATGGAGAATTGGCCGCGATCGTTAGCGTCCAGAGGCACAACCCCAGATGGACGAGGCATTAGAACGGCCTCACTTCGACGGCGCCGCGGAGGTCTGGGCGGCGAGCCGCAAGCCCTACGCCAAGCCCGACTGCGATGCCCACAGCGGCGACGCCGACCGCGGTCCAGAGCCACCATTTCTTGTAGAGCGGCTTGGGTTGCTCCATACCTGATGCGGCACCCGGGTCGAGTCCCGCAGCTCCCGTCGCTGGTGCGGGTTGGGACGCGGGGCTCTGCACGGCTGTGC
>CAZKOY010000291.1:0-4298 GCA_964554495.1 uncultured Myxococcales bacterium
GGGCACTGCGATCGCCGTAGATGATCTTGTTGATCCAGCAGCGCTTGCCATCGATATACGTGATCAGGCTGTTGCCCGATCCCGCGCTCGCCGGTCCGCCGCCGTCGTTTTGACCATCGGGCACATCGCCGCAGCCCTGGATGTCCGCGGTGAGAGCGCCCCCCCGCTCGACGTTGCGGATGCCGATGACGTGATCGGCAGCGATGCCGACGTGCGCTGCTGCCGCCTCGACGATGTGCTGCTGCGAGGCAGAGACCACCCACACGTCAAAGCCTGCGCGCTGCAGCGTGGCGATGAGATCGTGCATCGGCTCGTTGATGCGCAGCCAAGCAGGGATGCTCTTGTCGCTGCCGACTTGTTGGGTGGCACCCAGCGGCGCCCAGAGCCCACCAGCCATCGCGGCAGCCCCCAGCGAACGCGCCTCTTGCGGCGTCAGCCCCGCTAACAGCTGGGCTGCCCAGGCATAGGTAGGCTCCATCCGACGATAGTTCCAGCCAGCGAACGCCGCCTTGCCGGCCACAGTCTTGCCTTTGCTGTAGGCGCTGAGGATCTCGTTGGCGCAGGCCTGGCCAGCCGGCAGCTGCGTCGGGAGAGGCTCACCGGCTGCTGCGAGTCCATCGCAGGCGGTGCTGAGAGCCTGGGCGGCATCGACCGTCAGGTACGGGCTGGTGTACTGCCAGCGGCGCTCGCGAGGCTGGCGTAGCTGGCCTGTGCGCAGCGCATAGAACAGCGACACATCGCCGATGTCGTTCTTGATGACTGTGTTGTCCCAGTCGAAGACAGCAACCGGCGGAGCGGACTCATCAAAAGCCGCGGTCCCCCGGCCCAGCATGTCAATCATCGCGTCTAGCCGCTCGCGGTTCTTGCCATGCCACGCGAACCCAGGATTCAGGTGCAGCAGGGATGCATCGAGCGATTCGGGCGCAATGCCGCAAGCACCTGCGGGTAGCAGCGCCGCAAGCGACAACACTCTAAGCACAGACTTGATCATGGAACCCCCCTCAGACGAAAGGAGCGGAGGTGAGAGCGACGGGAACTGCGGGAAGGAGAGCTACTTGCTATCAGCTGCTTCGGGAGCTGGCCTGTCCACCAGCTCGACGACGGCCATTGGAGCGGCATCGCCGTGTCGGAACCCGGTCTGGACGATGCGCATATAGCCGCCGTGGCGACCCGAGTAACGGGGCCCGAGGCTCGCAAAGAGCTTATGCAGCGCCGGGCGCGCCTTGACGGTCCGCTGGGCCATCCGCATGGCGTGCACAATGCGCACACGCTCTTCCGGCGTCCGCTTCTCGGACTCCTTGTTCAAGAGCTGCCCAACCGACACAGCCCAAGCAATCGCCGGCTCGGCAAAGCGGCGCAGCTCCTTGGCCTTGACGATGGTGGTCTCTAGTCGCTCATGCTCGATAAGCGACGCAACCATGTTGCTCCACATCGCGCGTCGGTGCGCAGACTCGCGGCCGAACTTCTTTCCTGATTTCTGGTGACGCATCTCTGATGCCCGTTCCTAGGCGCCAGCGGTCTGGCACCGGTGCTTTTGGTGTATCTCACGCGGCGCAGCGATGAGGCCGCAGCGTGTGTGTCGTCAAACGCGTTACGCCTTGTTGCGCTGCGCTGGAGGGACCCAGCCTTCCAGCTTGAGGCCCAAGGACAGCCCCATCTCACCCAGAATCTCTTTGATTTCTTTGAGAGACTTGCGACCAAAGTTCTTGGTCTTGAGCATCTCGGCTTCGGTCCGCTGCACAAGCTCGCCGATGTAGCGAATGTTTGCGTTCTGCAAGCAGTTCGCCGAACGCACGGAGAGCTCCAGCTCGTCCACCGACTTGTCCAGGTTCTCGTTGAGCTTTTCCTGCTCTTCCGAGACTGGCTCGTCGCTGGGCTCAAACGTCTCTTCAAAGTTGATGAAGATCGTGAGCTGGTCTTTCATGATCTTGGCCGCGTAGGCCACGGCATCATCAGCACGCACCGAGCCGTCGGTCCACACTTCCAGGGTCAGCTTGTCATAGTCGGTCTGCTGGCCGACACGCGCATGCGTGACGACATAGTTGACCTTCTTGATCGGCGAGAACAGCGCATCGATCGGCACCATGCCGATTGGCATATTGGGCTGCTTGTTGCGCTCGGCTGGAACGTATCCACGCCCCATCTGCACCACGAGCTCAGCGTGCAGCTTGCCGCCGCGCGATAGCGTCGCGATGTGGTGCGAGGGATTGAGGATCTCGACGCCGTCGACGGCCTGAATATCACCGGCAGTCACCGGTCCTTCACCCTCTTTGTCGATGCGGAGTACGCGCGTCTTTGGATCGTGCATCTTGATGAGCACGTCCTTGAGGTTGAGGATGATGTCGGTGACGTCTTCGGCGACGTCAGGCAGCGTCTGAAACTCGTGCAGTGCACCATCGATCTTGATGGCCACAATGGCCGCGCCCTGAAGGGACGACAGCAGCACGCGACGCAGGCTGTTACCGATGGTGGTGCCGAAGCCGCGCTCAAGCGGCTCACAGGAGAAGCGACCGTAGGTAGCGGTCAGCGATTCCTTGTCCACTTCGAGCGCCTTGGGGCGGATAAGGTCACGCCAGTTGCGCGACACGACCGCTGGATTCACCTGCGCAGTAGACATCTCATACTCTCCGAATCTCGGCTTTAGAGCTCTTTGATCCGCTCAGGATTGCGGCGGTCGATCGCTTACTTCGAGTACAGCTCGACGATGAGCTGCTCGCGGATTTCCATCTTCAGGTCTTCGCGGCCTGGCATCGCCTTGACGCGACCGCGGAAGTTGTCCTTGTCTAGCTCGAGCCACTGCGGCACGCCCCGGCGATCCACGGCGCCTAGATTCTCAGCCAGCCGCGGCATCTTCTTGCTGCTCTCCCGGATCGTGATGGCGTCGTTGGCACGAACCAAGTACGACGGGATGTTGACGCGCGCCCCATTGATCGAAAAGTGACCATGGCGCACGAGCTGACGCGCTTCAGCATGATTGCTGGCGAAGCCCAAGCGATAGACGATGTTGTCTAGACGGCGCTCGAGAAGCTGCAGCAGGTTCTCACCGGTCACGCCCTTCATCCGGTTGGCGCGGTAGTAGTAGCCACGGAACTGTCTCTCAGCGATACCGTAGATACGCTTCACCTTCTGCTTTTCACGCAGCTGCTCGCCGTAGTCCGAGTTCTTGCGGCGGCGGTTCTGTCCGTGCTGTCCCGGCGGATAGGCGCGACGCTCGAAGCCACACTTGTCGGTGTAGCAGCGATCACCCTTGAGAAACAGCTTCATATCTTCCCGGCGGCAGAGCCGGCAGACAGGTCCTGTATATCGAGCCATGAGATCCCTTCGATTCGTGTTCCGAAGGCCGTCGTAGGTTGGCCTGGTTCGTTTGGCCTAGGCTGCGTAGAGCCGGCTCAGACGCGGCGCCGCTTCGGCGGGCGGCAGCCGTTGTGCGGAATCGGCGTGATGTCGCGAATCAGGCTGATCTTGAAGCCAGCAGCCTGCAGGGCTCGAAGCGCCGACTCACGCCCAGCGCCCGGGCCATTGACGAGCACCGACACGGTCCGCATACCGTGCTCAATCGCCTTCTTGGCAGCATCCTCAGCGGCTAGCTGCGCAGCGAACGGCGTCGACTTGCGCGAGCCCTTAAAGCCCCGCACGCCGGCCGACGACCACGCCACAACGTTCCCCGATACGTCGGAGATAGTGACGATCGTGTTGTTGAAGGTGGACTGGATGTGGGCGATGCCACTCTGAATGTTCTTCCGAACCTTCTTCTTAACTTTTGCCTTCGCCGTCATGCTTATTTACTCGTGCGCTGGTCATGCGATGGCGAGCCGACAGTCTGCCCGCGCGCCGTCTGAGGCTTCCATGCGCTTCTGGTGTGTTGTCCGAAGCCGCCGCCTTGGGTCGCGGAGACTACCCTGCGCCGCCCGTAGTCGGCTTCTTGCGCGCTAGGCCGCCCTTACGCGGACCCTTGCGAGTACGAGCATTGGTATGCGTCCGTTGGCCGCGCACCGGCAGGCCCTTGCGATGCCGCAGTCCGCGATAGCAACCAAGGTCCATCAGACGCTTGATGTTCATCGAGACTTCGCGACGAAGATCACCTTCGACCTTGTACTCGGCCTCGATGACGTCGCGGATCTTGCGAATCTCCGCTTCGTCGAGATCGTCGGTGCGCTTGTCGAGGCTAACCCCGGCGCGGCCAAGAATCTCACGCGAGCGCGCGGGTCCAATGCCGTAGATGTACCTTAGAGCCACTTCCATTCGCTTGTTGCGCGGAAGGTCTACGCCTGCGATACGGGCCATTCAGAGTCTTCCTT
>CAZKOY010000292.1:0-4288 GCA_964554495.1 uncultured Myxococcales bacterium
GCCCCGGCGTTGTCGAGCGGGTGAGAGAACACATGCCGGGCCATGGCGAAAGCCAAAGACAGCCGACCTAGTGCGAGCCAGCCGCCGCCGGAGCCGGGGCGGTCGACGGAGCCGGGGCGGTCGACGGAGCCTTGGTGGGGGAGGGGACGGCCGTCGGTCGCAGGTCAGGCTTGGTGGCGCGCAGGGCTTCGCGCACCAGCTTGCGGGCGCGCAGTGGGTCGGTCTGTGGATCGACACCGGCCTGCGCGGGCTGGCGCATCAGATCACCCAGGTACTGCAGGCGGATGCGCGCCATGTCGGGGCAGTGCGTCGGCTTGGCATCGCAGGCAGCCAGGCCTTGCTCGGTCTGCTTCAGGGCATCCTGCGGCAGAAGCAACGTGGCATAGGCATACGCCGCCACCTGATGCACCGCGTGCTCACCGCGGCCGAAAAATGGCTCTAGCGCCGCGACGGCCCAGGCAGGCTGCTCGACGCGCAGATAGGCACGAGCTAGCTCGACGGCGGCCTGGACATCGTCGGGGGCGCGATAGCGCGCGTCTTCCAAGCCAGCCAGCCGATCGAGGTCGGTCTTGTCGCCTTGCACGGCGGGGAACACGGTGACGCCTGGCTGCGGCAGCAGCACCAAGACAGCGACGATCAGGATCGCCACGAGATCGAGGAAGCGGGTCAAGGTCAGACTCCTTCGGCGACTGTATTCTTCGGCTGGGCGGTGGTCAATCGAACAGTGCGCCGGGTGCGAGGGGACGGCGGCGAAACCATGCAAGCAGGCGGCAAGCGGGGGCGCGAACCTACCAGCTATAGCCGCGCTGCCCGCGCGAGATGAAGAAGCGGAACGAGCCGGCTAGCTCACCGGCCACATTGGGGCTGGGCGGCGGGCTGCCTTGCTCGCGAGCGGCGCGGCCATCTTCGACGGTCACGCGCAGCTCAGCGGCGATCTCTTCACCGACGTTGCGGCCCAGCGCTGAAAAGCGGATGTGCCCGCGCATAAGCGGCTCGACGCGTGAAAACTGGCAGCTGCCGTTTAGCGCGATGTCGGCGCGCACGCTCTCGGCGGGGTCATCGGGAAGCGGCGCGTTCATCGTCGAGACGTTCGGCGGAATGATCGGCACACCCGGCTCGCCACGCGAAAGCGCCGCCTGCTGCGCGGCCAGCACGCCGTCGATGTCGTGGACGGACAGCTGAAAAACATCGGTGCGATCCGGCTTGTGCGAGCTTCGCTGCAGGCGGATGAACATCGAGTCGACGGCGCGCGGATCGGGATACCAGCCGGGCCGCTGCGCGAACTGCACATCGACGAAAAAGTACGTCGGGTTGAGGGCAAAGTTGGGCAAGGGGCTGGGCACGACGGTGCTGCTGCGCGTCGAGTTGTACGTCGGATCTTGATCGGGACAGTCGCGCAGAAACAGTGTGCCGCTGATCTGTCCTTCGCCCTGTCCTTCGCAGCCCGAGGCGAACAGCGAAAGCGCCAGCACCGCAGGCGCGGTGACGCGGGCGCGGCGGTGTAGCCACGTTCGCGGATCCTTCGTTGCAGCAGACCCGATGCCAGCCACCAATCGACGGCGAACGCCCAAGCCCATGAGTTGTTTGTATCACGCTTGCGGCGTGGGTATCACGCTTGCGGCGTGGG
Source organism: uncultured Myxococcales bacterium (assembly GCA_964554495.1). Classification (GTDB taxonomy): domain Bacteria; phylum Myxococcota_A; class Polyangia; order Palsa-1104; family JAEUJZ01; genus JAEUJZ01. Next base: position 1,628 of record CAZKOY010000292.1, read on the forward strand.
TATCACGCTTGCGGCGTGGGGATCGCGCGTGCTGCGTTGCTGCTCTTGCCAAGGTCGCTGCCGCGCGCTGCGTACAACTGGATCATTCGCGATAAGCTACGGATGTCTCGCGCTCTTCCCGCCCATCTGAACGCACCGCGACACAGGAGCAGGCATGAAGGTCGGCATCAACTACGCATGGAAGAACTACGCCTGGGACTTTGGGTCGGCCCCGAAAAAGAACTCGGGTTCGCTGTGGGGCGCGCCGGCCGCGTGGCGCGAGCGCATCGACCACGAGCTTGCCGAGTTTGCTGCGCTGGGCTTCTGCGCGGTGCGCTGGTTTCTGCTGGGGGATGGAACGACCTATGGCATCGACGATAAGAAGCCGGTCTTGGACGCACAAAACGGCTGGACGGTGGGCGAAGTTCCGTCGCTGCCGAGCGGCTTCGTTGAAGACTTCAGCTTCCTGCTAGAGCGCTGCGCCATCGCGGGTATTCAGCTCTTGCCGTCGCTGGTCGACTTCCACTTGGCGTTTCCAGGTGTGACCGTGCCGGGCTCAGATGGCATCGTCAAGTCGGGCCGCCACGAGCTTCTGTGTGACCCCGAAAAGCGCGAGACGTTTTTGCAGACGACGCTGGTGCCGCTGCTGCAGTGCTCGGCGGACTTTCCCGACGTGATCTATGCCTGGGAAGTCATCAACGAGCCCGAGTGGTGTACGAGCGCGCCCGAGCAGCCGCTAAGCGCTCTCGATCCGCGCAAGCCGGTGCGGCGCGATGAGATGCGGGCGTTCATCAGCCGGGGGGCCAGCCTGATCAACGAAGCGGGCTTTTTGTCGACGGTGGGCTTCGCGTATCACGCGTCGCTGCGGCAGTGGGACTCGCCGGGCATGGGGCTGACGCTGCACCAGTTTCATTACTATGCCGAGCCCGGCCATATACCCGTTCACAACTTTGACCCGCGCTGGCCGGTTATCGTCGGTGAGATCGCCACTGCGCCGCACCGTCCCTGGCCCGAGCTAGGCGCGCGGCAAGACGTCGAGAGCCGCCTGCGGCTGCTGGCAGAAAAAGGCTATCCGGCGACGTTCCTGTGGTCGGCCAACCGCGAAGAAGAACACTGCGCGAATCCGCCGGCCGTCGACTATTCGCCGGAAAACCGCGCCCGCATGCGCCACTTTATTCGCGGCGTGTAAAAGACGGCGTCGCGGCCCGAAGGGCCCAGGCTGCAGCGCGGGGTGGGGTGAAAAGCGAGGCGGAGCAGGGCGAGGCTAGCTGCGACGCAGGCGGCGGCGGAAGGCAAGCAGACCGAGCAGCGAGAGCAGGGCGACGAGCGGCACCAGGGCACCGCGCTCGCTGGCATGCGGCAGATAGCTGCAGCCGCGCATCTCGACGGGCTCAGGGGCTTCACGCACGGCGTCGACCGTCACATCGCCCGCCAAGGCAGCCGAGGCCGCAAGCGACGCGCCAGTTCGGAACGAGCGGACCTGGCCGAACGCGGCGCCGCCCTGGTTGCTGCCGCCGATGCAGTAATAATACGTGGTGTTCGGCTTGAGACCCGCGAGACGTGCGGAGTACACGCCGCGTGAGCTGTCGACGTCGACCGGGGTATCACTGCTGGCCTGTACGTGGCTGCCGAAGCGGTCGTCGCAGACACCAGGATCCGACTCGCCATAGCGGAACCAGACCTTGCTGGGCGCGCTGCCGCGGTCGGCGGTGCCGGTGACGGTGGCCTGGGTGCCCTCGGTGGGCGTCGCATCCTCGGTGACCACGGTGGGCGGTTTCTCGCCAGCGACGAAGGACAGGACCTCGCCAAGGCGGGTGCCGGCAGCGCTTTGGGCCAAGGCACAGACGAAGTAGGTCGTGCCGCGCTTGAGGCCCGACACCGCAACCGAGTACGCCGTCGCGCCTTCCCCGCTTGCGCCGAGTCCTGCGCTGGCTTCGGCGGCGATGCCGAAGGTGTCGCTGCAGGCGCCGGGGTTCTTTTCGCTGTAGCGGAACCACACGCGAGATGGCGTCTCGCCGCGGGTCGCCACCGTCGCGTTCAGCACTGCGGCATCCTCGCTGACGTCGGTGGGCGGGGCCGTGGTGACGGCGGCGGTGCCTTCCTGGGTCGTGAACGAAAGGACGCTGCCGAAGCGCGCCTTCTCGCCACTTGATGCGACAGCGCAGAAGTAGTAGGTCGTGCCCGACTTCAGGCCGCTTAGACCCTGCGAGAAGGCCACCGGCTTGTGATCCTTGCCCAGATCGGTGCCGCCTTCGGACGGTGTGCGCATGCCGAACTTGTCGTCGCAGGTGCCGGGGTCGCTGGTGTCAAAGCGGAACCAGCCGGTGCTCTGCTGCCCGCTGGGGTTGGCAGAGCCGTTGAGGACCGCGCCGTCGGCGGTGACCTCGCTGGCGGCCATGGTGTTGACGCGGCTCGACGTGGTGGCGCCCGTGCTTGGCTCGGTGGGCTTGACGATCGACGAAGACGGCGGCGTGGTGAACGACAGCACCGAGCCGAGCACCGTGCCGTATGCGCTCGATGCGATGGCGCAGAAGTAATACGTCGTCGCGGGAGCCAAGCCAGAGATCGGCTGCGCGAACGGCGTATCGCTGGTGCCGGCGCCAAGAGACGTGCCGCCGCTCGACGGAGTGCGCGTGCCGAACACGTCGTTGCAGGTCGTCGGGCTGCTGGTGCTGTAGCGGA
>CAZKOY010000293.1:0-4175 GCA_964554495.1 uncultured Myxococcales bacterium
ACTTGGCGCCGCTCTTGATCCAGTTGATGACCAGGCACAGGCTGGGGTCGTCGATTAGCCCGCCGGATGGGGGCATGGGATCGCCGCCGCCGTGCGGCACTTTGCGCTGCTCTCCCGTCAGCTTGTACAGAAGATAGCTGCGGTTGATGTCAAAGCCTGGATCGACGAATGGATAGTCCGAGGCCGATGCTTGGCCGACCATCTTGGGCAGCTCTGTGGCGCTGCTCAGCGACGGTAACAGCGGCCCGCCATGGCAGCCAGTGTTGGCGCAGCGGCTTCGGAACACCGAGCCAAAGACCATCGTCGCTGTGACAGTAGCTGGGGCGCAGACGGCAGGCTGCGTCACTTTCGGAGGCGACAGATCAGGAGGCGCGCTAGCCAGATCGCGCGGCCTCGCTTGATCGATTCCACCGTCGCTGATTGGGCCTCCTGTACCCGAGCTATCGCACGCACCAAGCAGAGCCACCAAGAGCTGCGCAGCCCGCGATGGGCGTGACCGCGCACTGAGTCGATCCGATAACGTCATCAGCACTGTCTCCTCGACGCGAACAGGTTTGTTGAGAGGTTGGGCAAAGGGTTCAGCCCAGGGCCGCCCCCTCGCAGTGCGCATGTGCAAGGCTATGTCAGCGTGACGATGACCTTGTCTTCGTCGCCAATCTTCTCGGATGCTGTCGTCTCGCGGTTCGGTGCGGTCAGCTGATCGGCGGGCCGTGGTTCATGAAAGACCGCGGTTACCGCATCGCTAAGCGGCACGGCATCGCCGCTGGATCGCGCGGCTTTGTCATCGCCGGCTCGCGTGTGCTCAAGCTGATCACGCACCCAGTGCCCAAGGTCGCTGCAGGTGACCAGCGGCAGATATCGGCGCAGGCGAGCTAGCTCGCGGCGAAGCTGCTCTGTGGTCGCATAGCGCTCGGCAGGATCGCGGGCCAGGCAGCGGCGAATGATCGTCGGAAGCTCGCCGCCCAGGCCGGTCAGATCGGGCGGTGCGGCTTGGCGAATGCGCTCCATGGTGCCCATCACCGACTCTGCGTCATAGGGTCGCCGCCCCAGGCAGAGCTCCATCAGCGTAACGCCCAGAGCAAACTGGTCGCTGGCCGAAGTCAGGCGCTGGTTATCCACCTGCTCGGGCGACATGTACGCGTACTTGCCTTTGCGCACGTTGCCGCGCGTGATCTCGGTCAGGTGCGTGGCCTTGGCGATGCCAAAGTCGGCCAGCTTCACTTCACCCGATCGACTGATCAGGATGTTCGATGGACTGATGTCGCGATGTACCAAGCCCAGCGGTCGGCCGGCATCGTCGCTGAAGCGATGCACGAAGTCGAGCGCCACCGCGATCTCTTCGGCGACAAGAAGCGACAGCTCAACCGGAGGACACTTGACCCGTCGCTCTGGCCCCGCACTGCTTCCCAAGGTGGGCCGAATCAAGCTGGCTAGGTCTGCACCATCGACCAAGTCCATGCGTACGTAATAGATGTCGCCGTCGAGTCCCAGGTCATGGACTTGCACCAAGTTGCGGTGGACCAGCCGCGCTCCAAGTCGCGCTTCGTCGATCAAGATGCGCTCAAGATCTCCGCGGCCGCGAAGCTCGGGAAGCAACACCTTGATGGCGACCTTTTTCTCGAAGCCGCTGCCGCCATAGACCATCGCTTCATAGACCTCGGCCATGCCCCCCTGGCCAATGCGGCGCAGCAGGCGGTATGGGCCGATCTGTGAACGCGGCAGATGGCTCGATCCACGCTCGGACATCTCATCCAGATTACGCGAACCTGGATGGGGACTATGCAAAGCAATGTACCGGGGTCATAGTGGCCTCATGTCGCACGTGCATCACAAGTCGCACGCTCCCAAGCGGGTTCGCGTCTTCGTGCTCACGGTCTCGGATACCCGCACGGAAGAGACCGACGAAGGCGGCGCGCTGGCGCGAGCACTGCTTACCGAGGCCGGACACGTGATTGCCGGCTCGGCGATTGTCAAAGACGACCCATCGGCCGTGCGCGCCTGCATCGCTGAGGCTGCGGCCCGTGGCACGGGGGAAGCGGGCGTCGATGTTCTGATCTCGACGGGTGGCACCGGGATCTCGCGACGCGACAGCACATACGAAGCAATCAGCGCCCTGTTTTCCAAGCGCCTCGACGGTTTTGGCGAGCTCTTTCGCATGCTGTCCTACGCAGAGATCGGCTCGGCAGCGATGCTGTCGCGGGCAGTCGCCGGCCTGTTGGCCGATAGCCACCTGGTTGTGTTTGCTTTGCCTGGCTCGCCGTCAGCGGTGCGCCTGGGGCTTGAAAAGCTGATCATTCCAGAGCTAGGTCACTTGCGCTTTGAGGCCAGGCGATGAGCGGACTGGTTCACAACGAGACATCGCGAGACAGCAGCCGGGAGCCTACAGGCCGTCGGCTCTTGCACCTGCCCATCGTGAACAGCAGTGGTGTGGTGATGCCGAGCCCTACGGACTTTCGGCGCATGCAAGACGGACACAGTCGCGCGATTACCTATGTCCGCATCTCGCTCTTGGATCGTTGCAACTATCGCTGCACCTATTGCATGCCCGCCGACGGTGTCGCCCTGGTCGACAAGGCCGACATCCTACGCTTTGAAGAGATTGAGCTCGTCGTCCGCGCTTTGATGGCGGTCGGCGTGCGCAAGGTTCGACTGACCGGTGGCGAGCCGACCATTCGCAAAGACCTGATCACCCTCGTCGAGCGCTTGGGCAAGCTGGGCCTGGATGATCTGTCGCTCTCCACCAATGCCGAGCGCTTGGCCGAGCTTGCGCAACCGCTGAAGGATGCCGGACTGCACCGCTTGAATGTCAGCCTGGATACCCTCGACCCCGCGCGCTTTGCACAGGTGACGCGCCGCGGCCATCTCGACCGTGTCTTGGCGGGTCTCGATGCCGTCCGCGCCGTCGGCTTTCGTCACACCAAGCTAAACGCCGTCGCCATGCGTGGCTTTAACGACGATGAAGTGGGCGCGCTCTGTCGCTATGCCTTCGATCGCGACTTCATCCCGCGCTTCATTGAGCTGATGCCAATGGCCGAAGGCGCGCTGTTCTATCCAGGTAGCTTTCTGCCCGCGGCCGAGCTACGCAGCTTGCTTCAGAGTGAGTTCGGCCCGCTTCTGGCAGACGACGAGATCCCTGGGCGACGTGGCATTCCCGGCGTCGGGCCTGCGCGCTATGTCGGCGTGATGTACCAAGGGCAGCCGCGCCGCGTTGGCCTGATCTCTGCGATCACCGAGCCCTTCTGCGACACATGCAACCGCGTGCGCCTATCGGCAACCGGCGAGCTACACGCCTGCCTGGCCTATGACGACGCCATCGATCTACGGCGCATCGTGCGCAGCAGCGAGCCACAGCTTGCAGAGCGCGAGGCTCGCCTCGCCGCGCTGATCGATGCGGCGCAAGCCGGCCTTCTGCGCAAGCGCAGCGGTCACGTCTTTTCTGCGACGGGGTGCGGCGGGCCAACGAAGCACATGGTCTCGATCGGCGGCTAGCCACGCACAACCCGGCCGCGGCATCGCGAGCCCGCTCGGTTTGGCGTCCGTTGGGCAGCGAACGATGCCGGTCGGCAAACCAGGCGACTGACTCGACTGCAGAGCCCATGTACGACTGGCCAAGAAACGCTGTGCTTTCGCGGACTTGGCACTTGGCTCGCGCAGGGCTCTGGCGACGCAGTACGATGGTGTCTCTCTTTCTATGTCCGCGCCTTCTTCCACGGCTTCTAGCTTTGTCGGTCGCGTCCTTGCAGATCGCTACCAAATCGAATCGGTCATTGGCCAAGGCGGCATGGGTGCGGTCTATCGCGCTCGCGATGTGCAGCGCGATGTCATGGTCGCGATCAAGGTCATCCACCAGCTTGGCCCCGGATCTGAGGAGTATCACCGCCGCTTCTTCAACGAAGCGCTGATCATCGGTGAGCTTTTTCATCCCAACATCGTTCAGGTCATCGGCTTCGATCGCGAAAAAGACGGCACGCCGTTTTTGATCATGGAGCTTCTGCGCGGCAAGGACCTCTACGACACGCTGCAGGACAAGGGGCAGCTTCCACTGCAGAAGGCGCTTGAGATCGTCAAGCAAGTCGGCAGCGCCTTGCATGCCGCGCACAACTTGGGCGTCGCGCATCGCGACATCAAGCCGAGCAACATCTTTCTGCATCGGCAAGCCAGCAGCGAGGGCAGCG
>CAZKOY010000294.1:0-4150 GCA_964554495.1 uncultured Myxococcales bacterium
TCTGCGCGTGGTAGTCGCGATGGCGGCTGGCGACGGCAAGCTGCTCGTCGGTCATGTCGACGCCGATGACCTGGCCGTGCTCGCCGACCAGCTTGGACAAGATGAACGTATCGCGGCCCGAGCCGCAGCCCAGATCGAGCACGGTCGCGCCGTGCAAGCACAGCGGAATCGGCGAGCCGCAGCCGTAAAAGCGATCGCGCACCTCGTCGTGAAGCTGTGCTTCGATGGGCCGCAGGTACACGGGCATGCTCTCGGCTGTGCAGCAGGCGCTGGTCTGCAGATCGCCTGAGCTCTTGAGCACGCGTCCGTAATAGTCCTTGACGGCATCCAGGGTCTGACGTTCGTTCATGCTGCACTCTCTTTCGGCCCCCGAGAGGCCGCTTGGGTTTTGCGGTGCGCGTCGGCCCGGCTAGGGTTTGTCGTCGCGCGCCATGGGCAGGTCCAGCTGCCACCTGCCTCTGCGCGTCGGCAACAAGAGGCTCTTGCGCAGACGGATCATAAACGCGGCGCGCTCGATGGTATAGACGCCGAAGCGCTCTAGGTGATCGTTCTGCACCTGTGCGTCGATCAGGTCGAAGCCCCAGGCCGAAAGCTGATCGGCGAGCACGACGAAGGCGACCTTGGATGCGTTGTCGACTTGCGAAAACATCGACTCGCCAAAGAAGCAGCCGCCCAGCGACACGCCGTACAGCCCGCCGCACAAGACGCCGTCGCGATAGGCCTCGATTGAGTGGGCATAGCCAGCTTCATGCAAGCGGATGTAGGCGTCGATCAGGGCCGGCAAGATCCAGGTGCCGCGCTGACCGCGACGGGGAATGCTGGCGCACGCGCGGATGACAGCGGGAAAGTCGTGATCGGCGCGCACCGTGAACTCGCCGCGGCGCACAAGCTTGCGCAGGCTGCGTCCGACGTGCAGGTGCTGCGGCTCGATGACCGCGCGCTCGGGCGGAGCCCACCACAGGATCGGCGTGTTCTTTTCCGGCCAGGGAAAGATGCCGCTGCCATAGGCCAAAAGCAGGCGCTCGACGGATAGATCGCCACCGACGGCAAGCAGGCCGCTTTCGTGCGCTTGCTCGACGGCAGGAAAGCGCAGCTCGCGACCCAGAAGCGCGATCGGCAGGCGCGGCATCGGCTGCCTAGGCTTCTGCCAGCACGGGCAAAGATCGTCGCGTCTGGCCGCTGTCCGCCAAGGCCGCAGGCGCGTGCCCTGCGTCGTGGGATGAATCGGTGGGTGCTGCGGCCGCTGCCAGGCGCTCAAGCCGCGTCGCATAGCCGGAAAAGGCCCGCCGCCATGCGGCAAAGCCGCCGCCATTTTGGTGTGCGACCCAGGCTCGCAGTCCGGCGTCGCTGTCGCCTTGAGCCAAGACATACTCGACCCAGGCCCAGCGCGCCGACGTCGGGCGAACGTCGGCGATGCCGCGCAGTCCGCGACGCAGGCGGTCTAGGCGCGCTTCGACTTCCGCGATGCCGGCAAACGGCGCTCCGTCGAGCGGCGTGTTGCGCTTGGCAACGAAGGGCGCGATACCAAAAGCGAGCCGGCAGTGCTGCGCAAGCTCGCCTGCGAAGCGCACGAGCTCGTCGATGTCAGCGTCGGTCTCGCCGGGCAAGCCGACCATCATATAGACCTTGAGCGTGCGCAGATCGTGCTGCTTGGCTAGCTCGGCGGCGCGCAAAAGATGGCGCTCGCGCGTCCTGCGCTCGACGAGCTCGCGCATGCGCTCGGATGCACCGTCGCTGGCCACGGTCAGCGTGCGATAGCCGCCCTGCCGCAGCAGGCCGACGAGCTCGGACGTCAAGCGGTCGGCGCGCAGCGAGCTGATGCCTACTTCTAGGCCGCGCTCGACGACAATGTGGTGCAGGATCTGCGGCAAGCGCGGGTGATCGGTGACTGCCGCGCCAACCAAGCCGACGCGTGTGATGTCGTCGGGCAGCAGGCTCTTTACCCGCTCGGGCGAGACCAAGCGCATGCCGCCGTTGGTGCTGCGTCGCATGACGCAGTACGTGCAGCCGCGCGAGCAGCCGCGCTCGGGCTCGATCAAGAACATCGAGCGCAGCTCGGTATGCGGCGTCAAGATGGCGGACGTCGCGGGCAGAAGCGCATCGTCACACTGGCCGACCTTGGGCAGTACCTCGCCATGCACCGACGGCACCCAGACACCCGGCAGCGTCGCCAGCACAGAAAGCAGAGCCTCGCGTCCGCTTGCGCTCGACAGGGCGTCCGCGTTTCCGCGGCTTGGACTTGGGTTCAGACCGGCATCCCAGATCGCTGACAGAAGCGCTGGCAGCGTCTCTTCTGCCTCGCCCATCACCACCACGTCGACAAAGGGGCCCAGCGGCAGCGGGTTGGAAAAGGTCAGCGGCCCACCGCAGATGACGAGCGGCTGCCCTGGGCCGCGCTGACTGCGCAGAATCGGCAGGCCGGCAAGCTCCAGGCAGGTAAAAAGGCCGGTGATCTCAAGCTCATAGGCGATGGAAAACAGCAGCAGCGGCGCATCGCCGACCGGCGCCTGCGATTCGTACGTCAGAAGCGGCAAGCGGCTGCGTCGCCAGGCCGCGACATCGTCGGGCAGAAAAGCCCGCTCGGCCCGCAGAAGCGGTCGCGGCACGGGCCAGCCCGCGGTGTCTGGCTGATTCAGCAGGCGGTACACCGTCTGAAAACCCAGCGACGACATGCCGACGTGATACGGGCTGGGATAGACGAGGGGCAAGCGCAGCGCCCCATCGCTTCGGCCGGACACCAGCAGTCGTTCGTCGGCCAAGCGATCGCGGATCGCCGCCCGCAGCAGGTGTGTACTCACGCCGTCTTGCTTAGCGCCAGCCGCAGCGCGATGCGGGTCTCAGACGAGAGCGACAAGCCCGACAAGGTCTGACGCGAGATCTCGTCGACCAAGCAGCGGGAAAGTGGCGTCGTGCCGTTCATCGGCCGCGCCTCTTTGACCTTGCCGCCGGGAAGCAGAGTCAGCCAGATGTCAACGCTGGCGGCGCGCTCGCTAAGCTGTCCGGCGCAGGTGGAAAGCCAGACCTGCGTCGCATTGGGCAGGGTTGGAATCAGCCGCTCTTCCTGTCCCCCTGGAACGGTGGCGAACTGACCAGAGATCACGATGCCGCTTGACCCAGCACCGACCTGAAAGCCCACAGCACTGGCGAAGGTCTCGCTGTCGCTTTGGGCTGCAGGTCGAGGCTGGCTGCCTTCACGACAGGCCACGGCTGCCAAACACAAGACACCGACAAGGCGAAGTGCGTTGCGCTGCCGCATGGCCTGAAGAAAGACGGCGTACGTTGACTCGACCCAGGGCGACTACGGCGCGCCCTTGACTTCCTGACAGGTCATCTCAGCCGCGTTCGGCTTGCAAGCGAACATCTTGCGGAGGGCGCCGAAGAGGAAGCTGTCATTGCGAGCCACGAACACCGTGCCGTCCTGCGCGATCGCCATCGCGCCGTACGCACAGCCCGCGCCGGCCCCAGCCAAGCTCGCCAACAGCAGTCCCAGCACGCCAACCTTCAGAATTGCCTTCTTCATTTTCGTTTGCTCCTTCGAACAGTTCGTCAAGGTCCTCTCTAGGACATTCCGAGAGGCTTCGTATTGCCAGCCACCCCGAACGAATCCAGGCAGCCAGCACGACGGGCGGCAGCGTAGCCACGGTGTTTCCAGCAAAGCAAGCGGAATCTTTACAGACGCTCGGGAGAGGTCGCCGCGAGGTTTCGCTTGCGCTCGCAGCCGCCGTGTGTGGTACGGTCGCACCATGCTCGACCACATCGGAATTACCGTCGCTGACTTCGATCGCAGCATGGCTTTTTACGACAAGGTGCTGGGGGCCATTGGCTATCGCCGCATGATGACCTTCATCCCCGGCGAGTACCCAGGACCGAACAAGGTCGCTGGCTATGGCCGCGAGCAGCCGCAGTTCTGGATCGGCGAGAACAGCATGTCGTTCTGGGATAGTCGCCATGCTCCCGCCAAGAGCCCCATTCACGTGGCGTTTAAGGCCGAAGGTCCCGAGCAGATCAAAGCGTTTTACGAAGCGGCACTGGCGGCGGGTGGCAAGGACTATGGCGCGCCGGGGCCGCGGCCTCAGTATCACCCTGGCTACTATGGCGCGTTCATCTTGGACCCCGACGGCAACAACATCGAAGCCGTCTGTCACAACGC
>CAZKOY010000295.1:0-4147 GCA_964554495.1 uncultured Myxococcales bacterium
TCTGTTCTATGTGTATTCAAGCCAAGGCTAGCGAGCCCTGCGATTTCGCGGACTTGTGGCGCAGGTACGAAAAGCAAGCGGTGTGCGGCTGGCGATCTCGACGGGCAGCGCAGGCCAGCCATGGGATCAAGATGGGATCAACGAGCGTGATACGATGGCGCGCGGGGGCGGCCTGTGGGCGAAGTACTAAAGCGGGGTGGCGGCTGGAGCCTGCGCTTCTATGAAGGAGGCAAGCGCAGGGTACTGGCGAGCAAGCAGCGAAGCCATGCGGACGCCAAGCGCATGCTGCTGGAAATCGAAGCGCGGATCGCGCGTGGCGAGCTCGGAATCGCCGAGCATCGCGCGTCCTGGCCAACGGTTGCTGCGCTTATCGAACAGTTCCTGACGACGTACAGTCGCCCATCGCTGAAGGACGTCGAACGATATCGATCCCGGACCCGAACCGTGCTGCAAAAAGTGTTGCCGGTCTTGGGATCGCTCTCGGTCAACAGGGTGCAGTCGAGTGACGTCGCCGCGCTGCGCGATCAGCTTGCCCAGATGTCCAAAGCGGGCACGGTTCGCAACACATTGATGTGTCTAAGCGCCGCTTTCTCTTGGGCCGTGCAGCAGGGACTGGCGCCGCACAATCCCTGCCGCGGCGTCGAGAAGCCTGCACATCGCGAGAGCCTGGACTTCTTCAGTCGGGAAGAAGTCAGCGCGTTGATTCGCTGCTGTGAAGAGCGCGCAAGGTCTGGCGCGCTGCTTGATCAGCTGCAGCGCGCACGCGTGCTATTGGCGCTGCACACCGGCCTGCGCAAGGGCGAGCTTTGTGGACTGCGTTGGCGCGATCTGGATATCCCGTCGCGTCGTCTGACGGTGGCTCGCAGCTATGCCAGCACACCGAAGTCAGGAAAACCGCGCCATCTGCGCTTGCCTGAAGTAGTTGTTCCCGTATTGACGGAATGGGCGCAGCGCTGTCCACGCACCGATCACGGGCTGGTCTTTCCACACCGCGGCCGGCAGGGCTGGACTCTTTCGACCAACACCAGCGACTTGCTTGATCTGCCGTCGCTCTTGGAAGCTGCTGGCTGTCGACGCGTCAGCCATCCCTGGCACGTTCTTCGTCACACGTTCGCCAGTCACTTCATCATGTCGGGGGGCAATATTCTCACCCTGCAAAAGATCTTGGGACACAGCGACGTGAAGATCACCCTGATCTATGCGCACCTCGCTCCCGATTTTCTGGGAGACGAGATGAATCGGGTGAGGTTTGGGTAGCTCCACGCTCACCTTGCCCTTGGCGCGCATGTGCCGACGTGCCGGGTGAGACGCAGTAGCCATGGCAAACCGAGCTGCACAGGCTTTGCGCAGGGCCCGACGCATGAAAGGTGATTGCATCGGCGCGCCGCGTTATGCGAACCTACTAACATAGGAGGAATTTTTATGTCGACTCGCATGCATCCACTAAGAAACAACAAGCGCTGGTGTGCGCTGCTGGCACCGCTGGTTGTCGCCGCCTCTTTCTTTGGAAGCACCGCGCACGCGCGGACGGATGTCTGCTATCAGGGCGGAGTCAATCTGCCCAACTTCAAGCTGAACGGAACGGCCAAGCTGAACGGAACGACGCTGCTGGTTACTCCAGACCTGAACAACCAGCTTGGCTCGGCCATGTTCACCCCAACGTTTGCTGCAAACTCAGACATCCACATCCAGTTGCAGCTTCAGATCACAACGAGCGCAGGCGGCGGTGGTGGGGCTGATGGCATGGCCTTTGTCATGCATCGCGATCCGCGCGGTGCTGCCGCACTGGGAGATCCCGGAGGCGCGATTGGGTATGGCGGCGCTACCAAGATCACGCCGAGCGTAGCGGTCGAGATGGATACGTTCACCAACGGTGGAGATCCGAACGCCAACCATATCGGCGTGACGTTTGACGGGGACACGATGACGCACGTTGCCGCGTACACCCCGCCGTTTGTGATGAAGACTGTTGGCACTCCGTTTTATGTCTGGATCGATTACACGGCGGCGAACACGCTGCTCGAAGTCTTTGTGTCGCAGAACGCCACCAAGCCAGCGACGGCACAGCTGACGACCAACGTCAACATTGCGCAGCGCTTCGGCAACCAGCCTTTCTACATGGGCTTTACGGGATCGACCGGTGGGTCGCGATCGCAGCACGAGATTCTGAACTTCATCGCGTCGGACACAGCCGCGACCGCGAGCGTCTGCTGTACGCAGAACAGTGACTGCGCGGGCAATCCGCTGGGCGGAATCTGCGACACCGTGAAGCACGTCTGTGGTCAGTGTACGCCGACCAACTTGAGCGCATGCACCATGGCGATGCCGGGCTGTGACATTGGCGGCGCCAGCAACGTCTGCATCGGCGGCTGCATGGGCAACTACATGAGCGGCAATGCGGCGGCCTGCCAGAATGCATCGGCTCCCTTCTGCATTCCCAGCGGGCCTACGGCTGGCTCATGCGTCGGCTGCAATGGCAACAACGGATCGGGCGCGATGTTCGAGTGCCCGGCCGGTGCTCCGAGCTGCAATGCGAGCGGCTTCTGTGGTCTGTGCAACAGCAATGCGGACTGCACCGCAACCTGTGACATGACCAGCAAGACCTGTCAGCCCTGCAATGGCGACAACGGCAGCGCAGCCAGCAATGCCTGCCCGAACTCTGCTTCACCGCTTTGTGATGCGCTGGGCAACTGCCGCAAGTGTACTCGCGACACTGACTGCACGACGGGAACGCACGCCGGCCCGTTCTGCAACACCACGTCGGGTATCTGCTCGACGAGCTGCTCAAACGATGCGCAGTGTGGCGCGGGCAAGTGGTGCAACACGAACAGTGGCGACGGTGCGAAGTGTGAAAACATCCTCACCAATGGCCAGCCCCTACCTGGCACCACCGTATGCACGCCCGAGCTTGCCCAGCGCGCCTGCGAGAGCCAGGCATGCAACCCGAGCAACAACCAGTGTGTGGAGTGTGCCGTCGATTCAGACTGCGACACCGTGGGCCAGGTCTGCAGCAACTTCGTCTGCAAAGCGGCGCCGATGCCCCCAGCGGACGTGTTTTCGTTCGCGGGTGGCGGCTTTGGCTGTAGCTGCAACGTCGGAAGTCACACCAGCAGCAGCGCGTCCACGCTCGCAATCGCGGCATGCCTTGCGCTGCTTGCCGCACGGACGTTGCGCCGCCGCCGGCAAGACCGCGTATCCGCTAACTAGGGTTTAACCAGCTCGAACTCGCACTCCGCAAAGGGGGTTCCATCGTGCGTCGCCTTGCTTATCTTCGACAGGTATCGGCCATCGCTGCGTTCGTCGGTGGTCTTGGCAGCGTCGTCTCGACGGCGCAGGCTCAGACTGCGACGCCGGCCAACGGCTTCCAGGTCAATCGCTACGAGCCCACAAGTGCCGGTGAGTGGTCACTCATGGTCGACCACCCTTGGTACAGCTCGATGCGCTACTTCGCCGCCGGCATTACTCTGAACTATGCACACGCACCGCTGGTCGTTGGCACGCGCGACGCCAACGGGGTGTTCACGCGAAACGGAGCGGCGATCGCGCATCAGCTCTTGGGGCACGTCGATCTAGCCGGGTCCTTTTTGGATCGCGTGCAGATCTCGGCGACACTGCCGATCACGCTGTTAGAACGCGATGATCCAATGGGTATCGCGGCGATGCGTGGTGTATCGCTGGTGTCCTCTGTGGCCGTGGGCGATCCGCGCGTCGGGCTTAAGGTTCGGCTGTTTGGCCAGCCGTACCGCGGTGCTATCTCGATGAGCTTGGGGGCCGATGTCTGGGTGCCGGTGAATGCGCTCGCCGGCAATCCGTTTCCGGCGCAGGTTGGCGAAAGCAGCGTGCGTATCCTGCCCAAGCTGATGCTGGGCGGGCTGTCGCACGGCGTGATGTGGTCGCTGAACGCGGGCTTCCTGTACCGGCCGTTTGGCACGGTGGCAGGTCAAGCGGCAGCACCGGGCAACACCATGGATTCTGAGCTGCAGATCGGAGCCATGATCGGCTACGCCAGCTATGAGAAGCGCTTCGCGATCGGACCGGAAGCGCTGCTTAGCACCATGGTGGGCCTGAACCAACCGGGCACGGCCTTCAAGCAGGACTACACCAGCCTCGAAGTGCTGCTCGGCATCCACTACAACATCGCCAAGAT
>CAZKOY010000296.1:0-4122 GCA_964554495.1 uncultured Myxococcales bacterium
CGTCCACCTCCCCAACCACGCCGCATAATACCTCGCTCCATGATAATAGAGCCCAGTCTCTTCATCGCGTTCTTTTCCTGTATATCGATATCGCTTCGGCGTCTCTGTTTGATTCCTCACTGCTTGATACGATGTACTCCCATATGGATAATATTCTTCATACGAAATAATCTGCCCGCTATCGTCCAGTTCCAAGGTGGCGGATTGCAGGTGATTGCTGAGCTGATAGCGGATGAGCTGAGCGGGCGAGGGATCGGTGCCGACGGTGCGGGTCTCGACGAGCGCGATGCGGCGCTGGTCGTCTGTCACGTGCAGCGTCTGGCGTTCCAGCGTGACAGTGATGCCGTCGGCGGCGTACTCGCGGTAGATCTCGAAGGAGCCGAGATACATGCGCTCGTTCTTGCGCGTGCCGTCGGGGCGGTCGGTCACTTTGCGGACGCGCTGGCCTTCAGCGTCGTAGACGTAGTAGGTGATCTCGGGCGTGCCGCCGCCGATGACTTGCTTGGCGCTGGCTTGCAGGGCGTCGTTTTCGTCCCACTGCAGAAGCGACACGTGCGGCATACGCGTCATGTTGCCATGGGCGTCGTGGGAATAGTGGACGGAGTCGGTACCAACAGTGATCGTACTCAGGCGGTTGCTGGTCTTGCCAGACTCAAGCTGGCTGGCTTCGTCGTAGGCGTAGTCGCGGGTCCAGCCGGGCAGCGTCGGGTCGGTGCCGCGATGCACCATCTTTAAGAGGTTGCCGACTTCGTCGTAGAGGTACTTTTGCAGGTAGCGACCCAGCGCATTGCCGTCGCCAGGGTGCAAGATGCCGACGCGCGGCGCATCGTCGCTGCTGGTCGGCACGCAGGTCAGGCCGCCGCCTGCAAGCTGGCCCAGGTGTTCGCGCCCCGAGGCATCGATTAGCTGATACAGCGCGTCGTAGGTGTAGTCAGCGCTGGGCTCGACGCGCTTGTTGCGAAAGAAGACGGTCTGCTGCGCGTCGTCGTGGAGGTTCGTGATGTTGCCGACGGCGTCATAGGTGTATTGCAGATCCTGCAGGGCATCGCTGCCGCGCGTGGTCAGCAGACGGGTCAGGCGAAAGGTCAGAGGATCGTAGGTGTAGGCGGTGCTTGTGTCGTTGCCATAGACGATGGCCGTGCGCTGACCTTTGGCGTCGTAGTCGATGTCGCGGACGAACTCGGTGACGGTTGCGGCGCCACGCAGGTTCGCTTCAACGCGTTCAAGCAAGTTGGCTTCGTTGTAGCCGGGGCGGACGATGCTGCCGTCAGGCGTCGTCAGGCGAACGGGGCGACTGAGCGCATCGAAGGCCGTGCTTCGTGTGTATGCGCTCGTCTCAAAAGCGACGGAGCCCGAGAAGTCCAAAGTCTGTCGGTACTGCGTGGCCAGGCGTCGGTTATCGCGCAGCAGGTTGCCTTTGAAGTCGTATGTGTCGTGAGTGAGGACTCCGGCGCCGTCGAAGATCTGATAGAGCTTGCCGCGCAGGTTGCTGGCTTCGGGGTTGGCTTGCGACTCGCCATAGCTGCGTCGCTGCACGACCGTGTCGGGACCGCTGGCGGTGCGCAGGTGCGTATCCGTCGGTCGTTCGAGCGCGTCATATTCCATGCGGCGCACGTGCGCGCGGCTGTCCCACGCGTAAAGCGGCTTGCCAGCGACGTCGTTGAGCATGAAGCGCTCGCCGGCTTCCATGCTAGCGGTGTGGATCGGCTTGCTGAGCAGGTCGTAGTCGCTGCGCAGAACCGCGCGACTGCGAGCGTCGGTAACCTGGCGCTGGTTGCCCTGGATATCGAAACGCAAGGTGGTGAGCTGAAGCTGCTCGAACGCGGGCAGCGAAGTCGCTTCATCGCTGAACTTGCGCTTGTTGTGGGCCACACTGACGAAGCTGCGCCCCAGCGAATCAAGGTGCATGACTGCTGGTGTCGCAGCATGAACGGCCGCCTTGCGTGCGGCTGCTTGCGCGGCGCCGCCGAGTGCCCCGCTCTGACGCTGCGCGGACCACGTCGGCAAGTACATGGAATCAGGCAGGCGCTGAAAATAGCTTCCGACATCCCGATCGATCTTGGGATCGGTCACGACACATGTGTCGTTTGCATCCCATTTTTCCTGACGCCACGGATCAAAGACGACCTTTTCCCAGGAGTGATCAGGCTGCAAGGTGGCGACAACGCGTTCGATGGGATCGCAGAACAGAACCGGCGACACGCCGACGCGTACATCGAACTGGAAGCGATGTGTGTCACAGAAGAACGGCTCGAACTTGCGAACCGGCTTGCCCTTGTTGTTGAACACCGTCCAGCCGCTGCCGACCCAGCGGGGGTTTTGTTCGGGACCGCCGGGGAAAAGGGGGCCGGGCTCGGCTTGCAGCTTCTTCTGCAGCTCGCGTTCGAAGCCGTCCGAATACGAGAAGCTGTGCTGAACGTTGGTTTTGGCTCCGCCTGTGAGATCGGCGTCGTGCGTCTCGCGTGCCAGCGTGTACACGACAACGGGCTGTGGCGATGCGGTGGCCTTGCTGCGGTGATAGGCGAACAGATCATAGACAAGACGCGTCGTCGCCTTGAGCAAGATCGAATGAGGATCGGCGAGTGGATAGGCGATGTGCGCGGCAATGACGGTCGATGAAAGATCCGGTTCGAAGTCCTGCAATGAATCGCCGACTTGCTCTTCGGGTTTGCCCATGACGGCGGTGCCGACCAGCATGCCGAGCGCGTCAAAAGCAAGCTCGGTGCGGTTGCGGTTGGGATCCATCACGCGCTTTGGCTGCAGCACGCGATAGTCGAGGCCCGACTGCACCAGCGAGCCCGATGTAGCGCGAGTACCTGCCGTGACGCGATTGCCAAGCGCATCGCGCGTCTCTTGCAGCAATAGATCGTAGACGTCGTAGCGCACGAACGAGTTGTGCCCGAAGGGATTCTGCAAGCGGCGCGGCAAAAAGAAGTGCCGCTGTGCTTCGCTGAGCTCGGCTGCAGAAGTGGCGTCTGGATCTTCGTGGAAAGACAGCCGCCCCGAAGGAACCCACCAGTTGTTGTCTCCTTCGCTGTGGATGTAGTGACCTTCGCGTTCGAGCATGTCGATCGTGACGCGAGCGCCATAGACCTGCGTGATCAGGCCCGGTGTCAGCGCCAATTTGTGAACGACAGCAGGGATCGCCCGCGACTCCAGGTGACCGAGCATAAGGTCGGCTCGCAGATCGTCGCGGCGATAGTACAGACGCTCGTGCGCGATAAGCCGCTTCTGCAAGCTGCCTGCGGTCGGCGTCACTTCATACGCGATGGCTGCAGCGGCCTGTGCTGCGATGCGGAAAGGATCGAGCTGAAAGCGCTCTTGGCCCGATGGCAGAGTCAGGCCGGTGATCTCAAAGCTGCGATTTTCGCAGGGCAGCGGCGTGCGGTACGAGGCATCGTCATCGACAGAGCTGGTGAAGTCACGCTCGGCGTAGGTGACAAGCACGCGACTCTGTTCGGCCTGTTGCTCGGGCAAAAGAGAAGGGTCAGGGCGCCGCCGCCCGTACCCAACCGCCGCGCTCTTGCGCACGTTGCCGAAGATATCGACGTCCAGCGTCAGCTCGTGCTGGATGCGCGGATCGCTGGGGTTGCGCTCGTAGTGATAGGTGATCGCTTCGCTGGGATGAACGAAAAAGACGCCGTACTGCGTGCCGACGTGCGGCTGCAGGCGGACCAGAGCGTAGCTTCTCTCGGCGACGCTGTAGGGGTGCTTGCTCGCGGACGAGTCGTCGAGCGCATAGATCTCTTGCCGCAGGATCGATCCGCGCAGCGCACGAGCGGCTTCGCGCATTTCTGCCGCAGTCCACGCGGAATCAAACGTGGCATCCGGCAGAAGTTGGGCAGCAAACTGCGCATCGCTTAGGCCGGGTTCGCGGTAGTACTCCGCCGCGAACTGCTGCGTGATGCGCTGGCTGTCAAAGAATGCTCCGGTATGAAACCAGGTGCGAGTGAGCACGGGCGGCACATACGATGCCGCGTCGATGTTGGCGGCCGGCAGAGCGCCGGAAGCAGTGAGCGCCGCGAGAAATTCGGTATCGATCTGATCGACGCGACCAAAGCCGCGGAACTCGCGCTCGACGCCATCGAAGAAGCCGTGGTGATAGGTGTAGCGCGTGACGAA
>CAZKOY010000297.1:0-2209 GCA_964554495.1 uncultured Myxococcales bacterium
CACAGCGCCGCACTGAACGGCGTCGGGCCCGCGTATGTTCGCCTGGGTACCGATCCGCCAAAAGTAACGTTTGACTTTATCTGTCGTATGTGATCCAAGCTGCGCCTTCTCGCCCGGGGCTTTCGTCGAATGTGCCCACCCTGGCCCGGGCCCACCGCCGGGATGCCAGTGCGCAGATAGGGCTGCTTGACGAGCGGGCTCAGGTCGATCTAGGCACAATGCCAGTCACTTAAGCCCTCTTCCCGTCTGAAATGGGGCGTTTTCGGTCGTAGTTGCTCATCTTGATTTTGACGGCGCGGGGGTAGCTTCGCGGACGGCGCTTGGGCAATAGCAGACGCTGCATCTGGGCGTCCCAGCTCGCCATCAGGTTCACGATTGTGCCGCCCGCGCGCAGCGACATTATCTGCCACAGCTGCCACATCATCGTCAGCATGCCGGCGAAGCTGAGGCGATACGGCGCGACGTTGCACAGCTTGCCGATGCGCACCATTTCTTGCCGCACCAGGTTGTATGCCAGCAGCACGCCCCAGGCCTCTTGCTCGACGGCAGAAACGCTCTTGCTGCGCAGCGATTCGCGCTGTTCGAGCAGCTCCGTTTTCAGCTCGTCATAGCCCAGTTCGATTTCCCAGCGCTCGTGATAGACCTCGATCACGTCTGTGGCGGGATACGTTTTATCGTCGAGCAGCGAAGTCAGAAGCGCCTGCGGCCGGAACCCCTTTCGTTGATACACCAAGCGGCGAAACAACATGGTTTCTGGCAGCTCGGGATGTTGGCGGCGGGCCGCTTTGGACACGCGAATCTCGACGAGATCGTCGCCACGACCCAGCGACTTCACGACGCGCGCCTTGAAGTCTTTGCGCAGACGAATCACGAAGTGCCGTTCGCCGCCGGCAGCCTGCAGCTGGTGAAACACCCATGCGGAAAAGTAGCCGCGATCCAGGACGACCAGCGACCGCGACGGCAGCTTGGGCCACAGCGAATCGGCGTATCCCAATTCGTGCGTGCCGTACGGACCGAACGCGGCGGCAGCGAGCAGATGCGAGCGCACAGCCATCAGCGCGACCAGACGCAGCAGCGGATAGCCGCTGGGCCCGCGATGCGTGTCGGTGCCACCGAAGTGCGCGCGATTCTCTGGCGAATCTGCGACGCGCAGCGTCGTTCCATCGACGGCGAAGAGCGACAGGCCGTGAAAGTCGTGCTCCTTGGCGCTGCGCAGGGCCCAGGTCGAAGCGGTCTGTTCGAACAGCCAGACAAGTGGCTCTTTGCCAAGCCGCGCGCGGGCCTGATGCACGGCGGCAGCGACGACAGGCCGGCGTGACGTCGGCAGCGCCAAACCCAATTGGTCAACAATGTTGACGATGCTCAAGCGGCGGAACAGGGCCATGCAGAGCACCAACCAAACGACCTGCTCAGCCGGCAGTCTGCGACGACGAATCGTGGCGTGGCCAGTCGATTGTAGTGCCTGCGCGATCAGCTGCGCGGGAAGGTCCTGTGTCAGCGATGGCAGCTGTTCGGGAAGGACTTTCTCGAGGAGAGATAGACAAAAGCTGAGGTCGGTACGCGGGGCCATGGCGGACTCCTGATTCGATCCGCACAACCTGCCGCAGACCCACAAATCGTCAAGCAAGCTCAACGATCCTTGGGAGCGCCTTTCCGACGGAGATGGGGCTTAAGTGATCGGCATTGACCGCCGCTGCCGGCGGTGCGCTGGATCTCGAAGCGATTGGCAAAGAGACTCCCCGGCGGAAGCAGCAGATTCCCCATCTTCGCCAGTATGCCGGACCTTGTCGTGGATGGATACACGGTTGCTGAGACGGCAGCCATCATCCAGGGGAGATCGATATGTCCCCCTCAGCTTTCAGGCTGGGCAGCCATTCGGACTTGCCAGACTTTCCAGAAACGGGAAGCGGGCGGCCAGCGATCCGCTCCAACTCCTTCCTCACCTTCTCTCCGGCCTACGACTGTGCAGTCCTGCCCAGCGCGGAGTCGACAATTCGCCGACTCAGGGCTTCATTGCAAGGCTCTCTGCGACCCACAACGCTGAACGTCGAACATCCGTGCCAAGGGAAACAAAATCGTGCTCGTTGAACGCATTGCCCCCTTCGTCGCTCAACGGCTCGACTCTCCCGCAGACGTTCACCGCCGCCTCAATCCCAAACTCCACCTGAACCCCGATGAAGAAAAACTGCGCCTCTCGACGTAGACGCGG
>CAZKOY010000297.1:2219-4089 GCA_964554495.1 uncultured Myxococcales bacterium
CCCTGAAGCCCTTGGCATGGATGGTGCTCCTTGTTTGGGGAGAAAAAAGGAAGAGTTCGCCAGGGGAATCGCTCGTCCTCTGAGTCCGCTGGTCTTGACGGAAGCGCAGCGTCGGCTTCTTGATCGTTGGGTCCGCCACAATTCCAAGCAGCAGTCGCTGGCTCTGCACGGGCAGCGTGGTTCGGAGTGCGCGCGGACGGCCCAGTCAGCAGGTGGCAGCGCGGCTCTGCGTCACGGGCGCGACCATCGAAAAATGGCGGGCTTGGTTCATCGCGCGGGGAATCCCGGGGCTCTGCGATGCACCGCGCAGCGGAGCGCCACGTACGCGGACCAACGAGCGCCGCTTCTGCCAACAGTGGGAGCTGGTATCCCAAAACGTCATATCTTTGGGCGCTGTCGCTCTGATACGATGCCAATGGAGGTGACTATTCATGCGCATCGTTGCTCACAGTGCCATTTCACAAGAGATCGATTCTCGGCAATCGGCTTTGGCAGTCGCCGCGCAGGTTCGTGACAAAGTTGGTGCGCAGAACCTCAAGGCGGCCGTGATTTACGCAGCCGTCGACCACGACCAGGAAGCAGTCCTGGCCAGTGTGCACGAGGTGCTGGGCGATGTTCCCGTCGTGGGCTGCTCGACGGGCGGAGTGATGGGCAAAGGGGTGTTTGTCGAGGGCGGCTACATCCTTGGAATCCTTGGTATCGGCGGTTCGGCAATCCAGGTGACCACCGGCCAAGTCGCGGAGTACCAGGAGAACTCAGAAACAAAAGCCCACGATCTGGGCCGTACTCTGCGCGCCGGGCACACCGAGCCGCCCAAGGTTGTAATCCTATTTACCGATCCACTATGCGGCGCTGACATGGAGACGTTTGCGCGCCGGGTGCAGGCTGAGGTCGAGTGTCCGGTCATTGGGGGTGGGGCCGGCCAGCCCTGGGGCTTTATGGTGCAGACCAACCAGTACATTGGTACGCAGGTCCTAAGCCACGCAGTGGTCGCAATGGCCCTTTACGGTGACTTCGTGGCCGAGTGCGCCACGACTACTGGCACCGAGCCGACCACGAGCAGCGCCATCGTGACGAAAGCGGAAGCCAACGCCATTGTGGAACTGGATGGACGCCCGGCAATCCAGCTCTTTAGCGAATTCTTGGGGGACACGGTGCTAACGGAGATCACCAACGAAACCAACAGCGCCGTCGCTCTGGGGGTCGAGCTACCGAAAACAAGCGATGCATCGGATGTGCAGTCTCCGTACGTGGTTCGTGGGCCCTTTATGCTGGATAACAAGCGCGGCGCACTGGTGATGGGCGCCAGCATTCCGACCGGAACCAAGATCGTCTTTCATCGTCGCTCGATCGCCGCCGCACTGGAGGGCGCTGAATCCGTCGCGCAGACGCTGCGAAAGCGCCTTGCTCAGCGAGCGGTGCGCGCGGTGCTTGGATTCGAGTGCGGAGCGCGAACCGCGCCTCTGCTCGGTCGAGCCGAAGCGCTGCGTGAGCAGCTGCTGGTACAAGGCATCTTGGCTCCCGATGCAGCCTGGCTCGGCATGTTGGCGTGGGGGGAGCTTGCTCCATACAGCGGTTTGGTCACTTACTACAACTATACGCTGCCGCTCTTGGTTCTCGCGGAATAGGTCGCACGGCTATGGCCAAAGACGAAGACCTCGCGACTCGGCAGACTCGACGGCTTGTGCAGCTTGAGACCGAGCTTCACACCGTACGTCAGCAATACGACCGGGATCTGTCTTGGTGGAACGCATACCAGACCCTCGCCAGCAACCTGCGGACGAATCAGGCGCCGGAGGCACTCTATGACAGTGTCACCAAGACTCTGGTCACGGCCCTTGAGCTCCCATGCGTCGCGCTCCTGGAGTTC
>CAZKOY010000298.1:0-4078 GCA_964554495.1 uncultured Myxococcales bacterium
GCGGTGCAGAGCTGCGAGCGCTTCGCCTTCGCCGCGATGCTGCCGCTGTTCGTTCCGTTTGCGCGGGAACAGCAGAGTCTGTCGGAACCAATGGCGTTGATGGTCCTCTCGATCTTTCAAGCGCTGTCATATCTGAGCGGCTTGCCCGGTGGCTGGCTCGCGGATCGCAAGCTCGGAGCACACACTTCGACCGGACTTGGGGCCGCATTGCTGACGCTCGCATATGGGGCGATAGCGGCGGACCCCGCGTCGCTGTTCTGGCCCGCGCTTTCGCTGATGGTCGTGGGCCACAGCCTGTTTCGACCGGGCCTGCATGTCCTGCTTGCCCGCGCCGTGGGTGACCAAGAACGAGCGAGGGAACGCGGCTTCCTCTGGCACTACCTCGCCGCGAATGTCGGCTACGCGCTGGGCGCAGTGTTCGGAGAATGGGCCCACGCAACATTTGGTTGGGGAGCGCTGTTCTGCGGTGCGGCGATGGCCTCCCTGCTCGGTGCTGGCCTGCTGCTCGCTGCGCCCTCCGAATCATTCGACACCTCGGAGTCCGATCAGATCGGCGCGCAGCGAGCAGCGGAGGAAGGCCAAGGCAACATGGCCGCCGTGTGGCTACTCTCCTCAGTCGCCGTCGTGTTTTGGCTGACCGCGCAGCAGCCAGCGACTTCGCTGGCCGTCTTCGCCGCGAGGAATACGCAGCAACACATCGTCCTGTTTTCGCGCATGATGCAGCTCGGTCCCGGCCACTTCGCAGCGCTTCATGGCTTGATGGTCATCGCGATGCTGCCGGTGTTCTTGCGCCTGCATCGGCGGCGCCAGGCACGCACGCATTCAACGGTGATTCCGTTGCTCTGCGGATACGTCGCGACGGCCGCGGCGTTTGCGTGGATGGCCGCTGCTAGCTTGCAGGGTGGCGACACGGGCCGCGTCAGCAGCGCCTGGCTCCTCGGCTGCTACCTGCTGCTGTCCATCGCCGAGATTCTGCTAGCCCCGCTCGGCATATCGCTGGTCACTCGCTTGGCTCCACGCGACAAAGCCGCACGCGCCGTCGGGCTGTGGTTCGCGAGCAGCGCCGTTGGCAACGGCCTCGCTGCACTCCTTGCGCTTGGCTGGGACCCGTGGCCGCATCATCGCTACTTCGCAGTGCTCGCGATCATGTCACTCGCTGCCGCAGCAGCACTATTGTGCCGTCGTCCGGCAATGGCGTGAACGCGGTGACTCCGGCTGCATCGTCACCGTCTAACGTTCAGTTCCAGAACCTGTCTTCTCGTATCCGCGCTAGTTCCCGCGTGCGCGGGGCCTTTTCGCCTCGCTAGTCGTTGACGAAACGACAGCATCCCCACGAACAGCAACGTCCGACGCAGACGCTGTTTGGTAGCGTCTTCCGTCGGTTCAACCCACCGCGGCCTTCAGCATCACCGCTGTGCCATCCGGCGCATCGCGAATCTGTAGAGCGATGTCCGCTCGGTAGCGCATGCTCTCGACGGCATTCATTGCATGCAGATTGGTGACGTCGTACTCACCACCCAGCACGAACGGCAGCTTGGGAATCAGCCTCATGCCCACTGGCAGCGGGCCGTGGATCTCTTGCCACTCGTGCGCGAGTCGGTGGCCTGTCCATAATCCATAGTCGGCCAGAACGGTCTCGGCCCAGGCTTCCATATCCGTAGCGAGCGGCTCCAGCACACCCGTCTCTGCATCGAAGGTCAACACACTGCCGCGGCGCAGGCAGAACTGGTTCCCGAAAACGTCCTCAGCGAAGAACAGGCAGCCAGCCGCCATGTCTGCGTAGTGCTGTCGCCACAGCTCAGCTGAATTCCACTGCACGATGCCCGGCTCTAGCGCGTTCCCGTGCAGCGACCGAATGTGGAGAGCCCCCTCGAACGCATAGAAACCGTCGCGATGGCGAAGCAGCGACGCAAGCGCGCGCGCGTCCTGGGCATCGAACAGGTCAACGAGCAGCATCTGGTCCGCGTGCGCGTTTCCGATCGCCGCGCTGCCAAGCGAGACCAGCTTGAGTAGGTTCGGAGTCATGGTTTCACCTTGAGGATGACCTTGGTCCCTTCGGGGAGCCCGCGACACTGCGCGCCAATACATGCACCGGCACCTCGGTTGTCACCAGGAGAGATTGGCCGAACGCTCGCGCCCTGTCCGCCTTCTTGAAACATGGCGGGAGGGTATTCGTCTCTGTCCTTCCCCGGAACCCTCTTTTGACCAGAAAGCGACTCTCGACGACGGGCGGCAGCATTCGCTCGATCGATGGTCAGGTTCGCCGGCTGGCCCGCATTCTGAGCATCCAAGATGTGTCCCGCGGACTCGGGATATCGGCTGCTGGAGATGCGTACTTCGATCTTGTCCGTCGGCGACACGCTTCTTGCTGCGGCACTCTTGTCCGCTGCGTTCTTCACACCTTCTCTGGAGTCCTTCAGCAGCCTGCGCGCTGCCGCCTCGTCAGTGTGCTCTGCCACCTCTCCGGCTGCTGCCTTGCTGCTTCGCTTTGCCGCAGCCTTTGCCCCGCGCTTCCCGACGGCCCCTGCTGCATCCGCAGTGTGTTCGACGGCGTCAGCGAGCTTGTCGCTAGTCCGCAGGATGCCAGCCGCAGGCAAATAGCTCGTCGGCGACGCCATCGCATCTCCGACGCTCTCCACCGCATCGCCCAGCTTCTGTTGCCATCGTTTCTTCAGCCAGGCCGCGGTGGCATCCAGCACACCCTTCGCCGCTTGCTTGGCATCTTCGCGCGTCGCATTCCGCGCAGTCGACAGGATTTTCTGTCCGACCGCTTCCGCTTCGCGCGCTGGAGTCGTCGCGTGCAGCGGAGTTCCCGCCGCCATCTCGTCGATGCCCTGGCGGACCTTGTCGTCGCCCTTCTTGAGTGCCGCGACGCTGTTGTCGATGCCACCGGCCCAGCGACGCATCAGGTAGTCGCTGGTGGACTGCGGCTTGTCGGGGCGCTCCAGGCACCACTTCTTCTGTGTCTGGTTGTGCGATTTGTCCGGCTCGTCGTAGCAGTAGTAGGAATCGTGGTGGCGGTCCTGCTTCAGCTCGTGGCCGATGGGAATGACGTGCCCCCGGTTCTCACAACCTTGCCCGTCGGGAGTCGGCGTTCCGACGCGCATCCACGGCGAGCCTTGCCAGTACGCGAAGCAGTCGTCTTGAACGAGTAGCGGATGCACTGGCTCCCAGTCCGCTCGTGCGCTGCTGCGATACAGGAAGCAGTCGGTCAAATCCTCGTCGTTGCACAGTCGCGTCTTCGCCTTGTTCCATGAAAAGTGCGGCCCAATCGGCACCGGAAGCCCGCGGTAGATGCACGACTTTCCGTCGGGACCAAGCGTTCCCAGCGACATCACAGGCTGGTGCTGTTCATCGTACAGAACGCAGTCTTCTTTCAGATACGGATCGATCGACGCGAGCTGATCCTTGATCCACCGCGCGAACTCAACGGAGACATCCGCCGCAAGCTCAGCAATAGGCGTTGCTGCTCGACCTTGATACGTCTTGCCAACGCTCAGCACGATCGCGCGAACCAGCACCGCGGACGGAGCCAGGCCACCCATCCCGAACTGCACCGAGACTCCGAAATCAACACGCGCTTGCGGCCTGAAACTGAGACCCAGACCGAGCACACTTTGCTTGCCAATTGCGTCCACACCGTCGGGAGAAAGCAGTGCAGTGAGGACCGGCGTGATGCCATCATCCGTCGTCTTCACATACGCAGGCCAGCCACGACCCAACGCTTCACCGTAAAGTTTCAGTGCGCGAAAGAAGGGGAGGTAGATCCCAAGCTGGGCCGCAGCTTCGCCGGTTGCGAACGCTCCGCGCCAGTTGTACAGAGCGCCCAGACTGGTCGTGATCTCGACGGGGCCGAACGTGCGCGAGGCCACCATGCGCAGCGCGGCAAGATCGGTCAGCAGCCCCAGCGCGTTCGCGCCATTGAAGGGACCAACGCGCACTTGCTGTTCGTAGTGCAGGCCGATGCGCAGGTGCTGAGCGGGGCGATAGTGTGTCGCGCCATCGTCGTCGCGCGACATCTGCGGCGCTTGGCTCAGCGGAAGCAGAGGCCACAGAAGCGCAGTCAGGTTCAAACGCA
>CAZKOY010000299.1:0-4062 GCA_964554495.1 uncultured Myxococcales bacterium
CGCAGTTCCTATCGCGTGACGAGATCGTCGCGCTGAATCGCGAGGCGGCATGATTCCCTATGCTCGGCAGTCGATTGATCAGGCTGACATCGCGGCGGTTCTGGCGGTCCTGCAGTCGGACTGGCTGACGCAAGGGCCGGCCGTGCCGCGCTTCGAGAGCGCGGTTGCTGACTATTGCGGGGCGCCGTATGCAAGCGCCGTGGGCAACGGCACCATGGCCCTGCACCTAGCCTGCATAGCCCTGGGCGTCGGGCCCGGCGATCTGGTCTGGACCAGCCCGAATACGTTTGTGGCGTCGGCCAACTGCGCCCGGTACTGCGGCGCCGACGTCGACTTTGTCGATATCGATGCCGAGACGCTCAACCTGTCGCCCGCCAAGCTGGCGAGCAAGCTGACTTTAGCCCGTCGAGCGGGGCGCCTGCCCAAGGTCGTCATCCCGGTTCACTTTGCCGGGCGAAGCTGCGACATGACCGCTATCCACGGCCTGAGCCGCGAGTTCGGCTTTCACGTGATCGAAGACGCAGCCCATGCGCTAGGCGCGACGCACGCTGGGGTGCGCGTCGGAAGCTGCCGGTTCTCGGACGTGACGACGCTGAGCTTCCATCCAGTCAAGCACGTCACATCGGGGGAAGGTGGCATGCTGCTGACGCGCGACCCCGCAATTCACGCGCAGCTTGTGCGGCTGCGCACCCATGGCATCACGCGCGACCCGTCGCAGATGCAGGGCGAAAGCGAGGGACCTTGGTACTACGAGCAGGTCGAGCTGGGCTTTAACTACCGCATGACGGATCTGCAAGCCGCCTTGGGCGAAAGCCAGATGGTGCGCCTGCCTGAGTTCTTGCACCGACGGAAGCAGCTTGTGCAACGCTATCGCGAGCGACTGGCTGCACTGCCCGTGCGCTTGCCGGCCGCTGATGCGGATACCGAGTCAGCCTGGCACCTGTTTGTCATTCGCGTGCCAGCGGCCCAGCGGGGAGCGGTCTTTGCGACAATGCGAGCCGCCGGCATCGGCGTAAACGTCCATTACATCCCCGTGCATCTGCAGCCCGACTATCTGCGCCTGGGCTTTCGCCGCGGCCAATTTCCCGAGGCTGAACAGTACTATCAAGAAGCCATCACGCTGCCGCTTTACGCCACGCTGAGCGATGCCGATCAGGATCGCGTCGTCGAGACCCTGGCCCGCGCGCTGCACGAAGGGACTCCGTGTCGCTGAGCGTCGCGTTCCGCGCTGATGCCTCGACCCAGATCGGGACGGGCCACGTCATGCGCTGCCTGACCTTGGCTGATGCCCTCAAAGCGCGCGGAGCACAGACCGTCTTCGTCAGTCGCGATCTGGCGGGACATCTACACGACTTGGTTGTGGCGCGCGGGCACTCGGCAGTCCTTCTGCCCAAGCCGACCAGCGACGCAAGGCCACCGATTCCGCCGCCGCCCCACGCCGCGTGGCTCGCGGTTCCTGTGGCGCAAGATATCGACGAGACCGCACAGGGGTTGGGCGATGCGCGACCCGATTGGATCGTGGTCGATCACTATGCGCTCGATGCCACCTGGCAGCGCCGACTGCGCGCTGCGCTGCCACGCGCCACACGGTTTCTTGTGATCGACGATCTGGCCGATCGACCACACGACTGCGAGATCCTGCTGGATACCAGTCAGCCCGATGGAGACGAGCGCTATCGACCGCTGGTTTCACCCGCTTGTCGGCTGCTGCTGGGACCGCAGTTTGCGCTGCTGCGCCCGCAGTTCAGCGCGGCCCGTTCGCACGTGCAGCCACGCAGCGGAGCCATCGCCCGCATCCTGGTCTTTTACGGCGGCAGCGAGCCCAGAAATCTGACCGCGCAGACACTGCGCGCCATCGCCTTGGTTGCGCCGCAGGTCGCCGTCGACGTGGTGCTGGGGCGAAACACCTCGGCTGCGCAGCGTGCTCAGATCGATCAGGCTCTCTCTCTGCTCGCGCACGCGACCGTCCATGTCGATGTCGCAGACATGGCCGCGTTGTGTGCCGGCGCCGATCTCGCATTCGGCGCGACCGGCGTCACAACGTGGGAAAGAGCCTGCCTAGGCCTGCCGACCTTGGCTATTACCGTCGCTGAGAACCAGCGCGGTGTGGCCGCATCGGCGGTCCAGCGCGGCATCCTTTCTTGGCTGGGGGATGCGCAAGACATGACCGTCGAGACGATCGCCCAGGCCCTTCGCCAGGCCTGGCACAACCCCGAGACGCTGGCCGAGCAGTCGCGACGCGCCCACGCGTGGGTCGATGGCGGCGGCGTCGCCCGCGTCGGCGCAGCCATGCTGGAATCCACATGACACCCCAAAGCGAGCTTCGCATCGGACACCGCTTCGTCGGCCGTGGCCACGCGCCTCTGGTCGTGGCCGAGATGTCAGGCAATCACAACCAGTCGCTTACGCGAGCGCTTGCGATCGTCGAAGCGGCTGCTCGCGCGGGTGCGCACGCGCTCAAGCTTCAGACGTATACCGCGGACACCATGACCCTCGACAGCGAGCAGGGGGACTTCTTCATCCGCGACCCCGGATCCCTATGGCGCGGCAAGTCGTTACACGCGCTGTATCAGGAAGCGCACACCCCCTGGGACTGGCACGAGGCGATCTTCCGTCGCGGGCGCGAGCTGGGCATGGTCGTCTTCAGCACGCCCTTCGACGAGACCGCCGTCGACTTCCTAGAAAGCCTAGATGTCCCCGCGTACAAGATCGCCTCGTTCGAGAACACCGATCTGCCACTGATTCGTCGCGTCGCTGCGACCGGAAAGCCGATGATCGTGTCGACGGGCATGGCGACCTTGACCGAGATCGCCGAGCTTGTCAGCACGGCCCGCGCCGCTGGCTGCCGCGATCTCATCTTGCTCAAATGCACCAGCACGTATCCCGCGTCGCCAGCAAGCTGCAACCTGCGGACGCTGCCCCATCTGCGCGAGGCCTTTGGCTGCGAAGTCGGCCTGTCCGATCACACGATGGGAACTGGCGTCTCGGTTGCTGCCGTAGCGCTCGGGGCTACGCTCATCGAAAAGCACTTCACCCTGCGCCGATCCGACGGCGGCGTCGACTCTACGTTTTCGCTTGAGCCCGAGGAGCTTACCCAGCTTGTGACCGAGACCGAGCGAGCCTGGCAGGCCTTGGGCGAGGTGCGCTATGGCCCGACGGCACCGGAGGAGAAGTCGCTCCTGTTCCGCCGTTCGATCTATGCCGTCGCCGACATTGCAGCCGGCGAGCCGCTGACGCCGCACAACGTGCGCTGCATTCGCCCCGGTGCCGGCCTGCCGCCCAAGTTTTATCCCCTGATCCTGGGCCGTCCGGCTCGCGTGGCCATCTCGCGCGGGACGCCGCTTTCGTGGGACTTGGTGTAGTCCCCGGCAGCGTGGCGACGGCTGGAGCGCTCGTCGCATCAAGAAAGCCCCATGCCCACGATTCAGCTTCAGCGCTGCGATACAGACCCCGACAGCCTCGATAGCCGCCACATCTTTTTGTGGCGGAACGATCCGCTCACGCGCGCGATGTCGCTTTCGACAGATGAAATCCCGTGGGAACGGCATCGCGCCTGGTACGCACAGGCCGTCGTCGACCCGCGAAAAGTTCTTCTTCTGGGCAGCCATCCAATGGGGCCGCTGGGCATGGTGCGCTTTGATCGCCACAGCCCCGACGAGGCCGAGGTCAGCATCAACCTGAACCCGGCAATGCGCGGGCTGGGGCTCTCGCGTCCGTTGCTGGCGGCGGCGTGTGCCTGGGGCTTCGAGCAGCAGTCGCTCTTGCGTCTTTCCGCTCGCATCAAGTCGAACAACCTGCGCTCGCTGCGCATCTTCACCGGGGTCGGCTTCACGCTCTGCCACGAAGAGGCGGGCTTGCAGATCTTTGCGCTATCGCCGGACCGATTGCACACATCGGCGCCGCTCAGCCCCGTGTAGACATCGCAGCTTGCGCCATCCGAAGCTGCCCACCGCCAAGCTGCCCACCGGCCGCTAGAACCGCGGCGAATTCACATACACCTGCATCGCCTGCAGCCCCCCAAACCCCACCACCAAATCCACCAGCCCGTCGCCGTTCACGTCC
>CAZKOY010000300.1:0-4056 GCA_964554495.1 uncultured Myxococcales bacterium
CCAGCGACGATCCCCAAAGCGAGGAGTACAGAGGCTGCACTATGCGACGCTGCGCGTCGTGGGGATTTCTGGCGACGGTTCACGTGTGCTCTCCCGACCGGGGATTCTACAAAAACCATAGCAGCGACGATCGCCGTCGGTCAATTGTTCTCCGACGAAAGACCACGGCCTGCGGCGCTAGAAATTTAGCCTGCGGCCCAGCGCGCAAGCTCCGCGGCAGCAAACGCAGCATAGCGTCCTTCCGTGATGGCCAGGCGTGCTCGCCGCGTCAAGTCCAGGTAATACGTCAGGTTATGCAGCGTTGCCAGGCGGTGATACAGAAGCTCTTCTGCGACGAACAGGTGGCGCAGGTACGCGCGGCTGTACTGCGTGCAGGTCTCGCACGGGCAGTCGGGGTCAAGAGGCGAAAGGTCCGTAGCATAGCGTGCGCCTTTGATATTGACCTTGCCCTGTGACGTGAATAGCTGGCCATTTCGCGCGTTTCGCGTCGGCATGACGCAGTCGAACATGTCGATGCCGCTGCCGATGGCCATGACCAAGTCGCGCGGCGTGCCCACGCCCATCAAATAGCGCGGCGTGCTCGCGGGCAGCTCGTCGGCAAGCTGAT
Source organism: uncultured Myxococcales bacterium (assembly GCA_964554495.1). Taxonomy (GTDB): domain Bacteria; phylum Myxococcota_A; class Polyangia; order Palsa-1104; family JAEUJZ01; genus JAEUJZ01. The sequence continues at coordinate 608 of CAZKOY010000300.1, forward strand.
TCAGAAGCTGGTACATCACTTCGGGTGGTTCTCCGACGGCAAAGCCACCGAGCGCAAAGCCGTCAAAGGGCATGGCACAGATCTCGGACATATGTCGGCGCCGCAGATCCAAGTGGATGCCGCCCTGCACGATGCCGAACCGAAGCTGCCGACCCAGGACGCGCTGTCCGTCGCACAAAAGCGGCGCAGGCACAGACAGGCAGCGGGCGGCCCAGCGGGTCGTGCGATCCATGGCGACTTGCGCTTCGGTCGGTGACGACAGGCCCGGCGGGCACTGGTCAAAAGCCATGGCGATGTCGCTGCCCAAGACCGCTTGAATGCGCATCGATATCTCGGGCGTTAGCTCGCGCAGCGACCCGTCGAGATGCGAGCGAAAACGGACGCCCTGTTCGGTGATCTTGGCCAGTCGCTTGTTGCTTGGGGTTGGCTCATTGGGCGTCGCTTCCGAGCTGGATTCCCGTCGCTGAAGCGGGCGCTGACCCAGACCCAGGCTAAAGACCTGAAAGCCGCCCGAGTCGGTCAACATGGGGCGACGCCAGCCGCAGAAGCGGTGCAGGTCGCCGTGTGCCGCAAGGATCGGCAGTCCCGGTCGCAGCCACAGGTGATACGTGTTGCCTAAAATGATCTGGGCCCCGGCGCGCTGCAGATCGTCGGGGCTGACCGACTTGACGCTGCCGACAGTGCCGACCGGCATGAAGATTGGGGTGCTGACTTCACCATGCGGTAGGCGCAGGCGTCCTGCTCGTGCCTTGCCGTCGCGGGCTTCTTCGTGAAACAGCGGGCGCAAGGGGTCGCGGGGCGTCGCCACTTGCAGTGCCGGGAAGACATGACAGGAAACTCCCTCGGCAAAAGAAGCGTCGGATGGGGTCGGACGTGCATCAAGCATCGTGGATTCCATGGCCATGACTGCGCTTAACACCCAGGCGTGCTAGAGCGGGGCAAGGGACGGGCGCTGGCTTGCACTCGCGGGATCAGCATCGCGTCGCCAAAGCTGTAAAACCGGTAGCGCTGCACGACGGCCTGCTGATACGCCGACAAGATGCAGCGACGGCCCGCAAACGCCGCCACCAGCATCAAGAGCGTCGAGCGCGGCAAGTGAAAGTTGGTCAACAACGCATCGACGACCGCGAAGCGATATGGCGGATAGATGAAGATCTGCGTCGAGGAAAGATCGCTAGGCGCTAGGATCTGGCCCTTGTCGTCGCAGGCTTGGGCCGCTGCTTCCAGCGTCCGCACCACGGTCGTCCCGACGGCCAGAATCTTGCGCCCTTGCTGCTTGGCGGTGCGGATGGCCTGCACGGTTTCGCGGCTGATCTGGTACCGCTCGCTGTGCATCACATGCTCTTCGAGCCGCTCGCTGCGCAAGGGCAGAAAGGTTCCGGGACCGACGTGCAGTGTCACGTACGCAAGCTCATGTCCAGCGGCGCGCAGGCGGGACAGAAGGTCTTCGGTAAAGTGCAAGCCAGCCGTCGGGGCCGCCACAGAGCCGGCGCTGCGCGCAAAGACCGTCTGATAGCGGATGCGATCCTCGTCGCGGCTGCGCTGTCCGCCGTCACGCAGGCGGGCGTTTTCGATGTATGGCGGCAGCGGCAGCTCTCCTAAACGAGCGAGAAGTGCCCCAACTTCGTCGCTGGATAGCGGGCCCAGATCAAGGATCGCCGAGCCGTGCTCGGCCTGCACAACGAGCACGTCGTGCGGCGCAACATCCGGGGCCGAGCGCTTGTGCAAGCGAACCTGCTGACCGGGCCGCAGAGGCTTGCTGCAGCGATACAGAGCGCGCCACACCGCCCGCGCAGAACCTGGCGCTTGCGGCACAGGATCGGTGAGCAAGAATTCGACCTGCCCACCGCGCTCGCCATGCGGGCCGCTCTTGTGTCCGTACAAGCGCGCTGCCAGCACTTTGCTGTCGTTGAGCACCACCAGCGTTCGCTCTCCTACGTGCTTTTGCAGCAGCGCGGGCAGGTCGGCGAAGCACTCATGTGACACGCGCCCCGTCGGATCTTCAGCGCCTTCGGGCATGTGCAGCGCGACATCCTCTGGTGCGCTGTCTTCGGACACATCGCTTGGCAAGACCACCAAAAGGCGCGAGCGATCGCGAGCGGCTGCCGGCTCTGCAGCAATCAGCTCAGCGGGCAGATCGTAGTCAAAATCAGAGGCCACAAGCGCAGACGAAGCAGGCGACTGGCAGGACCCAGAGGCGCGGGGCGACGAGGCAGAGTTCACGCGGCGCACGATAACGCAACTTGCGATCCGCCGACGCGTCGCATTCAGTAAAATATCGCCATGCCGACACATTGCCTGCGTGCGCGGGCTGGGGTGCTTGTGCTGTGGGCTTTGGGGGCGTCTCTGTCTGTGCTGGCTTGTGTGGGGGCCGCGGCTGCGCAGCCTGCTGCGGCAAGCGCGGGGGTGGGATCTTCGACAGTCCCCACGGCGAGCTATCAAGACTTGCTCGCGCAGGGCAAGGCGCTGCTCAAGGCCGACAAGTACGACGAAGCGCTGGGCCTGTTCGCCGCGGCGATCCAGCAGGCACAGGCCGAAGGGCAGCCCGCAACGACGCTGTCGTATCTGTACTGTCTGCAGGGCATCGTGCAGGTGCAAGGGGGCTCTGCCAAGCGAGCCGATGCGATCGCGTCGCTGCACAAGTCGCTTGAGCTGGATCCAAGCAGCGCCGACTGCCGGTTTGAACTGGCCAAGAGCCAATACGAGGACAAGCAGTACAGCGAGGCCCAGCGCAGCGCGGAAGCTGTCGCGGCGCAGGCGGGGGCGGACGCGGCGCTGATCAGCGAAGCCGGCGGGCTGGCCAAGCGCGCACAGGTTCAGGCGCTCTTTTCCGACGGACGACGCTTGCTCAAAGGGCGTGAGCCTGAGGCTGCTGCAGCGCGAATTAAAGAAGCGACGGACAAAGCCGAAGCCGCTGGCCTGTCCAGCGAAGAGCGATCGCTTATGCACTATGTGCGCGTGCTCGCGCTGCGGCAGGCCTCCGAAGATGCCGAGGCCGTCAAAGAAGCGCGCGTCGGGCTTGCGTTGAGCCCTCAAGATGCCGACCTGCACTTCGAGCTAGCACAGGCGCTGTTCGATACCGACGAGTTTGTGCCAGCACAAAAGGCCGCAGAAGAAGCACTACGTCTGGGGCTCAGCGATAGCAGCGATCAAAAGGCGGCCTCGGATCTGTTCAAGAAAGCCAAGACCGAGGCCCTGCACGAGCGCTTCACATTCTTTGGCTCGGTCTCGTTTGGCTATGACTCAAACGTCTTGCAGAGCGGCAAGGTCGAGACCGTCGGTGGCAAGTGCGCAAGCTGCCCCAACAACACGCGCACTGCCTCGCAGGACAGCTCATCGGCACAGTCGATCCGCGATCAGCTTCGTCAGCAGGTCTCGCTGATCCGCAGCCTGTTTTCGCAGTACCCCACCGCTGTCACCGAGATTTACAAGACCGCGGTTCCGCCTCA
>CAZKOY010000301.1:0-4050 GCA_964554495.1 uncultured Myxococcales bacterium
AACTCAATACTTCTCGTCGAAAAATCGTAACGCACATTTCGTTGAAGAAGCGGGCTTCGACGGGAATCCTGCAATTACTTTTCCCTGGGGCGCTGTCAGCGACGGCGCATTCAGGGAAAGTGCATCTCTGCCGGCGTGCGCTATTCAGCACGGAGCCGCTGCGTCGGATGAGCATACAGCCATGATCGCCCTTCTATGAAGGGCAGGTCCTATGTACTCTGAATGATAGGGGAACCTATGCCCAGGCGAGCACCGCAACCCGTAGAGCCCGACCAAGACGACGAGCAGGACGAAGTGCCCGAGCGCAGCCCGGGCTACACGGCGCTGAAACTCAAACAGAACAACCACACCATCTACTACCTGACCATCCCCGTCAGCGAGCTGGTGCGATACTGCTACGTCTCTCGGCGCAGCGAAGACTTTGACAGTGGCTTTCAGCGCAACCTGAGCGAATCACGCGCTGACGAGATCGCTGCGTATCTGAAGGGCGGCGATGGCTCCGTGCCGAGCAACATCGTGCTGTCTGCGCAGGCTTGCTCTGAACTGGAACACGACGCTACGAGCAAAGGCCTTTCGTTCATGCGTACGAAGGGTGCGTTTCTGGTCATCGACGGTCAGCATCGCCTGCGCGGCTACGAGAAGTCAGGAATCGACCTACGTGTTCCGGTCGCCGTGTACGAAGCGCTGTCACTGGAACAAGAGGTCCGTCTGTTCGTCACCATCAACCGCAAGCAGCAGAGCGTACCGGACTCGCTGATCGAGGAGATCAAGCACCTGGCCAACATGGAAACGGCCGAGGACCGGCTGTTGCGTGGTTGGTACGACCGGCTGGCCGATGACAAGTCGTCACCGCTGCACGGCAAAATCAATCGAGCCAAACCGACATCTAGCAAGCCGTCGTTGAGAACCTTCAAGCGTGCAGTCGGCCGCGCATTGGCTGGGCCGACATTGAGCGAGCTGTCTGATGCGAAAAAGTATGCGCTGATCTCCAGCTACCTGAAGGCTTGTCACGCGGCTCTCAAAGAAAAAGATCTGCTGAGCAAGGCCCCGTTCTTTGAGGCGGTCTTCGAGGCGTTCGATGACGTAGTCCGCGCCGCGCAGGAGAGCCACAAGAGTGTGAAGACCGAGTACCTAGCGCAGACTTTCCACAGCATCGCAGGTATCGACTTTGACCGCATCACGCCCAAACCGACGAGGCAAGTCTACGCGCGGGCTATCCGCAACGCGCTGCCGCGAAAGTTCCGCATCTCACACGACGACATCGATGAATAGCTCGCTGCGCTTGCGCCGCTTTGTTCGGCCGCAGCGGCTCGTCTCCGCCGTCGATCGGCCGAGTCAGCTCGGGGCGTTGCAGTTTCGGCCGAAACCTCGCGAAGCCTTGCAGCGCGATCTCCTCGTCGTCGAGAAGCGACGCCTCGTTCGGCCGAGGAATCGACCCGTGGGTCAAGTTCGGCCGAAACTGCGCTCCATGTCGTCGGTTCGGCCGAAACACAAACACCGTTCCGTCGAGATCATGCGTGCAGTCGGACCGCTTTGGCGATTTCGGCCGAATGATGCGGCAGCGATCAACGATCGGCCGAAGCAGCATCAGTTTGCACATCATCGGCCGACCGATGGATATGCTGAGTAGGCGCGGTCAGCTCCGCCTCAAGCTGTTCCACCGTCGGCAAGCTGCTGCGCAGGTCTTCGGGGAGCGTTTCGACAAGCTGCGTCTCCCAGTCCGCGACGCCGATCGGCTTGTTCAGCCCGCGCAGCGCATATTCGACGATGAGCCGATCTTTGGAGCGACAGAGCAGCAGACCGATGGTCGGCTTGTCGTCTGGGTGGCGCAGCAGGTCATCGACGGCCGACAGATACAGGTTCAGTTGACCGACGAACTCGGGCTTGAACGGAACGGCCTTTAGCTCGATGACCACGTAGCAGCGCAGCTTCAGGTGATAGAAGAGCAGGTCGATCTTGAAGTCTTGGTCGCCGACCTCCAGGGCCACTTGCCGACCGACAAAGGCGAAGCCGGTTCCCAGTTCCAGCAGGAATCGCTGAATGTGCTCGACAAGGGCCTGCTCGACTTCGCGTTCGCGCCGCGGATCGGCCGTGCCGACGAAATCAAACAGATAGGGGTCTTTGAAGACTTGCGCGGCCATGTCCGAATCGGGGGGCGGCAGCGTCGCGGCAAAGTTGCTCACGGCCTTGCCGGCGCGCTCGTACGCGCGGCTGTCGATCTGTAGCTCCAGAATGCTGCGCGACCAGCCATGCTGGATAGTGGCGCGGGCGTAGAAAAGGCGCGCTTCGGCATCCTTCACCTTCTGAAGCAGCCTGACGACATGCCCCCAGGGCAATTGTGAAACAAGCTGTTTCACAATTGCGGGTTCGGTGTACGTCGCCGCGAAGGCCCGCATGGACAAGAGGTTGCGCGACGACAATCCCTCCATCTCTGGATATGCCGTGCGCAGATCCAGCGACAGCCGGTCGATGACTTTGGCTCCCCAGCCCTCGGCCGCTTGGCGCTTCAGAATCATGCGCCCGATGTCCCAGTACATCTGGACCATCGCTGCGTTCGCCGATAGCACCACACGCAGCCGCTCGCTCTGGATGCGCTGCTTGATCTCGGCCAGCATGTCCAAATAGCCCGTTGGCATCTCTGTCATCGGGGCTGCCGCAGGGAAGAGGGCTTCTTCACGCGCCCGACCCCGGCTTCGTCGTGCCCCTGCGTCCGATTTGGAAGCGAGCTTCTTGGCTGGCATCGCGGGTTCCTGCTACGTCGAAGCGCGGCGACCTGGGCGTCGCTTCGCAGGTGCTGGTTCCGGGTCGCCTTTGTCAGCGCGGGCGGGGCGCGGCATCAGGTCGGCGTAGCGGCCCTCCAAGCGGGATATCTCGGCCTGGACGGCGAGCTTGATGAAGCTGGTGCGTGTCTGACGCTGGCCCGTCTCCACTTGGAGCAGGCCCACAGCACGGTCGAGTGAGTCCGCCATCTCGGGCGGAACATCGAGCGGGATTCGGACAACGGCCTTGGCCATGTGCGCCACATGACCACACCCATTGCGCGATGGTCAATTGTTATGGAACACACGCAATGAATGTGCATTATAAATATAATGCACTAAATGTACATTATGAACGTATAGTACTCCGCATAGAGGCGAACTCATGCGGACAGACCTTGAACGCTCTCGTCAAAATCTGACCAAACTCTCGACGCTGCTCGACAGAACAAACCCTGCCGAGCTAGCCACGGCCAACCTCATCCAACGATTTCACCGACGCAGCCGCTACCGGGCGCTTGCGATCGGCGTCTGGGAGGAATCGCGAGCCGGCGAGACGGCCCGTTGGATCTTGGAAGCGGCGAAGTGGGTTCCAGCGTCGCAAAAGACACGACCAGAGTGGTGGGTGATCCGCTACGGCATCACGGAGCAAAGCATCCGCTTTCAACCTTGCAGCAGCCGACACGACGCTCTGCGCACGGTGCGGCAACGCCTCGGGGAAGGATGGCCTCGCCAGCGCCAGTCGAAGCGCCGAGAGGTCGGCCGATGACGCTTACACCCCAGTTGCTGGCCTCGATGGTCGATGCCGTCCGCAGGAAACCCAGACGCTGCAAACGGTCGCCCCCGGCGCATGTACCGAAAATGCCTACGGTTCCCAGCGACGGGACAGCGTGCGAAAATGATCAAACCATGCCCAAGTCTGCGCGCGTGCTGGGTCCCTATAGGAACGGGGACAAGTGGCGACTGGTGATGCTCGATGGCGCTTCGCGCAGAGCCCTCGTCGCCGACAGCCACGAGGCCGCGCTGGCGCTGCGCGACGACTTGCAGGGGATGATCAAGCGACACGTCGCGCGCTCGTTCGAGGAGTCGCTGGGCGAGTATCTTAGGGATCTCATCGATCGGGGTGTCAGTAGGGACACCACCGCTAAAGTGGAGCGTATGCTGCGCCCCTTCCTTCCGCTCGATGCCCCGCTGACCGCCATCGACACCGAACGCGCGCAGCAGATGTATCTCGACGAGACGAAGCGCATCAAGTCGAACGGCGAGCCCATCGCCAACGACTCGCATCATC
>CAZKOY010000302.1:0-3998 GCA_964554495.1 uncultured Myxococcales bacterium
TCGGTGTGACGATTGGCTACCTGGCGTCCAAGCTCACGCAGCGCGTCGACGATCCCATGATTGAGATCACGCTGACGACCATTGCCGCCTACGGCAGCTTCATCCTGGCCGAGCACTTTCACCTGTCGGGCGTGATCGCGACCGTTGCCGCCGGCATGCTGTGTGGCAACTATGGCGCGCGAACGGGGATGAGCCCGTCGACGCGCATCGCCGTCGAGTCGTTCTGGGAATACGTCGCGTTCGCGCTCAACTCGATCGTGTTTCTGCTGATCGGTTTCGAGGTGCATCTAAGCAACCTCGTGCGCTCGTGGCAGCCGATCCTGGTCGCGTACCTGGCAGTGACGATTGGACGTGCAGCGCTGATCTATTTGGCGACGCCGCTTCTGCGTCGCACGCGCGAGAGCATCCCGTGGGCCTGGAGCGCGGTGCTGACCTGGGGCGGCCTGCGCGGCGGCTTGTCGATGGTGCTGGCCCTGGCCCTGCCGCGCGACTTTCCGCATCGCGAGCTTCTGGTGACGATGACCTTTGGCGTGGTCATCCTGTCGATTCTTTTGCAAGGGCTCAGCATGGGGCCACTCCTGCGAAAGCTCGGGCTCACGGGGCTCGTCGCGGATCGCAGAGACTACGAGCGCGAGCGCGGTGTCCTGCGCGCCAAGACCGCGGCGCTGTCCGCCCTTGATCAGCTACAGAAAGATGGCGCCGTGCATGCGGAGTCTGTCGCGCAGGTGCGAGCGGAGTATGGCCAAGCCATCGTCGAGGCTGAGCAGCGCATCAAGGACATGCATCTCAAGGCCGATGAGCTACGCGGTGAGGAGCAGCAGGCTGCACGAAGGCACATGCTGGTGGTCGAAAAAGACGCGATCCTGGCCGCCTTCCGCAAAGGGACGCTAAGCCAAGAGGTCTTCGACGAGCTTCTCGCCGATGTGGATGCTCGCTTGCTGAACCTCGACTCGCACTAGTTCGCGGCATCGCGCGATGTGGCATCCCGGCTGCAAGACAGCGGTTCGCGTCCATCATGGACGAGTCAAACACCCCAAGGAGAGTCCCATGAAGAAGCTAGTGATGAGCCTCGCCGCCTTGTTCGCGCTTTCGATTGCCGTGCCAGCGTTCGCAGAGGACAAGCCTGCAGACGAAGCCAAGAAGGAAGACAAAGAGGCCAAGAAGGCCGCGAAGAAAGCCAAGAAGGCCGGTAAGAAAGCTGCGAAGAAGGCTGACAAGGAATAGTGGCTCGGTGCCGAGCCAGCTTGGCTGGGGCGTTTTGCCAATTCGTAGCAAATTGTCACAGTCAGACGGTGACGCCGTAGCGCTCTAGCTTGCGGTACAGCGTGCGGCGGTCGAAGCCCAGGATCTGTGCAGCGAGCGTCTTGTTGCCGCCCACCACATCGAGCACGCGCAGGATGTAGCGGCGCTCGATCTCGTCCATCGACACCAGCTCGCTTGGATGATCGCTGGCGACTAGGATCGGCGACGGGCGATGATCGCGGACTCGCTCGGGCAGATCGTCGACGCCGATCTGGTCGTAGGCGGTCAGAGCCACCGCGCGCTCGATGCAGTTTTGCAGCTCGCGGACATTGCCCGGCCAGGCGTAGGCAAGCAGCCGCTCCGCCGCTTGTGTGCTGATTCGCTCGACGCGCTTGCTCTGTCGCGCGGCTGCCTGATTCAAGAAGTGCTGGGCAAGCAGCAGCACATCGTTGCCGCGGGCCCGCAGGGGTGGCAAGCGAAGCTGGACAACATTCAGACGATAGAACAGGTCCCCACGAAACAGCTTCTCGCTAACGGCTCGTTCTAGATCCTGATTGGTTGCGGCCAGCACGCGCACGTCGACATCGACCTCGGTGTCGCTGCCCACCGGACGGATTTTGCGCTCTTGCAGCGCTCGCAAAAGGCGTGGCTGCAGAGACAGTGGCAGGTCGCCGATCTCATCGAGAAATAGCGTCCCGCCGTGCGCCTGCTGGAACAGACCACGACGCGGAGTGCGAGCATCGGTGAAGGCGCCGCGGGTATGCCCAAACAGCTCGCTCTCTAGCAGGGCTTCCGGCAAGGACGAGCAGTTCACCGCCACGAAAGGCTGATCTTTTCGTGGACTGCGCGCGTGCAGCGAACGAGCGACCAGCTCCTTGCCCGTGCCACTCTCCCCCAGAATCAGGATCGAGACATCCGCCTCGGCAATGCGGGTCAGCAGGTCGAAGACCTGGCGCATCTCTTGGCTCTCGCCGATGAGCAGGTCATTGCTCTTCGTAATCGCGACGGCCTGGCGCAGCAGCTTGACCTCTTCGCGCAGCGCTCGATGCTGGATCGCGCGCTGCAGCACGATCGCCAGGGCATCGACTTCAAGCGGCTTGGTCACAAAGTCATACGCGCCGGCCCGCATCGCTTCGATCGCTGACGTCATGCTGCCGAATGCGGTGATGACGATGACCGGCAGATCGGGACGATTGCCGACGACCTGCCGCGTCAGCTCGATGCCGTTTTTCCCCGGCATGTTGAGATCGGTCACCACCGCCTCGACCGAGCCTTGCTGCAGCAAATCGAGGACCTTGCGCGGGTCGGTGGTGGGACGCACGTCAAAGCCGCGCTTGCCCAAGCCCAGCTCCAGTAGCTCGCACATGGCGCGGTCATCATCGACCACCACGACCTGGGGTCTCATGTGCGCTCCGCCGTGTGGGATCGCTGCGTGCGCGGCAGTCGCAGCGTGAAGCAGCTTCCGCGTCCGACTTCGCTTGTGACTTCAATGGTGCCGCCGTGGTCTTTCACGATGCCCTCTGTGATCGAGAGTCCGAGTCCCGTGCCGTGGCCAGCACCTTGGGTCGTAAAGAACGGCTCGAAGATGCGCCCAAGGTCTTCTTTCGCAATTCCCATGCCTGTGTCTGACACCGATACGATCAAGTCTTCATCCGCCGCACCCGCGATGCGGACGGAGACTTCTCCGCCTTCCGGCATGGCCTGCACGGCATTCATGACCAAGTTGCTGATCGCCTGCTGGATGTGGTTGTAGTCCACCGCGGCCACGCCGTCCCCTTCGATGGGAAGCAGCTTCAGCTCCACGGCTCGTTTGCTGGCGAGTGGCCGCAGAAGATCCAGCACGCGACCACACAGATCATGCAGATCCACACGCCCAACATCTGGGCCGCGGCGGCGTGCAAAGTCGAGGAGCTGGCGGATGATGCGCGTCATGCGTTCGGTCTGTTCCAAGATGCTGCGCACGTGCGCGCTGCGCTCTTCCATCGAGAGCTCGGCTTCGGCCATCAGCCGCGCTCTACCGTCGATGACGTTGAGCGGCGTGCCCAGCTCATGCGCAAGGCCCGATGCGATCTGCCCCACCAGCGCCAGGCGGTCGCGATGCCGCAGCTGATCCACCGTGGCGACATGGGCCGATGTTCGTTCGGTCAGCAGGTGATCCAGACGGTCGCGGTCGCGACGCAGCCAGGCCACCACATGCCCCAGCGCACCCAGCGCGGTGATGCGCGTGAACGCATTCCACAGCGTGATCAGCGACACATCTTGCCCACCCCAAGAAAAGTCTGCTGAGAACTGCGCCAGAGACACCGCCGCCGTCAGCACCCAGGCCGCGCGAACGCCCAGCAGCCAGCCGCCAAGCGCCACCGGGGCCAGGTAGAACAAGCTGAACGACAGCCTGGGCCCCGTGACGTAGTCGAGAACCCCAAGCGCAAGCGTCGATGCGATGAGAGCAAAAAGGAGGAAGCGAGGATGGCGCATGCCAGATGCACGATACTTCAGCCGCAGGCTGAGGGCGGCGGCGAGATTATGTAGAGGGAACGACTTCGCGAATCTCTGCGCTTCGATGGCGGCGTTGGCGAACTGCAGAGATGGGCATCCACTTCGTGCGCCGGTTCATCACGACGAATCGGTGGGATGGCGTGTTTGCATCACAATGAGGACATCATCCTGGCCCAACGGTCGCTGCGGGTCAGGAGGGGCAAAGAGCCTGTCGTTGGTCTCGATCCCGATGACATACACACCGAAGCGACGACGGAAAT
>CAZKOY010000303.1:0-3982 GCA_964554495.1 uncultured Myxococcales bacterium
CTGCATATCGCACCCCATGCCACCGCGCAGCCCCGCGTCATGCCGCAGCCCGCGCTGTTGCCGCACTACAGCCCGCTTTGTGACAGCAATCTCGTCGGCTGTCTCGACATCGACGACTTCGGCGCGCATGCCTACGCGCACCTGATGGTGCTACCGAAGACGGAGCAGCGTGATGCTGCGGCGGTCTTTCCATATGGCGTGACGTTGGGTCTATTCGGTCGCTTTGCGGGCGGTGTCGCGACGGACTTCAGCTTCTGGCAAGAGGGCGGCGGTGTGGTTCACCAGCATGGTCCGTTGCGTTTGAACCTGACTGCGCTGCTGTGGCCTCTGCTTCCTCTTTCACAAGCGCCGCAGATGTCGCGCGACGACGATGGCGCGACGCACTACCGCCCCGCGCAGCACCTGCGCATCGGTCTGCACTACGAACAGCAAGTGCGCGTTGGCCCCTTCAATGGCGCGAACTCGCTGGGTCTGCTCACCGATCTCGCCGCGCTGCGCATGGTTGCGTCACGGACATTCGGCCCCGTCGAGATCACGACCAGCCTGGGCGCTCTGTACGACTGGCGCGGAGTGTTCGCAACCGGCGAAGCTGCGGCCCAGCTTGGGATCTATTTACCCTTCTTTCGCGCGCTGAAGATCTACGCTTCATACTGCACCTCATCTGTTGTTTGAGTGGTGATGTGGTTAGACGGGAGTAGGGCATGCTTCAGTGAGCGTCGTGGGGTTGGGGTCTGGGGGCTCGTACAGGTGATGAGGACGATCGTCGTAGGCGTGCGTCTTGAACAGGCCTGCCTTGCGGCGGGCGAAGACCCGGTCGATGGAAATTCCGAGCTGCTGTGCGACTTCCTCTGCGGTCAGCATGCCGCGCGCTCGCAGTCGGTCATAGCGAGAGGACAGGCCATAGTCCTTGCGAAGCCGTGCGACCATCTGCTGACTGAAGGGTCGGCCCATTCCAGACTGCAGGCCACGCGCATTGAGCATCTCGGCGATGCGGCCATCAGTATGGTCATCAAGTAGGCGGTCCATCTCGGCCAAGATCTCGGGGCTGAGCTGAAACTGTTCCCAGACGGACCGCGGCGGTGGAATGGATAGGGTCTTCTGTGTGCCCCCGCGGAAACGAATCTGTACGGTGATGGCCTCTTTGGTCTTGCGCAGCGTGACGTCTAAAAGGATCAAGCGCGCGATGCGCTTCCTATCACGGTCGTGGGTCTTGGGATCGCTCCACAGACGGGGCAAGTCGGATGCCAAGGCCAGGATGCCTGCTTGTTGCTCAGATGAGAGCTCCCTCCGATCGGCATGCCGTTTCTGCTCGTACTCCATTTGAGCCTGCTGCAGCGCTCGTAGCTTGTGGTTCCAATCGGCCTCCAAGGTATCGACGACCAAGCGATGATCGGGGTCGACCCGCATGTACCGGCGACGTGCCAGCTCGACTTCGTACTGCGCTTGCTCGACATGCTTTCTGCGCAGAGCGTCGGCTTCCTGCACGCGCTGCTGCATCTCCATTTGCACCGCCAAAGCCACCTGCACACCCAAGGGATTGACGGCTTCAAGGATCAGCTTGGCGACCGCTGTGTCGATCTCAGCCCCTGTAATGACTTGGCAGATTGGCCCCCCTTTTTGAATGTTCTCGTACAGGCAAATGTACTCCGGGCACAGCGCCTTCTTCCGGTGATGGTAGTGGACGGTCATTCGTCTGCCGCAGACTCCACAGAGCACCAGTCCCTGCAGCAGCGCCGGTCCCTCGCGAGGAGGACGGCGGGTGCGCTCCTCTCCATGAGAGAACGCATTTTCCAGGAGCTTGCGCTGGTTGTCCTCAAACTCGTCCCAGCTGATGTAGCCGGGATGCGCGTCGCGAATCAGCGCAGTCCACTGTTCGCGAGGGAGCTGCTGGGATTTTCGGCCCTGCGCATCCGGCTGATAGCGGTGTCGCGAGCGTCCATAAAAATACGCGCCTGCGTAGCGCGGATTGTGCAGGATCTCGAGGGCATGCCCATGGGACAGCAGAGCGAAGACAACCTCGCGCCTTTGCGTGCCAAGGCGGACGCGACGAGGGAAGGTTAGGCCCTGGTCTCGGAATGCGCGCATGGTTGCCGTCGCCGACCCTGTCCGGCGGAAGGTGCTGAAAAATAAGCGCAGAGAATCCTGTACACGCTGGTCTGGATCGAGCACAACACGCCGGAGATCGTCATAGACAAAGCCGATGGGCAGCGTAGAGGTGAGCTCGCCACGCCGCGCTTTGTTGAGCTTCCCACCCAACAAGCGAGCGCGCAGGATGTGAAGCTCTGCCTCGCTCATTGTGCCCTTGAGGCCGAGGAGGAGACGATCATTGAAGTGGGCCGGATCGTATACGCCATCTTCATCGAGCAGGAGGGTATCCGTGAGCGCGCACATTTCTAGCAAGCGATGCCAGTCGGTGGAGTTTCGGGCCAGGCGCGACACCTCAAGCCCGAGGACCAGACCCGCGCGCCCCATTCCGACCTCGGTCACCAAGCGCTGGAACCCTTCGCGGTCTGCGGCTGCGCCCGACTGCCCCTGGTCACTGTCGATGACCACAATTCGCTCGGCCGGCCAGCCCAGTGCCATCGCCTTCTGCCGAAGGGCGTACTGTCGCTCAGTACTCTCGGTATTCTCCAGGACCTGACGGAGTGTCGACTGGCGAACGTAGAGAAATGCCAGTCGCAGGAGGTGTCGAGGCTGGATTTTGGAAATAGACTCTGGATTCATGGTTGCACCTGCGCTGCGTGATGGCTGCGAGTCATGTCGCACAGCACGTGGACCAGCTCAGTAGCAGAGGGCAGACACGTCACGGGATCTGGGCCCGGCTGCGCGCGGGTTGAAGTCGATGCTGCAGCTGGACGGACCGCCATCCAGCAGGACAGACCCCTTGTGAGGACAACGGCAAGTCCCTGGGCAGCAACGAGCTGCCCACAAAGGACCTGATGACGCAGTGTTTCATAGGCAGACCTCAGCGTTGTTGTGTCGCGGTCTTTGCTGGCTGCATTCGATTGCATGAGTCCGCTTAACGCCGTTTTTTTTCCGCTCGCAGCAGTGCGCGCTCGATGCTGCGAGGATGGACCGTGACACCAAAGCGGCGCTGCACGTTCTCGGCGAGCTCGGAAGCAGAAATCGAAGGCTCTGAGGCACGGCTGTGCTGGAGGTACAACACGACGGAAGTGTCGAGCTTGTGGGCGCTGCGGGGACCTCGCTTCTTGGGTAGCAGTCCCTCCATGCCCTGCTCGGCTAGGGCCTGCTGTGCCTGATAAAAGGTGGGGCGCGACAGACCGAAGGTCTGTGTCGCCTCGGTGATGCTCTGCCCATCGACCTGCACGCGGCGCACCATCTCGTACTTGATCTGCAGCAGATCGCGCGGATCGAAGAAGGGGTGCTGAGAAAACAGCGGATCGGCCACAGCCTCGGGCCGCGAGTTGAGAGTGCCCTGCGCCAGCAACACCTGTTGCTTGGGGTCGGTTCGTCGGCTTTTCATGTAAGTGAAAATATGCCGACATATCGATCGAGTAAAGAGCCAATGTTGGTTCCTTTCGTTTGAGTATCTAACGGCATTTCGTGCCGATAGGACCGAGAAATGGCCAGGACATCATCCATCCATCGGCAAAAATACCGTTACACTTCTGGCGAATTTTCCTTTACACCTCAGCGCGCCAGCAGGGTCTCCTGGCTTACCCACGCTCCGCTTTGAGCTGCGCTACCAGAGCCACCAACTGGCACAGATCCTCGACCCGAAAGTCGGAGCGACCGGCAGCAAGGCTCACGAATGGATCGGGCTGCACCGCATCGGTCCATTCGGCGGGCAACGACACAAACGCGCCCTGCTCGTCGTAAAAGAACACCCGATACTCGCCCCAGGTCTGCTTATACGCGATCAGCTCATAGCTGCGCCCACACCTCGGATGAAACGGATGCGTCACACTCACCCGCCGCAACTCGCCCGGCATCTGTGGTGTGGTTGACGGTGGAGACCAAA
>CAZKOY010000304.1:0-3971 GCA_964554495.1 uncultured Myxococcales bacterium
GCGCGTTCATCTTGGACCCCGACGGCAACAACATCGAAGCCGTCTGTCACAACGCTCGCGGCTAGCCACGATCCGCAGCGGCGCGTGCCTGCGTGGACGGATCCGCGTCGGCTGGGTTGAGTGCGATCAGAATCGCTGCGGCTCCCTCGCTGGCAGCGGTCAGCGTCAGCGTCGTCAGTGCGGGTATGGATTTATCCGTGTGGATGAACAGGGTGTGCTGCGCAGGTACGTAGGCGCTGCGGCCAGCGCCTGCGTCGACGTGAAGATCTCCGTCGGCGACAAACAGCAGAAGCGGCGAGCCGGCGGCAGAAAAGGCCTGGGGCTGAGAAGACAGCTTTATGACCTGGACCGTCGCCTGCGCCCGCCTGCGATCGACCATGACGTTGAAGTCGCGGCAGGGACCGCCTAGCAGCCGGCAGTCCGTCGACCAATCGCCGGAAAAAGGGTAGGGCACGAGCGGCTGGTCCAGGCGATGCTGACCGTACACGCCGCTGTCGAGAAGCATGCCGTCGCCGGACAAAAGGACGATGACGCGGTCGCAGCCAGGGAAGGACGAAAACGGCGCCGACGCCGAGACTTCCGCCAGGCTCAGGCGGAAGGAGAAGCGTCCGCTGGCTAGGTCTTCGTCGCTGCGCTGCGCTGCGATCTCGTGCGTGATGCCCAGGCCGTTTTTCCACGGCATCGTGCGATAGCTCGCAGGGGACAGGATCTGCATACCGGGAAAGATAGACCGCCGCGGGCCAGGAAAGACAGCGGCGAAGGGGCGGGCGAAGCGGGGCGGGCCGATGTGTCGCTAGTCGCGGCGGTACATGGTCACAACGCAGGCCCCACCGAGGCCCAGGTTGTGCTGAAGGCCAACCTTCGCGCCTTGTACCTGGCGCTTGTCGGCTTGGCCGCGTAGCTGCCAGACCAGCTCGGCACACTGAGCGACGCCGGTCGCGCCGAGCGGATGGCCCTTGGACAGCAAGCCGCCCGAGGGGTTGGTGACGTACTTGCCGCCGTAGGTGTTCTGGCCTTCCCAGATGAACTTCTCGGCTTCGCCTTCCTTGCACAGACCAAGCGCTTCATAGGTCAGCACTTCGTTCGTCGTGAAGCAGTCGTGAAGCTCGATGACCTGTACGTCCTCGGGGCCGACGCCGGCCTGCTTGTAGACCTGGTCAGCGGCGCGCTTGGCCATGTCGTAACCGACCATCTTGATCATGCTGTCGCCAAAGCTCGACGCGTAGTCGGTGGTCATGGTCTGGGCGGCGATGTACACCGGGCGCTCGTGGCCGTGCTTCTTGGCGAAGTCGTCCGAGCACAGCACGGCCGCCGCGGCGCCACAGGTCGGCGGGCAGCATTGGAAGCGCGTCAGCGGATCAAAGACCTCTTGCGCGGCCATGATTTCGTCGACGGACAGGCGCTCATTGAAGATGGCGAGCGGGTTTTGGCTGGCGTGCTTGCGCGCCTTTTCGCTGACCTTGGCGAAGGTCTCGCGCTTGGTGCCATAGCGCCAGCGGTACTCGCGCCCGGCGCCGCCGAACATCTGCGCAGCCGGCGGGGCTTGGTTGAAGCCCTGCACGTTGTTCATGACGCTGGCGTGCTTTTCCAAGGGGTTCGTGCGGTCGTTGTACTTCGAGCCGAGCGCACCCTTTTCCATCTGCTCAAAGCCGACGACCAGCACGCACTCGGCGATGCCGCCCTCGATCGCCTGCTTGCCCAGCATGAGCGCGGTCGAGCCGGTCGAGCAGTTGTTGTTGACGTTGAACACGGGAATGCCGGTCAGTCCAAGCTCATAGACCGCGCGCTGCCCGCAGGTTGAGTCGCCATAGACATAGCCGGCATAGGCCTGCTCGATGGCGTCGAAGGGCACCTTGGCGTCTTCGAGCGCGGCGCGGCCAGCCTTGGCCGCCATGACGTTGTATTCCTCGCTTGCGCCGGGCTTTGAGAACTTGATCATCCCGACGCCAATCACGTTGACTCTGCGTCCCATGGTTCGTTTCCTCTCGGCACGACGCGACCCGACGGGTAAAGGCTCGGGTGCGTCGCTGCGTGATGTTCGTGCTGTGATCCCAGTGTTACAGAAGCCCGCGCAAGAAGCCGAGCCCGTGCGCCGGGCGGACATCGCCGTCGACGCGAAGCTGGCCGTGCTGATACAGGCTCTGCACGGTCGCGCTGCCCTTGACCAGCGCCTGCAGATCTTCGTCGCTGACCGTGATGACCGTCGGGGCCTTGGCATCGCTGCCTTCGCGCAAGCTGCCAGCACTGCCGTCGATCAGCCAGGACTTGCCGTCGACGTTAAGCTGCACCAGCGCCCCCAGCGACTTGCACAGGCTCGGATCGTTTTTGAGGCGCCCGGCCAGCGCAGCAAAGATCGCACCGGCTTGCGCAGTCGCTTTCGCCGGGGCGCTGCTTGTCGCAGCCGCGGCCTGCGTCGGAGCCTGTGCCGCTTTCTTGGCAGCGACGGCGGCCTCGGCAGCCTTGGGATCGATCTTCTTTAGGAACTCCAGCTTCTGGCTGGCCATGATGTCGCCGCTGATGCGCAGCTTTTTGTCCATAAACAGCTTCATCGGGTCGGCCTTGCCAGTGGCCATGGCGATGAAGTCCGCGTCGGACAGGGTCAGCGTGCAGCCCGCCTTGCCGACCTCGCCCGCTTGCACCTTGCCTTCCTTCAGGTCGACGGTCCAGGCCGATTCAGGGGCGGTCAGCTTGAACAGATAGACGACGCCAATCTTGGTCAGCTCGGCGCGGTTCTTTTCGACGTAGTCGTCGATGGCCAGGAAGATATCGCCGGACATGCTCGACGCGCCGGGCGCTGCCGCGGGGGCCGGGGCTGCCGTCGCTGCGCTGCCGGATCCGGCTCGCGCCTTGGCTGCGGCCAAGACCAGGTTGGGATCGATCTTCTTTAGGAACTCCAGCTTCTGGCTGGCCATGATGTCGCCGCTGATGCGCAGCTTTTTGTCCATAAACAGCTTCATGGGGTCGGCTTTGCCGCTGCACATCGCCATGAAGTCCGCGTCGGACAGCTCAAGCATGCACTGCGGGCTGGTGGCGGCACCGGGGCTGACGCTTGCCGCTTTGGTGTCCAGGGTCCAGACGCTCTCGGGCGCGGTCAGCTTGAACTGATACAGCACGCCAATTTTCTTTACGGCATCGGCGTTGGCCTCGAAGTACGCCTTAATGCCGGCAAACACGTCGGCACTGATCGGCTCGGCCGAGGCGGCGGGGCCGGACGCGGTGCCCGTCGCTGCTGAGGTCTTGGCCTTGGGCTTGGGAATCTCGCTGTATAGCTCGACGGCGGCGTTCGAGATGACGACCTTGTCGCGCTCTTTGACCTTGGTGCGGAACACGATGCGCGTGTCCGATTCCTTCCACATCTCGGTGATCAGCGTCTCGCCGGGGAACACGCTGTCGGCGAAGCGGACCTTGATGCTCTTGAAGTACCGCGGATCGCCCTTGCTGAACGCGCGCAGGACGGCCCGCGCCGCAAAGCCATAGGTGCAGAGCCCGTGCAGGATCGGCTTGTCGAAGCCGAAGCCCTGCGCAAAGGCGGGGTCCGCGTGCAGCGGGTTGATGTCGCCGGACAGCCGATACAAAAGCGCTTGGTTGTCGCGCGTCTTTTCTTCGATCACAGCGTCGGCGGCGCGGCTCGGCGGCACGTTGATCTCGGCAGACGGTCCGCGGTCGCCACCCCAGCCACCTGCGCCGCGCACGACGGTCGAGACCTCGTTGTACGCTAGCTCGTCGCCGTTTTCATCGAAGGTCTTGATGCCCATGATGACGACGGCGTTCTTGCCCTTGTCATAGACGTCCTTGCACTTCAGCTCGTGGCGCAGCTTGGCGCGCGGCGGCAGCGGGCGCTTGAGCTCGGTGTACTGCTCGCCGTGCAGCACGCGCTCGAAGCCATAGTTCATGCCAGGGGCTTTGTCGCCGCGCTTGAAGCCGTCGAAGATGACCTTCATCGCCGGCACCACGGCAAAGGTCGGCAGGGT
>CAZKOY010000305.1:0-3943 GCA_964554495.1 uncultured Myxococcales bacterium
CGGCATGCTGCGCCGATGCTGCGACGTAGCACGCGATCGACGGGACAGAGCCGCGCAGGAGCCGTCCGATGAGTGGCAAGGCGGGCAGCGCGATGAGCGCGAAGAACATGGACGTGTTTTCGCTGCGCGACAGCGTGGTCGATGACTACAAGAAGTTCGCGACCTCGTTCACGACGATCTACGCCGACGACATTCGCCAGCAGGTCACGGCGATCTACAGCGAGGATCGTTACTGGCCCGAGCCGCTGATTCAGATCAATCCCAGCTACAGCCGCACGACAACGGTCGACAAGCTCGTCGGCGCAGGCTCGCTAGAGCCGGGCTGCGCGGCCCTATTTCGCACGGCCCGTGCGCCCGAGGGCGAGCCGCTTTCGCTGTTCAAGCATCAAGAGCAGGCGCTGGCCCTGGCCAACGATGGCGAGAGCTACGTCGTCACCACAGGCACCGGTTCGGGCAAGTCGCTCTGTTACTTCATCCCCATCGTCAATGCCGTCCTCGCCGAGAAGCGGCAAGGCGGCTCTCGTCGCACGCGCGCGATCATCATCTATCCGATGAATGCGCTCGCCAACAGCCAGCGCGATGAGCTGAAGAAGTACATCGACAACGCCCCAGACCAAGACGTCACCTACGCTCGCTACACCGGACAAGAGAGCGCAGAAGAGCGGCAGCGCATCTCGGAAAATCCGCCGGACATCCTGCTGACCAACTTCATGATGCTCGAACTGCTGATGACGCGGCAGGACGAGCTAGACCGTCGGGTGATTGGCAACTGTGCGGACCTGCGTTTCTTGGTCCTCGATGAGCTACACACCTATCGCGGTCGTCAGGGGGCGGACGTAGCGCTGCTGGTGCGGCGGGTCCGCGAGCGCCTGGCTCCGACGCGGCTGCAGTGCATCGGCACCTCGGCAACCATGGCCAGCGAGGGAACGCAGAGGGACAAGAATCGCACCGTGGCCGAGGTCGCCTCGCGCCTATTCGCGACGACGATTCCAGAGTGCAACATCGTCACCGAGACGCTGGAGCGGGTGACAGATAAAGCCCAAGACAAGCGGCTCAAAACCACGCTGGGCAAGGCGCTGGATGCGGGCATTCCGCGCGATATCTCAGACGCCAAGCTCGCCGCGCATCCGCTGGCAGTGTGGGTCGAGACACGCCTGGGCATCCACTATTCCGAAGCTGAAGATCGCTGGCTGCGCGCCCGCCCGCAGACCATGACCGAGGCCGTGCAAGCGCTGGCGACGGAGTCGGGTCGTGACCCGGCCCGCTGTCGCGATGCGCTGCGCGATCTACTGCTCATCTCCAGCATTCCCGAGGACCAGCGCACCGGACGCCCCGACGGCAGCTCGCGCAGCTTCTTTGCCTTCAAGCTGCATCAGTTCCTGTCAGGGGCTGGGCATGCCTATGCCACGCTCGACCCGCCCGGTCGCCGCACGGTGACGGTCGAGGGGCAGCAGTATCTACCTGGCGAGCCCGACAAGCGTCTGTATGCCGTGCATTTCTGTCGCGACTGCGGGCATGAGTACCATCCCGTTCGTCTGGTGGTCGACGTGCCGTCCGTGGGCGATCGCAGCTTCCTGCCGCGCGACATCGACGATGCCCCGCCCGCAAAAGGGGACGATGACTCTGCGGCGGACGCTGCGCCCGATCCCGAGACGCGCGAGGTGTTTGGCTTTCTGACGATGCAGCCGGCGGACGCGAGCTTCACCTTTAACGACGCCGACACCGACTATCCCGAGACCTGGATCGACTACGACGCGGCTGGCAATCCACGGATCAAGTCGACCTATCGCAAGGCGCGGGCACAGTCGGTGCTGGTGGCGCCATCGGGCCGCATCGGGGCCGGCGCCCGGGCTTGGTTTCTGCCGGGCAAGTTCCGCTTCTGCCTGCGCTGTGGCGAGACGCAGAGCAGCGCCGCTCGCGACCGCAACCGCGTCGCCTCTCTGTCAGCGGAAGGTCGCAGCTCAGCAACGACGGTGCTGGTCAGCAGTGCGCTGCGCTGGATGCACGGCCCGGATTCCGCGCTGGCTCCGTACACCCGCAAGCTGCTCGGCTTCACCGACAACCGACAAGACGCTGCGCTGCAGTCCGGTCACTTCAACGACTTCCTGTTCGTCAGCCTAGTCCGCTCTGGTTTCTTGGGCGCGCTCGAACAAGCAGGCGATGCGGGCCTGAGCCCTGATCAGCTGGGCGCTGCGCAACAGCGAGCACTGGGCTTCGATCGTCCAAGCCCGCAGATGCGCGCCGAGTGGCTGCAAGAGCCAACGCTCAAAGGCTTCAACCTGACCGAAGCGGAAGCGACGCTGCGCCAGGTGCTGGCCTATCGCGTGTGGTTCGATCAGCGACGCGGCTGGCGCTACACCAACCCCAACCTGGAACAGCTTGATCTTCTAGCCGTCGAGTATCAGGGCCTGGAAGCCCTGGCCGCAGATGAGGCTGAATTCAGCACTGCGCCTGCATTGCTCAAGAGTGCGTCGCCGCAGGTACGAACCGCCGTCTACAAGGAGCTGTTTGATCACCTGCGCAAGTGGATGGCGATACGCAGCAATGTGCTGGATGCCACGAACTTGGAACAGCTCTTTGCCCGCTCGCACAGCTTTCTGCGACCTCCGTGGGGCTTTGGCTCCGACGAGAAGCCGCGGCGCGCTCGCTATCTGATCGTGACCCCGCTCAAGCGACGCGAGGTCTCGCTGCGCGATGAAGATCTGATCGTGCGGGGCAGCTCGCGCAGTGCGCTGGGCAAGCTGCTCAAGCGCAGCGAGTTGTGGGGAACGCCAGCGATCCGCGACCTCAAGCCCAAGGAGTTCGACGAGCTATTGCTGGCCCTGCTGAAGACCGCCACCACGTACGGCCTGCTAAGCGAAGAAACCACGCCCTTTGGCGAAGTCACAGGCTGGAAGCTGCGCGATGCCTGCATTCGTTTCCGTCGGAAGCGAGCTGCGGAAGACAGCAATCGAGCCAAGCCCAACCCGTACTTCCGCGACCTGTACACCAACCTGGCACGCATCCTGCGCGACATCGACAACCCGCTGTTCGGCTTTGAAGCGCGCGAGCATACCGCTCAGGTCGAAGGGGATCGTCGTGAGCTGCGCGAGAAGCGCTTTCGCTTCGGCGAAAAGGAACAGGCCGAGCTGTCAGCCCGCGGAAAGACGGCTGCCGGCGACGAACCGAGCCGCTTCCTACCGGTCCTGTTCTGTTCGCCGACGATGGAGCTGGGCGTCGACATCTCGGCCCTGAACGCCGTGTATCTGCGCAACATCCCACCGACACCCGCGAACTATGCCCAGCGCAGCGGCCGCGCTGGTCGCAGTGGTCAGGCCGCGCTGGTGCTGACCTACTGTTCTGCCCAGGGACCGCACGACCAGTATTTCTTCCGCGAGCCGCGCGCCATGGTCCATGGCGAGGTGCGGCCCCCGCTTCTGGATCTGGCCAACCGCGACCTGATTGAAAGCCACCTGTCCGCGGTGTGGCTGGCATGCACGGAGCTACCGCTGCCGTCGTCGATCTCGGATCTTCTGGTGCTGTCGGATCCCGCGCGGCCGCTGCGACCCGAGATCCAAGACCCCATCCGCGAGCCGCGGGTATCTGATCAAGCCCTGCGTCGCATCCGTGGCGTGCTGCAGCAGCTAGAGAGCGAGCTTACGCGTGAAGCAGCACCCTGGTTTTCCGACAGCGAGCGTTTTGCGCAGCTCCTGGTCGAGACCGCGGTGCAGCGCTTTGACCTGTCCTTCCGACGCTGGCGCGAGCTGTTTCTATCTGCCGAGCAGCAGCGCGACGGTGCGCGTCGGATGATGGACAACTACGCCGCGCCGCAGCAGGAAAAGCGCGCCGCGCAGAGCCGGCACGCGCAGGCGCAAGAACAGCTGACGCTGCTGATGAACGGCGACAGCACGCAGGGCGGCGACTTCTACACCTATCGCTATCTAGCGACTGAGGGCTTCCTGCC
>CAZKOY010000306.1:0-3936 GCA_964554495.1 uncultured Myxococcales bacterium
GGCGGCGGGCAGCCATGGGTGGCGCGATCGCCCGTGCGAATGCCGCGCTCGGTCGGGCAGGCGTCGTCGCGATCGAGGATGCCGTCGCCGTCGGTGTCCTTGTCTGTGGCGCGCAGCGGAGCATACGCAATGCGCAAAAGCCCACGGAAGTCAGGCGTGCCGGCTTGACGAACAAAGCCACCGCCCAAGGCCAGGCCGACCTGGATCATTCGGGCGATGTTGTAGTGACCGGCGAGCATCGCTTCGACGCTGGTGCCGAACTTCGAGAAGCTGTCACGCCCGAGCACAGCGCCAGCAACCAAGAGCTCAGGACCGACGGCAAAGCGGCGCTCTGCGTCGTAATACGAGGCCGCAGCGCCGAACTGGATCTCGGATGCCGCGCGACCGGCGGTGGCCCCACGTAGGTCCTGGGGCAGTGAGCTATCGGCGACCACCGCTTCCGATCGGTACATGAAGCCCAAGCTGCCTGACCACAGCAGCTTCTTCCACAGGCCTCCGACGACGACCTTGGGCAGCACGAAGCGTGCGCCGCGATCGGTCGAGGCCGCCGGCAAGGAATTGGTCATCGCGCCGAGCGGAATCCACACCGTCGCGCCCAAGCTCACTGAAAACGGGCTGGCATACGGCTGACCGTACACACGGAACAGCGCGCCGATCCGCGGATCGCCGACGCTGGCTCCGTCATTGACCACCGGGCCTTGGTTGGTCAGCACCACCGGCAGCGACGCGCTCAGCAGCACGCGGTCGAGGAACGAGCCCGCGATGTCGATGTGCGCGATGAACTGGTGGTCATAGATCGTGCGGACTTCGTTGAAGCCGTTGCGCTCGAAGCCAAAAACCAGCGGCTTGTGCGCATAGTTCAGCGTCAGCCCAGCGGCAAAGCTGCGCGTCGAGGAATACCAGGGATGATCGACGGCGAACGACCACTCGCCGGCCGCCGTTGGCTCATAGCGATTGAGCTGAAAGCCTTGGTTTGGCGCGCTCTGCGCCAGAGCCACAGACGATGCAAGCGAACACCCAAGCATCACCGGGGCAAGCAACTTGGAAAAATGCGTCGACACGAATGTCCTCCATCGCTGAGGTCGAGGGCGTCCGATCGAACGGCTCGAATGCCCCGGAATTGAGTGCAAAGGTGGCTAGGCCTGCGTCGCGCGGCGTCGGGTGCGAGACAGCGCCAAGAGCAGTACGGACGCGGCGGCGGCCAGGCCCCACAGCGACGACTGGCTGCTTTCCTGACCCATGGCGCAGCCGCTGCCTCCGCCGGCAATGCGGAACACGCCATCGCCAAACGCGGTCAAGCGATAGGCGCTGTTGTCACCGGGGTTGGGATCCTGCGCACTATCCGACGTAGCCGTCGCGTGGACTTGCACCGTCGGAGGATCCGGGCGCTTGGCATTCTGCGGATGATTCGGATCAGCAGGGTTTGCTGGATCGTACGGCTTGACCTTCACCGTCACCGCCGTCGAGCGATCGTTGGCCGGAATCGGGCTGGGATGGATGCACGACACGCTGCGCGCCTGCACCGTGCAGCGCCAGCCGGGGCCTGGCTCGATGGACTCGATGTAGCCGCCGCTGCTCGGTGGAATGTCGAAGGTCACGCGCACCGGGCCAGGATCGCGGGCCGGACCTCGGTTGCCGACGTCGACCCGATACGTGACCGGCGCGTCCATCGGGACCGGCTCGGGAGTCTGCGAGATCTCAACATACAGATCGCTGTTGGGCGCGGGGCACTTGCCCATGCTGCACGTGCGCCCACCGCAGTCGGCGTCGCTGGCGCAGCCGCACTTGCCGGTCGGAAGGCAGGCCTTGCCGAGTGCATCGGGGGTGCAGGCATCGCTGGCGCCGCTCGTGCATTGCACGCAGACGCCCTTGGCCGTATCGCAGACTTCGCCATTGATGAAGCCCTGGCAGTCGGCGTTGACCTTGCAGCGATCCGTACACTGGCCCTTTTGCGCCGTGCCGCTTGAGCCCGTCGTATCGCAGTACGGCTTGGTCATGCCGCAGTCGATGGCCGACGTACACGGCGGAATCGTGATCACCGTCGGAGCACACGGCGCCGTGGGGTTGCACGAGGGGAAGCTGGTTGGCGTGTCGCTGCCTGGCGGCTTGGCCTCGGTGTTGCTGCGCACCGGGATATCACCGGGAGGAGCGTCGTCCTTCACCTTGGTTCGGTACTTGACGACGATCGGCATATCCATCGGCGAGATCGTGCCGCCCATGGTGCCGTTGGCGCCGGTTCCGATGCGCACGATGATGGCCTTGGTCGGCTTCATGGTCTGCGGATCGGTGGTCTCGACCACCTCGCACTGATCGTCACCGACGCTGTCGCTCTTCTTGCCGGCGCCGGGGCCCGCGACGATCTCGCAGCTTCCGGGCACATAGTCCAGCTCGGGCGGCAGCACGTGGCGGATCCGCACGTCGTTGCCGATGTCGCTGCCGATGTTTCGAGTCGTCGAGGTGAATTCGATGGGATCACCGGGGCGGGCCTTGCCTGCTGGCTGCGAGGACAAGATCGTCTCGATGATCGGCTTATTGCTGGTGATCGACGTGGCCAGCGCGCCGATGAAGATGACGTCGTCGGCCATCGATCGCACCGACAGCGCTGCCGAGGTCTCGCCCGACATCACCAGCTTCGAGACGTCGACGATGTCGAGATCAAGGCCAATCATGCTAGCCGGCTCGCCGGTCAGGCGCGGCAGGTCACCAGCGAGCGAGACCGGCTGACCTTTGTTCAAGCGCGAGCTGTTAAAGAAGTTGTCTTCCGAGCCCGGTGTACCGTCGCTGAGCTTGGTGCCATTCCACAGCAGCGAGTCCATGCTCTTGTCGTGGTCGCCTTCAAACGCGATGACGCCGAGCTTGGCATCGGGCACGCCCGAGGCCGGCACGCGGAAGCCAGAGATCGGCAGATCGGTCTGCTGCCCACCGCCGACGCCGGTCAGGCCGTCAAACAGGCTGATGTTGCGGATGGGGTCGGCGTCGCGACGGTACACGACGACGATGGCCCAAGCCGCGTAGTTCACGTCCGAGTTCACGTTGGTTGCAGACAGGCTGGGCACGCCGGCCACACGATAGGCTCCTGCGCCGTGCTTCTGCAGAAGCGCCGTGACATCAAACGACGCCTGATAGGTGGCACCGCCGACGATGTTGCGCTCAATGTCATTGGGCAGGGCGGTCAGCGTCTGCATAAACACGCCCGGCCGCTCGAACTGCACGATGCCGGTTGGCAGGATGGCTTCGTCATACGTCGCCGAGGCATACAGACGCGCGTACGTGATCTGCGCCCCGGCCGGAAGCTCCAGCATCGCCGTCGAGCGCGCCATCGCATTGGTGATTGTGGTGTTGCCCGTCGCGCGTCCCGTCGCCGGATCGTCCGATCGCCACCAGACATCCGCCGACGAGTCGGTCAAGTACAGGCCGCAGTTGGCCGGGTCCACGTCGCCGACCATCGGTGTGGGAATGCCAGGGCGGCAGTCATAACCGACGGTGTTGCCGAACAGCAGCATGTCACCGCGCTGATCGATCTGGTAACGCAGCTTGGGGGCTGCGTCTGCGGTTGGCAGCAAGGCCAACGAACAGACCGTACTTAGCAGCACGGAAAGAACTCTCTGCCCAAGGCGTACGGGCTTTCGGTTGTTCATACGTGGTCTCCTCAGAGAAGCCGCAGGGTGAAGGAAGGCGTGGCCGTCTGTGCTGAGCGATGGGTTCAGCGCGAACTACTGGCACACCGCGATATGTCGATATCGTACTCGTAAGGACAGAATGCGTGTCAAAGAAAATTTCGGGCGCTATCGAAGAGTTTTCCTGGGGTTCTCGCGGACATAGCCGCGCCCACGCGCCGAGCCGGAATGGCGACAGGATGCAGGGCGGCTCAGGAAGTCCTCTGCAAATCCTCGTAGGACAGAGTGACTCCCCTCGTGATTTTACGGAGAAAGGCGA
>CAZKOY010000307.1:0-3856 GCA_964554495.1 uncultured Myxococcales bacterium
GATCTAAAGCCGAGCAATATCTTTCTTGATAAGAATGGCGGCCAGCCCAACTTCGTGAAGATCCTCGACTTCGGCATCGCCAAGGTGGTCGGCGGTGGCCAGCCTTTGACGCAGTGTTCGCACGGCATCATGGGCACGCCTGGCTATATGTCCCCTGAGCAAGCGCTGGGGCCACATGTCGATGCGCGCAGCGATCAGTTCGCGCTCGCGCTGATCCTGCACGAGATGCTGAGCGGTCGGCCGGTGTTCTATGGCCCCGACGACACGGCTCTGGCGATCTTGTCGCGCATCATTCACGATCCGGCGCCACCTGTGCCGCAGCCGCTTCTGAATCGAGCGCTGCAGCGCGCACTGAGCAAGTCCCCCGCCGATCGTTTTCCGACGATCGCGGCCTTTATCGCCGCGGTGGGGGCGAGCAGCGAGACGATCTATGCTCCACCGCTTTTGCCGCCCACTCCGCCCACGCATGGCAACGGAGAGCTCTCGCGGGTGCCACCTCGCCGAGCGCCGCTTGAGCTGCGGCGCGTGGTCTCGGGCGCTTCGCTGGGGGCGGCGGTGGTGACGCTCGCTGTGCTGATCGCGCTGTCGTTTGTGTTCGAACGGCGCAAGACAGCGGGGACGCGGGTACCGGCTGCAGCGACGGTTGACACGCCAGCCAAGGCCGCGGACAAGCTGCTCGATACGAAGGCGCCGCGGGCTGAGCTCAATGTGTCCGGCGCAGTCTCGTCGAGTCCAGAGGCTGCGGAGCGCGGCGCCGCGGGCTCACAGGGAAGCGCGCCCAAACTAGCCGAGCGGGGCGGCGCGGCAGCAGGCAAGCACGCTTCGTCGCGTCTGTTGCCTGCGCACAAGCGCAGCTACGCAGTGCGCGTGCATGGCGCTTCCGTCTTTACTGGCCCGACGGCGCCGCTGGCCAAGGCGAGAAACTCGCTCTCGTCGACGGGAAACAAGGTGACCGAGAGCATCATCGAGCTGTGCTTGCAGGATGAGCTGAAGTCGATCCAGCTACCGCTGGGCAGCGAGATTCGGCTGGAGCGGACGGGAACGCTGAAGGTGACCTCACAGCTTCCGGCCGTGCAGCGCCGAGCGCTTGAGCAGTGCCTAGAGCAGCGCTTTGATCGCGCTTGGCTACAGCCTCCCGCCGTCGCAGTGGCTCGGGTTGGCCAAGCCGCTTCTTAAGCGCGGCGCCGACCGTGGCTCTGCCTCGGCCGATGGACAGATCCTCCCCGAGGAGGACCCGTGAGTCGGGGCGAGAGGATTCGAACCTCCGACATCCTGCTCCCAAAGCAGGCGCGCTACCGGACTGCGCTACGCCCCGCGATGATCGCGCAAACCAGCTACGCGATGCACCAAACGAGACACTTTTTCTAAGCGATCTCGCAGGGGAAAGGCAAGGACGGATTCACGATCCGGTGAAGCTAGAGGTTTAGTTCCAGCCCGGCGACGCCGTGCGGGCGGATGAGCAGGTAGCTTCCCGTTGCCGAGGGCAGGGCCCAGCCAGCTTGCACGCGCTGACAGGCTTCGGTGTTGACGTCGAACGCGATGCTGCGACAGGCCAGCGCCCAGTCGTTCGAGAAGCCAGAGCCGCTGCCCGGCTCGAAAAACACAAAGGTGCTGCCGACGGTGAATTGCAGAGATACGCGGCGGTGCAAGTGGATGCGCGCTGCGAGGCTGAGGTCGAGCTTGTGGCCTTCCAAGCTCAGCGGTGAGGTCGCGGCCGGATCGCTGCGCGGCGACTCATAGATCAGCTCTTGCGCCAGGCTTAGGCGGTTCCAGTGTTCGCGCACGCCGAACGAGACCGCGAAGGCTGTGCGCAGGCCCAGCGGGATGGGAAGCTCGCCGGGCGGGAATGCACTGTTTTCGATAATCAGCCGCAGGTCCTCGCGCGTGGGGATCGCAAGGCGTACCCAGCTAGAAAGCTCGACGGCAAGTGGGCGTAAGCGGCCGCTTAGATCGGGCGGGGCGCTGGGGTCCTGGCTGTCCGCCGGGCTGGAGCTGGGCTCGAAGCGGCCTCGCGCGCCGAGGTAGATCAAGTGGGGGAAGCTGCGCAAGATGCGGGCGCTGCCGCAGCGCAGCGGCTGGTCGCGATCGCTAATGCGAGCACCGCGACTGCCGTCGCCACAGGGCTGCGCTGCGTCGAGATCTGGGCCCACCCAGACCGGCCGCGTGGGCCGTCCTTCCAGGGGAACATCACTGCCGATCGATGTAAGAAGCGGGCTTGTGTACGAAGCGCCAAGCCACAGGTGGTTGTCCACGACTTCTGAGAGCAGGCCCAAGTTGAAGCCATAGCCCCAGCCGTTTACGTCGAGATCGATAAGCTGGCGCTGGGCCCACTGCTCGCAGGCACCGGATGCGCAGGGCAAGCCGTCGCTGCCACGGGGCTGTGGACTGTCGCCGAGATCGCGCATCAGCGTCATTTGGCTGCGCGTGTACGCGAACTGAAAGCCGCCACCAAAGAACAAACCGCGGCGCAGGCGCAGGCCCGCAGCGACGGTGCCCCACAGGCTATAGGTGCGGTCGACGAGAGCGTGATAGCGGGTGCTCAAGCGCTGCAGCGCCATCGAGTTGCGGCTGTCATCGATCTCGCTGCGCGGTACGTACTGCGTCTGATCGTTGTAGGGCGTGTAGACGCCAAAGCCGAGCGTCACCGCCTCGGTGCGCAAGTCCCAGCTTGCCGCCACCATCATGTCCGAGACGGCCCAGCCGATGGCGACTGGATCGGCTGCTCCCTGCGCGTTTTGCGATGGAGAAAAACCGGCGGGAAGCGGCGTATCGCGGCCGTAGGATCCTAAGAAACCGTGGGCTCCCGCGACGGCGAGGATATGGCTGCCCGAGCCCAAGCGCAGCGCCGCTGGGTTGAAGTGGATGGCGCTGACGTGGCCATCTGCTGGCCCGGCGAAAAGCTGTCCGGCCGGGCGCAGCATGCCGTATGGATAGGCCGCCGCGACGCCGGTCGCCATCAGCAGAGCCAAGCCGCAGAGCACGCCTGTGCCGCATGCATCGAGCCTGTGGATCGTGTGGCTCGTCCGGGCGGGGAGCTGCGGCCCGCTGCGTTGGCTCTGCGACGCGGCTGCTTTCTTCACGCGCGATTAGCTGTGCCGATTGGCCAAGTAGTCGATGAGGTCGATCTTGGTGATCACGCCCATCAGTGCATCCTGGGGCACTGGTGTCTTCGATGACTGATCGGCGTTTCCCGTCGACAACACGCACACCATCTTGGCGTCGTTGAAGATGGTCTTGAGCAGCCGCACCTTGGTGGCTGGTGTCACCGTCGCGTAGTCGGCTTCGATGATCGGCTCGATCGACTCGTCGAGCTTGCCGCCTTTGACGAGCAGGTGATTCAGCAGATCAACCTCGGCCACCAAGCCGAACAGCCGGCCTTGATCCATGACCGGCACCTGCGAGATGCCATGCTCTTTCAGAAGCGCGATGACCTGGCGCAGCGTCGAGGTCTTTTCCACCGTCAGCACAGGTCGAGCCGAGCGGCTGCGCAGAAGATCCGACACCGTTCCCATCGGATCTTCGGTGTCGAGGAAGCCGTTGTCGCGCATCCAGTTGTCATCAAAGATCTTCGACAGATACTTCTGCGCCCCGTCGGGTAGCAATACGACGATGTTCTGCGGCGGCAGCCCCTGCGCGTCAAGCTGCTCGGCATAGCGAACAGCGCCCGCCACCGCCGCTCCGCTGGAGCCACCGGCCAAGATGCCTTCATCGCGGGTCAGTGCCCGCGTCATCAGAAAGCACTCTTTGTCGTCGACGCGGACGATCTCGTCGATGATCTTTAGGTTCATCGTCGAGGGCAGAAAGTCTTCGCCGATGCCTTCGACATAGTACGAAAACGGCTTGGTCATGCGGCCCG